>NZ_JBAUZA010000471.1:0-6817 GCF_049585075.1 Mycobacterium sp.
GCCGTGAACTCCACAAACAGGTCGAATCCATCGTGGATGCTGTCGCGGCGGTTTATCGCCGCGGTCGTCGCGATCGGCGGGATGCAGTTGATGGCGACGATGGACGGCACCATCGCGATCGTCGCGCTGCCGAAGATTCAAAACGAGCTCGGGCTGTCCGACGCCGGCCGAAGCTGGGTGATCACCGCCTACGTGCTGACCTTCGGTGGTCTGATGCTGCTCGGCGGCCGGTTAGGCGACACCATCGGCCGAAAGCGCACCTTCATCGTCGGCGTCGCGTTGTTCACCATCGCCTCCGCGCTGTGTGGCATCGCATGGGACGACTTCACCCTGGTCACTGCCCGATTGCTGCAGGGCATCGGGGCTGCGATCGCCTCGCCGACCGGCTTGGCGCTGGTGGCTACCACCTTCCCGAAGGGGCCCGCGCGCAACGCCGCAATGGCGGTGTTCGGCGCGATGACCGGCATCGGCTCGGTGATGGGTCTGGTGGTCGGCGGCGCGCTCACCGAGATGTCGTGGCGGTTGGCGTTCCTGGTCAACGTGCCGATCGGGCTGGTGATGATCTACCTGTCCCGCACCACGCTGCGGGAAACCCACCGGGAACGGATGAAGCTGGATGCCACCGGAGCTGTGCTGGCCACATTGACGTGCACCGCCGCCGTTTTCGCGTTCTCGATGGGACCCGAGAACGGCTGGATCTCGCTGACCACCATCGGTTCCGGTGCGGTGGCCCTGGCCGCTTTCATCGCGTTCGCCATCGTGGAGCGTTCCGCCGAGAACCCCATCGTGCCGTTCGACCTGTTCTTCGACCGCAACCGGCTGGCCACCTTCGTCGCCATCTTCCTGGGCGGCGGCGTGCTGTTTACCCTGACGGTGCTGATCGGGCTGTACGTGCAGGACATCATGGGCTACAGCGCGCTGCGAGCTGGCGTGGGCTTTATCCCGTTCGCGATCGCGCTGGGCATCGGCATGGGTGGCTCCTCGCAGCTGGTGTCGTGGTTCCCGCCGCGGGTCGTGGTGATCAGCGGCGGCATCCTGCTGCTGGGTGCGATGCTCTACGGTTCGACGCTCGACGGCAACATGCCCTACCTCGACTTGGTGGTGCTGATCACCGTCGGCGGGATCGGGATCGGGATGATCATCATCCCGCTGGCGCTCTCGGCGATCGCCGGTGTCGGCTTCGACCGGATCGGACCCACCTCCGCGATCACGCTGATGCTGCAAAACCTCGGCGGCCCAGTGGTGTTGGCGATCATCCAGGCTGTCATTACCTCACGCACGCTGTATCTGGGTGGCACCACCGGCCCGGTGAAAAACATGAACAAGGTGCAGTTGCATGCGCTCGACCACGGCTACACCTACGGCCTGCTGTGGGTCGCCGGCGTGGCCGTCGTCGTCGGGGCAGTTTCCCTGCTCATCGGCTACACCGCCGAGCAGGTGGCGCACGCGCAGGAAGTCAAGGACGCCATCGACGCCGGCGAGCTGTAGCTCGTCCCGCTGTTTGCGCCGAGATCGACGTGAGAGTCGATTTTCGCGCTGCCGTCGACTCTCACGTCGATCTCGAGGCGGAAATAATTTGAGGAGCGATCGCCGCTAGGCTGGCCCGCTGTGATCACCCGGATGTCCGAGCTGTTCTTGCGCACGCTGCGAGACGACCCCGCTGATGCCGAAATCGCTAGCCACAAGCTGTTGATCCGGGCCGGCTACATCCGACCGATCGCGCCCGGCCTGTATAGCTGGCTGCCGTTGGGGCTGCGGGTGCTGCGCAACATCGAACGCGTCGTCCGGGAAGAGATGAACGCGATCGGCGGACAGGAGATCCTCTTCCCGGCACTGCTGCCGCGCGCGCCATACGAGACGACCAACCGCTGGACCGAGTACGGCGACGGTATTTTTCGCCTGAAAGACCGCCGCGGCAACGACTATCTACTCGCGCCGACCCACGAGGAACTCTTCGCGCTGACGGTGAAAGGGGAGTACAGCTCCTACAAAGACTTTCCGCTGGCGCTCTACCAGATCCAGATCAAGTACCGCGACGAGGCCCGACCCCGGGCCGGCATTCTGCGGGTACGCGAGTTCGTGATGAAGGACTCCTATTCGTTCGACATCGACGACGACGGGCTCAAGACGGCCTACCACGCACACCGCGAGGCCTACCAGCGGATTTTCGACCGCCTGCAAGTGCGATACGTCATTGTGTCCGCGGTATCCGGCGCGATGGGCGGGTCGGCGTCCGAGGAGTTCCTGGCCGAGAGCCCCGTCGGCGAGGACACCTTCGTGCGGTGCCTGGAGTCGGGGTACGCCGCCAACGTCGAGGCTGTGGTCACCGCGCGTCCTGAGGCCCTGCCGATCGACGAACTGCCTGAGTCGGTCGTCCACGACACCGGCGACACTCCGACCATCGCGACGCTGGTCGAGTGGGCCAACGGCGCCGACCTGGGTCGCAATGTCACGGCCGCCGACACGCTGAAGAACGTTCTGCTCAAGGTGCGCCAACCCGGCGGCGACTGGGAGCTGCTGGGGATAGGGCTTCCCGGAGACCGCGAGGTCGACGAGAAACGGCTCGGCGCTGCGCTCGAACCCGCCGAGTACGCATTGCTCGACGACGCCGACTTCGCTAAATATCCGTTCTTGGTGAAGGGATATATCGGACCGAAGTCGTTGCAAGACAACGATATTCGTTATCTCCTCGACCCGCGGGTGGTGGACGGCACCAGTTGGATCACCGGCGCCGACAAGCCAGGGCAGCACGTCGTCGGGTTGGTCGCCGGCCGCGACTTCACCGCCGACGGCACCATCGAGGCCGCCGACATCCGCGACGGCGATCCATCTCCGGACGGCGCCGGCCCGCTGGTATCGGCTCGTGGGATCGAGATTGGTCACATCTTCCAGCTCGGCCGCAAATACACCGATGCCTTCACCGTCGACGTGCTCGGCGAGGACGGCAAGCCGGTGCGGCTGACGATGGGTTCCTACGGGCTCGGCGTCTCCCGGCTGGTAGCGGTCATCGCCGAACAACACCACGACGACCTCGGGTTGCGATGGCCGTCCGAAGTCGCGCCGTTCGACGTGCATCTGGTGATCGCCAACAAGGATCCGCAGGCGCGTACCGGGGCAACTGCGCTGGCGGCCGATCTGGATCGGCTGGGCATCGAGGTGCTGCTCGATGACCGCCAGGCCTCGCCCGGGGTGAAGTTCAAAGACGCCGAGCTGCTCGGTGTGCCGTGGATCGTCGTGGTGGGCCGCGGCTGGGCGGACGGGACGGTCGAGTTGCGCAATCGGTTCACCGGTGAGGCTCGCGAACTGGCGGTCGGCGCCGGGCTGGCCACCGACATCACCGTGGCCCTCTCAGGCGGTTAGTCGGCGCCGGGAAACGCCGTGGTGATCGGGTTGACGCCCAGCACCTGATTCCAGCGGGCGGCCAGCACGGCGCTCTGAGTCAGCGCGGTCACGCCGAACGTGCGATCCTCTGGCGTCTGCGCCTGCTCGATCACCGCGCGCCAGGCCACCTCGGTGTCCTTTTCCATCCGCGCGGCCAACCTGTTCGCGTCGGTTGGGTTGTTCACCGGCATCGGCAACTGGTAGCCCGCGGCGGCCACCGGGGCCTTGACCGATCGGCCGCCGAGCATCGCGATCACTTGGTCGCGACGTTGGCGATGCTGGTTCAGCGAGTAAGACACCAGGCTGTTCTGCTCGGGTTCGCAGTGCGCCGACACGATGCCGTAGCCGTAGATCACGGCGTGTTCGGTGGTCAGCGCAGCACACAGCGCGGAGTCTGCGGGCGACGGCTCGGCCGATGTCATGACGCCGATCCTGAAATCACCAAAGCAACGCTGTAAGACGCCGTGCACGCGGCGGCGATCGAGCCAAGCAGCCCCGCCCGATAACCCGACGACGTGGTCGCCAAGTGACTGGCGCTGGCCGCGGACCCGCGCAGGGAATTGATCACGTCGGACAGTGTGGGCGGAGGCGCCGCAGCGGCTGACGTGGTGGGTGTCGGGCTGGTGGTCTGACTGGACGTCGGGTTGACGGCGAGGCGGGTGATTTCGGTTGCCAGCGCCTGCGCATGTTGAGTGCGTTCGGCGGCGACCTCGGTCAGCGCCGCACTGACCGGGTTGGCGGCCGCGGTGGCCGCGGCGGTGGCCAGCTCGCTGTCGTGTCGGGCCAGCTTCAACTGCGATTCGAGTTCGTCGACGGCCGGCGGAGCGGGCGGCGAACTGCAGGCGGAGCCGGTCATCCCGAACATGGCGAGAGCAGCGCCACCCGCGAGAACCTGTCGCCTGCTGAAAACCGGACTTACCGGCCTGACAGTGGGCAGCGCGCGTGGCACAGCAACATCCTGCCATTGCTGTGCCAGCGGGTTGGACGGGCTGGCTATGACGCTGGTTGACCCGGCTGCTATCACGGCTGATAGCGGTTTCCTGGCGTATCGTTAATGGCTGGTTCACCTGGAACGTGCATTAGCCGAACCGGTGGGCCGCCTGACCGCACAACTCAAGATGAGGAGCTCGCCGTGGCCATCGGGCTACCGTCACAGACGCAGGTGATCGAGCTACTCGATGGTGAGTTCGCGCGCGCAGGCTATGAAATTGAGGACGTCGTCATCGATCCGCGGGCGCGTCCGCCGCGGATAACGGTCATTGCCGACGGCGACACCGCACTCGACCTCGACACCATCGCTGAGCTGTCCCGTTCGGCGTCGACCTTGTTGGATGCTGTCGACGGCATCGATAGTCGCTACGTGCTGGAAGTCAGCTCGCCCGGGGTGGACCGGCCGCTGACCAGCGAGAAGCACTTCCGTCGGGCGCGGGGCCGCAAGGTCGACATCGCACTGGCCGACGGAACGACTGTCACCGGCCGAGTCGGCGAGATCTCCGACGGCACGCTGCTGTTGGTGGTCCGCGACGACCGGGCCCGTGACTGGACAGTGCGTCCGGTGCCGATCGGGCAGATCGCCAAAGCTGTTGTCCAGATTGAGTTTTCGCCTCCTGCAAAACGAGAACTTGAGTTGGCGGCTGTCGGTCGGAGTGCGGAGGGCGCAACATGAACATCGACATGGCCGCTCTGCACTCGATTGTTGTGGAACGGGGAATCTCCTTCGACGACCTGCTCGAGGACGTCAAGGCCGCGGTGCTCAGTGCTTACCGCCACACCGAAGGCCATCAGCCGGAGGCGCACATCGAAATCGACCGCAAAACCGGCGCGGTCCAAGTGTTCGCCCGCGACGTCGACGAAGACGGCAATGTGCTCAGAGAATGGGAAGACACCCCGGAGGGTTTCGGGCGGATTGCGGCCACCACCGCACGGCAGGTCATGCTGCAGCGGCTCCGCGACGCGGAGAACGAGCGAACATTCGGTGAGTTCTCCACCCATGAGGGCGAGATTGTTGGCGGTGTGGTGCAACGAGATAGCCGGGCCAACGCTCGCGGTTTCGTCGTCGTGCGGATGGGCAGCGAGACCAAGGGGTCTGAGGGTGTGATCCCGGCGGCCGAACAGGTTCCCGGCGAGGTTTACGAGCACGGTGAACGGCTGCGCTGCTACGTGGTGGGCGTAAGCCGCGGTGCCCGCGAACCCGTGATCACGTTGTCCCGCACCCACCCCAACTTGGTGCGCAAGCTCTTCTCGCTGGAAGTCCCCGAGATCGCCGACGGTTCGGTGGAGATTGTCGCGGTCGCCCGCGAAGCCGGCCACCGGTCCAAGATCGCGGTCGCTTCCCGGCTTCCCGGCCTGAACGCCAAGGGCGCCTGCATCGGCCCGATGGGTCAGCGGGTGCGCAACGTGATGAGTGAGTTGTCCGGGGAGAAGATCGACATCATCGACTACGACGAGGACCCGGCCCGGTTCGTCGCTAACGCGTTATCGCCGGCCAAGGTGGTCTCGGTGACCGTGATCGACCAGAATGCCCGGGCCGCGCGGGTAGTGGTGCCCGACTTTCAGCTGTCGCTGGCCATCGGCAAGGAGGGCCAGAACGCCCGGCTGGCGGCCCGCCTCACCGGATGGCGGATCGACATCCGCGGGGATTCGCCCGACCAACCCGCCGACCGCCCCGAGCATGGCGCGGCCCACGGCATGGCCCACGACCACTGACCACATCGCGGGTGGTTCTGAGCACCAGTGGGGTGTGGGTAAACTAAGCCGTGATCCAGCGCGAGACTTCGGCCTCTGCGCATCGACGCATCGAAGGTCCGGTGCGGACATGTGTCGGTTGCCGAAAGCGAGAGTTGGCCGTCGAACTGCTTCGAGTGGTGGCTGTGTCGAGCGGGAACGGCAAATGCGTCGTGACCGTTGACCCAGCAGGTAATCTTCCGGGGCGGGGTGCGTGGCTGCACCCCACTTCGAAGTGCGCACAAGAAGCGATCCGGCGGCGAGCGTTCGCACGAGCGTTGCGGATCACCGGAGCACCGGACGCATCAGCGGTGGTCGAGCATGTCAACACGCTCGACGCACCCGGCAACAGAACAGGTAGCAAAGAACATGAGCACACCGTGAAGTCCCGATGACCATGCGTCATAGCTAAACCCGAGGCGCGGCCTACTACCGCTGTCGCCTCATAGACAGGAGATGTAGTGGCAGGCAAGGCCCGCGTACACGAGTTGGCTAAGGAACTCGGTGTTACCAGCAAGGAAGTACTCGCCCGACTGAGCGACCAGGGCGAATTCGTTAAATCCGCATCGTCGACGGTAGAAGCGCCGGTCGCGCGTCGGCTGCGTGAGTCGTTCGGCGGTGGCAAGCCCGCGCAGGACAAGACCGCCGGCAACGGCGCTGCTGCCGCGAAGGGCGCCGTCAAAGACGCAGCGCCCCCTGCGGCGAAGAAACC
>NZ_JBAUZA010000472.1:0-4957 GCF_049585075.1 Mycobacterium sp.
GAGGTGGGTTGGCAGGTGCGGCCGGCTCGGTCGGCGCGATCCCGGTCGCGGCCGCGCCTGCGCCAGGCCCGAATATCCCGGCTAGCGCGTCGCTGACCGTGGGGCCATATCCGATTTTGTCGTTGTACATCATCGCCACCCGGATCAGCCGGGGATACGACGAGGCGGCGTCGCTGGAGCCGGGTGAGGCAAAAACGGGTTCGACGTACAACAGCCCACCCTGGGCCACCGGCAGCGTGAGCAGATTGCCCCACTTGATTCGGTTTTGGTTGTCGCGACCGATCTGCCCGAGGTCCTGCGACACCGCCGGGTCGGTGGTGATTGCGTTGTTGGCCAGTTTCGGGCCGTTGACTTGACCGGGGATGGTCAGCACGGTGATCTTGCCGTAGGTCGACGGGTCGGAGCTGGCGCTGATGTAGGCGGCCAGGTAGTCCCGCTTGAACCTGTTCATTGCGCTGATCAGCTGATACGACGCCGAATTATCTTCCTTGGCAATGTTTTTCGCGACAATGTAGTAAGGCGGCTGATAGCTGCTCGCGGTTGGGTTCGGGTCAAGCGGGACGTCCCAGAAATCCGACGTGGAGAAGAACGTCACCGGGTCGTTGACGTGGTATTTGGCCAAGAGCATCCGCTGCACCTTGAACAGGTCTTCGGGATAGCGCAGATGCGCAGCCAATTCGGGGGTGATATCGCTCTTGGGTTTGACGGTCCCGGGGAAGACTTTCATCCACGCCTTGAGCACCGGGTCGCGCTCGTCCTGCTGATAAAGCGAGACCGTCCCGTCATAGGCATCGACGGTGGCCTTCACCGAGTTGCGGATGTAGGACACCTGCTTGTCGGGAACCATTCGGTTGAACGCGACCTCGGTGGAGTCGGCGGTGGCCGACGACAACGAAGTCAGTTCGGAATACGGGTAATTGTCCAACGTGGTGTAGGCGTCGATGATCCACACCAGCCGCTTGTTGACGATCGCCGGATACACGCCGCTGTCGGTCGTCAGCCACGGCGCGACCGCCTCAACCCGTTGCGCCGGATCGCGATTGAACAAGATTTTGCTGTTGTTGCCAATCACACTGGAAAACAAGAAGTTTCGCTCGGCGAACTTCGCGGCGAAAACGCTACGCGAAATCCAGCTGCCGATCGGCACTCCGCCACTTCCGGTGTAGGTGTAGTTCTTTGTTTCGGCGTTGGTCTCGTAGTCGTATTCCCGGTCAGTGCCGTTGCGTCCGACGATCGCATAGTCGGCGGGTGTATTGGAGATGACCGGTCCAAAGTAGATCCGCGGCTGGTCCAGCCGGGCCGGACCGTCGGAGACCACCCCGCCGTTGGGGCCGACAACGTTGGCCAAAAACTCCGGATATCCGCCATTCTGGTTGGGGTCGTTGGCGATACCGCGCACGGTGTTGGCCGGTGAGGCAATGAAGCCGTTGCCGTGGGTGTACACGGTGTGCCGGTTGATCCAGTCGCGCTGGTTGTCGATCAGATGATCCGGGTTGAGCTCCCGGGCGGCAACGACGAAGTCGCGCAGATTACCGTCGCGGTCGTGATAGCGGTCGATGGATAGCTGGTCGGGGAAATAGTAGAAGTTCTTGCCCTGCTGGAATTGCGTGAACGCCGGGCTGACGATCGTCGGGTCAAGCAGCCGGATGTTGGAGGTCGTCGCACGGTCGGATGCGACCTGCTCGGCGGTTGCCCGCGAGTCGCCGCTGTAATCGCGGTAGCTCACAACGTCATTGGTGAGACCGTAGGCTTGCCGAGTCGCGGTGATGCTTCGGCTGATGTACTCACGTTCCTTTTGCGCGGCGTTGGGCTTGACGCTGATCTGCTCGACGATCAGCGGCCAGCCGGCACCAACGATCACCGACGACAGCAGCAGTAGAACGAGTCCGATAGCCGGAATTCGTAAGTCCCGCAACACGATCGCCGAGAAGACGGCGGCCGCGCAGATCAGCGCAATCGCCAATAGGATCAGCTTGGCGGGCAACACCGCATTGATATCGGTGTACCCGGCCCCCGTGAACGGCTTTCCACCGCGGGTGTGGGATAGCAGCTCGTAGCGGTCTAGCCAATAGGCAATCGCCTTGAGCAGCACCAGGGTACCGATCAGGCTGACCAACTGGATGCGCGCCGAGCGGCTCAGCGCGCCGGTGCGCCCGGAAAGCCGGATACCGCCGAACACGTAGTGCGCCAGAAGATTTGCCACGAACGCCAAAAAGGCCGCCACGAACAAGAAGCTGAGGACGAGCCGGTAGAACGGCAGGTCGAATGCGTAAAAGCCGAGGTCCTTGCCGAACTGCGGATCGGCGATGCCGAAGTCGCCGCCGTGCAAGAACAGCTGAACGCGCACCCAATAGGTCTGCGCCACCACCCCGGCGAGCAAGCCGATCGCCACCGGAATCCCGGTTCCGATCACCCGCAGCCTCGACATCACCACGGTGCGATACCGGGCTACCGGATCATTGCCGTTGCTCGGGACGAACACCGGCCGCATGCGGTAGGCCAGTGCCAGGCCGCCGAACACGATGCCGCCGACCAGCAGCCCTACCACCAGGAACAACACCAGTCGGGTCACCAGCACGGTGGTGAACACCGATCGGTAGCCCAGCTCGCCGAACCACAGCCAATCGACGTAGCCGTCGATCAACCGCGGACCGATGAGCAGCAGCAAGATCACCGCCAGGGCGATCGTGATGAGGATCCTGCTGCGCCGAGTCAGCTTCGGCATTCTGGCCGCGGGCCGCATTCCCACTAGCTAACTCCCTGCTTCCTGTCGACTATGACCGTCCGACGTATCCCAACTGTACGCAGGATTAGCAACTGGGCGGCTGGCCGCCGGAGGTGACAGCGTGCAGCGCATCCACCGCTCCATCAAGCTTGGAAACCTTCACCAATTGCAGCCCGGATAGCCTTCCGGAGGTGGCCTCATAGCAGTTCTCGGCCGGCACCAAAAACACCGTCGCGCCGGCCGCCCGGGCGGCCGTCATCTTGTGCACGATGCCGCCGATCCGGCCCACCGTGCCGTCGGCCGTGATCGTGCCGGTGCCCGCGACGAACTTCGAGCCGGCCAGACTGCCCGTGGTGAGTTTGTCGACGACGGCCAGGCTGAACATCAAGCCGGCCGAGGGTCCGCCCACGTTGGCGAGGTTGAAATCCACCGCGAACGGCGCCCACGGGGCATCCGTCACCGAAATGCCCGCGAAGCCGTAATCGCGACCCTTGTGGCTGCCCAATGTGATGTGCGCGACGCCTGGAGGTGCATTTTTGCGGCGAAAGTCGATCGCGACCGACTGGCCGGGTTTGGTGTGCTTTAGCAACGAGGTGAACTGGTCGACGTCGGCGACCGGCGCGCCGTTCACCGCCTGCACGGCGTCACCCGCCTGCAGCTTGCCCATCGAAGGCCCGGCATCAGTGACCGCGACCACGGTGATGGCCTGCGGGTACTTCAGATATCCCAGGGCCGCGAACTCGGCATTGTGTTCGGACTGCTTGAAATCGGCGTCGTTGTCCTTATCGATTTCGTCCCGCGACTTGCCCGGCGGGTAGATCAGGTCGCGCGGCATCAGCTGTTCCTCGCCGGAAAGCCACAGCGTCAGCGCCTCGGCCAGGCTGAGTTCGTCGCGCTGGGACACCGTCGTCATGTCGAGGTGACCCGACGTCGGGTGCGTCTGCGTGCCTTTGATGTCGACGACCGGCTTGCCGTCGACCTCGCCGAGGGTGTCGAACGCGGGGCCGGGGCCAAGTGACACAAAAGGCACCGTCACCACTGCCAGCAACACACCGAAGACGACGATCGGCACCAGCGCCACCATCAGCGTCAGAATCCGCCTGTTCACCTGGCTAACACTAGACGGACTGGTCAGCGGCAATAGGAAGCCGGTTCACTCAGAGCGTGACGCCGGATCGCGCGTCGTGACCCCCCGGTGAGTACCGTTGGGGGCATGGCTGACCTGCCTTTCGGCTTCTCCGGCGGAGAAGACCCCGACCCCGACAAGCGGCGGGACGATGGCCCCCAGGACCCCGAGTCCGGCTCGGGATCTGCGGACCCGTTTGGTCTGGGCGGCCTTGGCGGTCAGTTCGACATGGCCGACCTGGGCCAGATCTTCACCCGCCTGGGGCAGATGTTCAGCGGCGCCGGCTCGGCGATGGCCGGGGGACAGTCGTCCGGGCCGGTGAACTACGAGCTGGCCCGGCAGCTGGCGTCGAGTTCGATCGGCTTCGTCGCGCCGATTCCGGCCGCCACCAGCCAGGCGATCAGCGACGCCGTCCACCTCGCCGAGACCTGGCTCGACGGGGTGACCGCGCTGCCGGCGGGCACCAGCAAGGCCGTCGCCTGGACTCCCACCGATTGGGTGGACAACACCCTGGAGGTTTGGAAGCGGCTGTGCGACCCGATGGCCCAGCAGATCGCGACGGTGTGGGCCCAGTCGCTGCCCGACGAGGCGAAGAACATGGCCGGTCCGCTGCTGTCGATGATGTCGCAGATGGGCGGCATGGCTTTCGGCTCGCAGCTGGGCCAGGCGCTGGCCCGGTTGTCACGTGAAGTTCTGACGTCGACCGATATCGGTTTACCGTTGGGGCCCAAGGGAATCGCCGCACTGCTGCCGGATGCCATCGAATCTTTTGCCGACGGGCTCGAGCAGTCGCGCAGCGAGATCGTCACCTTCCTGGCGGCCCGCGAGGCCGCCCATCACCGGTTGTTCAGTCATGTGCCGTGGCTGGCCAGTCAGCTGCTCGGCGCCGTCGAGGCCTACGCCAAGGGCATGAAGATCGACATGCAGGGAATCGAGGAGCTGGCCCGCGACTTCAACCCGGCCTCGCTGAACGATCCGGCCGCCATGGAGCAGCTGTTGACCCAGGGGGTGTTCGAGCCCAAGGCCACTCCGGAGCAGACCCAGGCGCTGGAACGACTCGCGACACTGCTCGCGCTGATCGAGGGCTGGGTGCAGACGGTGGTGAC
>NZ_JBAUZA010000473.1:0-4108 GCF_049585075.1 Mycobacterium sp.
GATCACGCCCGACCTGATCCGCTTCGTGCACGAGCGCCGGCCCTCCGACGACCTGGCAGCGGTGATCGAGGATCCGGCGAACTTCGCGGATTGGACCCGCGGGCGCCAAGCCCTTGACCTCTTGGCGAGCCACCCCGTCCACGCGCAGCTGGACGAATGGTTGAGCGTGCTGCGGCCGCTAACACCGCGGCTGTACTCGATCTCGTCGAGCCCGCTGGAAGATCCGACCCTTGTGCATGTGACCCCAGCGGTCGTCCGTTTCGAGTCGACCGCGGCCGCGACCGACGGCGCGGTACGGCACGGCGTCTGCTCGGGATATCTGGCCAACCTGACGGCGGGTGCCGAGGTGGACGTATTCATCCAGCGCACCAAGCACTTTCGGCCGCCACAGGACCCGGATACGCCAGTGATCATGGTGGGACCGGGAACCGGTATCGCGCCCTTCCGCGGCTTCCTGCACGATCGTGCCGCCCGCGGCCATGCCGGGGCCAACTGGCTGTTCTTCGGCGAGCGGCATGAGGCGTCCGAGTTCTACTACCGCGACGAGCTGGACGCCTTCCGGCGGTCGGGGGTTCTCACCCGGCTGGACACCGCGTTCTCCCGCGACAGCACAAATAAGCTGTATGTCCAGGACCGGATGCGCGAAAGTGCCGCTGAATTGTGGAAATGGATCGCCGACGGCGCACATCTCTATGTCTGCGGCGATGCCTCCCGGATGGCGCGGGACGTCGACGAAGCGGTGCGCGGGATCGTCGCCGAACACGGTGGACGAAGTCCGAAGAGCGCGGTCACGTATCTGCGAGCGATGTCGGCCGAGGGGCGGTACGTGCGTGACGTCTACTGATCCTCACGAGGATGCCCACGCCCGCGTGAGAAAGCCGTGATCGCGCGGCAATCGGGCGCAACGCGCGTCGCAATACCAGGTGCCTACCGTCGGTACCGGCAGTTAGTTGAGAGGAGTTAACGCGTGCGGACACGCACAGTGGTGCTCATCGGTCACGGCATGGTGGGACACCGATTTGTCGAGGCGCTGCGGGCGCGAGACACCGAAGGTGCCTGGCGGATCGTCGTGTTGGGCGATGAGGCCGACGCCGCCTACGACCGGGTCGGCCTGTCGTCGTACGTGGGCGCCTGGGACCGCTCGCTGCTGGCACTGACCGGTAACGATTACGCCGGCGATGATCTCGTCGACCTGCGGCTCGGCCACCCCGTCACCGGAATCGACCGGGATGCCAAGCGGGTCAGCGTCGCCGACGGCTCGACGGTTGACTACGACGCCTTGGTACTGGCCACCGGTTCCTACCCGTTCGTCCCACCGGTGCCCGGCAAGGACTGCGACGGCTGCCACGTGTATCGCACGCTCGACGACCTAGATGCGATCCGCGTCGACGCGGAAGCCGCACTGGCCCGTGACCCCGCGGCCGTCGGCATCGTGGTCGGTGGTGGACTGCTCGGCCTGGAGGCCGCTAACGCGCTGCGGCTGATGGGGATTCGGCCGCATGTCGTCGAGTTCGCGCCGCGGCTGATGCCGCTGCAGGTCGACGAGGCCGGCGGCGAGCACCTGATGCGCTCGGTGTGCGCGCTGGACATCGACGTCACCGTAGGCGCCGGAACGTCGGCTATCGAGCGGATCGACGACCAACTTCGTGTCACCCTCAGCAACGATGACGTGATCGACGCGGCGCTGCTGGTGTTTTCGGCGGGGGTGCGCCCCCGCGACGAGCTGGCCAGGGAGGCGGGCCTCGACATCGGCGAGCGCGGCGGCGTGCTCTGCGATTTATCCTGTGCGACAAGCGATCCCGCCGTCTACGCGATCGGGGAGGTCGCCGCGATCGAGGGCCGCTGCTACGGCTTGGTCGCACCCGGCTACACAACCGCCGAAGTGGTGGCCGACCGGTTGCTCGGCGGCGACGCCGATTTCCCGGGCGCCGACCTGTCCACCAAACTCAAGCTGCTGGGCGTCGACGTCGCCAGCTTCGGCGACGCGCTGGGCACCACGCCCGGCGCGCTGGAGGTCGTGGTCTCCGATCCGATCGGCGGCACCTACGCCAAGCTGGTGCTCTCCGACGACGTGCAAACCCTGCTCGGCGGCATCCTGGTCGGCGATGCGTCCAGCTACGGCGTGCTGCGGCCCCTGGTCGGCTCGAAGTTGCCTGGCGACCCCGTCAGCCTGATCGCACCGGCTGGTTCCGGCGGCGGGTCGGCGATCGGTGTGGGCGCGCTCCCCGCGGACGCGCAGATCTGCTCCTGCAACGACGTCACCAAGGGCGAGCTGTGTGCGGCGATCGCCGAAGGTGCATGCACCGTCGCCGACCTCAAGGGCTGCACCAAAGCCGGCACCTCGTGCGGATCCTGCGTGCCGCTGCTCTCCCAGTTGCTCGCTGCCGAGGGCGTCGAGCTCTCAAAAGCGTTGTGCGAGCACTTCCCTCAGTCGCGGGCCGAGCTGTTCGAAATCGTCCAGGCAAGCGCCATCCGCACGTTCTCCGGTTTGATCGAGCGGTATGGCACCGGCACCGGCTGCGATATCTGCAAGCCGGCGATCGCCTCGATCCTTGCGTCGACCAGCTCCGAACACATCCTCGACGGCGAGCAGGCATCGTTGCAGGACACCAACGACCATTTCCTGGCCAACCTGCAACGCAACGGCACGTACTCGGTGGTGCCGCGGGTGCCGGGCGGAGACATCACCCCCGAGCAGCTGATCCTGATCGGCGAGATCGCCCGCGATTTCGGCTTGTACACCAAGATCACCGGCGGACAGCGCATCGACATGTTCGGTGCCACCGTCGACCAGTTGCCGCAGATTTGGGCCAGGCTGGTCGAGGGCGGCATGGAATCCGGTCACGCCTACGGCAAGGCGCTGCGCACCGTGAAGAGCTGCGTGGGCACCGACTGGTGTCGCTACGGCCAACAGGATTCCGTGCAGATGGCCATCGATTTGGAGTTGCGCTACCGCGGCCTGCGCTCGCCGCACAAGCTCAAGATGGGCGTGTCGGGCTGTGCCCGCGAGTGCGCGGAGGCTCGCGGCAAGGACGTCGGCGTGATCGCCACCGAGGCCGGCTGGAACCTGTACGTCGGCGGCAACGGCGGTATGACACCGAAGCACGCCCAGCTGCTCGCCTCCGACCTCGACGACAAGACCTTGGTGCGCTACATCGACCGATTCCTGATGTACTACATCCGCACCGCAGACCGGTTGCAGCGCACCGCGCCGTGGATCGAGGGGCTCGAGGGCGGCCTGGATCGCCTGCGCGAGGTGGTCATCGACGATTCGCTGGGCCTTGCAGCGGAATTCGAGGAAGCCATCGAACGGCATGTGTCCGGCTATGCCTGCGAATGGAAAGCCGTGCTCGACGACCCCGACAAGCTGTCCCGCTTCGTGTCGTTCGTCAACGCGCCCGGATCGCCAGATCCCACCGTCGAATTCACCGAAAAGAACGGGCGAAAAGTTCCCGTGCTGATAGGCACCCCCGCGGTGCCGTCCCGTTAACCCACCGACAGTCAGGAGTTTTCGATGACCAAGTTGTACGACGTGAGGCGCTGGCGAGGCGACTGGACTGCCGCGTGCCCGTTGTCGCGGCTGGAGCCGCTGCGCGGCGTGGCGGTGCTGCTGCCGGACGGCACCCAGGTCGCGCTGTTTCGGTTGGCAGATGACAGTATCCGGGCCGTCAGCAACATCGATCCGATAGGTCGTGCCGCGGTGCTCTCCCGCGGCATCGTCGGCGACCGGGGCGGCATCCCGGTTGTGCAGTCGCCGTTGAAGAAGCAGGCGTTCAGCCTGCTCGACGGCGAATGTCTGGACGCTGCGGATGTTTCCATCCCTGTGTATGACACCCGCATCGCGGTTGACGGCACCATTTACGTCGCCAACTCCCCGGAAATCCAGTTCGGCTACCGCCGCGGCGCGCTGTCCGCCTGACCGGCGGGCATCCCGGCTCAGGCGGTGCGGGCGGCTGCGAGCACTCCGGCGTGCCGCCGTCGCAGGCAGGCGAGCCGGATCACCGCGGGATGCGAACCCAGTGGCGCCGCCACCACGTCGGCTCCCGACTCGTGCAGCCGCCCCTGAAACAGGCCGTCCGCCAACAGATATGACGCCACCGCTACCCGG
>NZ_JBAUZA010000474.1:0-6944 GCF_049585075.1 Mycobacterium sp.
GAGCGAAAGCTCACCGACGGCGATTGGACGCTGGACCGTGAGGCCGCAGACGCTGTGCTGGACGAGATCAACGAGCGGGCCGTCGAAGAGGCGCTACTCATCCGGGAGAAAGAGGCCGCCGACGGCACCGAGGGATCGGTGACCGTGCTGACCGCGGGCCCGGAGCGCGCGACGGAGGCCATCCGCAAGGCGTTGTCGATGGGCGCCGACAAGGCCGTCCACCTGCTCGACGACGGCATGCACGGCTCGGACGTCATTCAGACCGGATGGGCGTTGGCGCGTGCGCTGGGCACCATCGAAGGCACCGAGCTGGTGATCGCGGGTAACGAGTCCACCGACGGCGTCGGTGGCGCGGTGCCGGCCATCATCGCCGAGTACCTGGGCCTGCCGCAGCTGACGCATCTGCACAAGCTCTCTGTCGACGGCGGCAAGATCACCGGTGAGCGGGAAACCGACGACGGGCTGTTCACCCTCGAGGCCTCGCTGCCCGCGGTGGTCAGCGTGAACGAGAAGATCAACGAGCCGCGCTTCCCGTCCTTCAAGGGCATCATGGCCGCCAAGAAGAAGGAAGTCACCAAGCTGACGCTGGCCGAGATCGGTGTCGAGGCCGACGAGGTCGGGCTGGGCAACGCCGGGTCGACGGTGCTGACGTCGACGCCGAAGCCGCCCAAGACCGCGGGTGAGAAGGTCGCCGACGAGGGTGAAGGCGGCAACCAGGTCGCGCAGTACCTGGTCTCGCAAAAGATCATCTAAGACTCAACATCCTTCAACCGAAAGAAACCGAATAACCCATGGCTGAAGTACTGGTGCTCGCTGAGCACGCTGAAGGCGCTTTGAAGAAGGTCAGCTCCGAATTGATCACCGCCGCACGTGTTTTGGGTGAGCCGGCTGCCGTCGTGGTTGGTAAGTCAGGTACCGCCGCGCCACTCGTCGACGGGTTGAAGGCGGCCGGTGCCGCCAAGATCTACGTCGCCGAATCCGACACAGCCGACAACTACCTGATCACCCCGGCCGTCGATGTGCTGGCCGCGCTGGCCGAATCAGCCAGTCCGGCAGCCGTTTTGCTCGCGGCCACCGCAGACGGTAAAGAGATCGCCGGCCGATTGGCCGCCCGGATCGGTTCCGGTCTGCTGGTCGACGTGGTGGAAGTCAAGGAAGGGCCCAAGGCGACCCACTCAATCTTCGGTGGCGCGTTCACCGTCGAGGCGCAGGCCAACGGCGACACCCCGGTGATCACCGTGCGGGCCGGTGCGATTGACGCCGAACCGGCCGACGGCGCCGGCGAGCAGGTCACCGTGGAAGTGCCCGAGCCCACCGAGAACGCCGCCAAGGTCACCGCGCGCGAACCCGCGGCCGCCGGCGACCGGCCAGAGCTCACCGAAGCGACCATCGTGGTTTCCGGTGGCCGTGGTGTGGGCAGCGCCGAGAACTTCAGCGTGGTCGAGGAATTGGCCGACTCACTGGGGGCCGCAGTCGGCGCGTCCCGCGCCGCAGTCGACTCCGGCTACTACCCGGGCCAGTTCCAGGTCGGCCAGACCGGCAAGACGGTCTCGCCGCAGCTATACATCGCACTCGGCATCTCCGGAGCGATCCAGCACCGCGCCGGTATGCAGACGTCGAAGACGATCATCGCGGTGAACAAGGACGAAGAGGCGCCGATCTTCGAGATCGCCGACTACGGTGTGGTCGGCGACCTGTTCAAGGTCGCGCCGCAACTCACCGAGGCGGTCAAGGCCCGCAAGGGTTAACTCCAGAGTCAGTCACCGTCGGCTTGGAGCACCACCATGGCGCGTGCTTCCACCCGCACGGTGCTGCCAACCGGAATCGGCTGCTGATCCTCTGAATTCGGTGTTACGGCTGAGGTGTCGACCACGGTCATCCATGCCCGGCCGAACTCCTGTGGTGGCAACGTGAACTCGATCGGTTCGTGGTGGGCATTGAAGCACAGGAAAAACGAGTTGTCGGTCACTCGCTGCCCGCGTGCATCCAGGTCGGGGATGCCCAAGCCGTTCAGATAGACTGCGACCGATTTACCGAAACCCGAATCCCAATCCTCGTCGCTCATTTCGGAGCCGTCGGGTCTGAACCAGGAGATATCGGGTTGTGCTTCTGCGCCTCGCCGGCGCACCGGACCGCCTTTGAAGAACCGGCGGCGGCGAAACACCGGATGCGCGGCCCGCAGCGCGGATACCCACCGGGTGAACTCCGTCAACTCGACGTCCGCCTTATCCCAGTGCACCCAAGTGATCTCGTTGTCTTGGCAGAAGCCGTTGTTGTTGCCATGTTGACTGCGACCAAGTTCATCGCCGTGGGAGATCATCGGAACGCCCTGCGACAGCAGCGTTGTCGCGAGAAAGTTGCGCTGCTGACGGGAACGCAACGCGTTGACTTCCGGATCGTCGCTCGGGCCTTCGATGCCGCAGTTCCACGACTTGTTGTTGCTTTCGCCGTCGTTGTTGTCTTCTTTGTTGGCCTGGTTGTGTTTCTCGTTATACGAAACCAGGTCGCGCAACGTGAACCCGTCGTGCGCGGTGACGAAATTGATCGAAGCCACCGGGCGCCGCGCGGTGTGCTCGTAGAGGTCCGCCGAACCGGTCAGCCGGGAGGCGAGTTCGCCCAGTGTCGCCGGTTCGCCGCGCCAGTAGTCGCGAACGGTGTCGCGGAACTTGCCATTCCACTCCGTCCATTGCGGCGGAAAATTTCCCACCTGGTAACCGCCCGGGCCCACATCCCACGGCTCGGCGATCAGTTTTACCTGACTCACCGTCGGATCTTGTTGCACCAGTTCGAAAAACGCTGATAGCCGGTCGACGTCGTAGAATTCGCGGGCCAGCGTTGCCGCGAGGTCGAATCGGAAGCCGTCGACATGCATTTGGGTCACCCAGTACCGCAACGAATCCATGATCAGCTGCAGCGTATGCGGGTGGCCGACGTTGAGGCTGTTGCCGGTGCCGGTGTAGTCCATGTAGTACTGCCGGTCGTCATCGACCAGCCGGTAATAGGCGGCGTTGTCGATACCCCGCATCGACAGAGTCGGGCCCAGGTGGTTTCCTTCGGCGGTGTGGTTGTAGACGACGTCGAGGATGACTTCAATGCCTTCCTCGTGCAGCGTGCGGACCATGGTCTTGAACTCCTGCACCTGGCCGCCGGGGGTGGTGCTGGAGGTGTACTTGAAGTCGGGCGCGAAGAAGCCAATTGTGTTGTAGCCCCAGTAGTTTGACAGGCCCTTGTCGACCAGCGTGGAATCGTTGGCGAAGTGGTGTACCGGCATCAGCTCGATCGCGGTCACTCCGAGACTCTTGAGGTGCTCGACGATGACCGGATGGGCGATACCGGCGTAGGTGCCTCGCATCCGCTCTGGAATATCAGGGTGCAGCTGGGTCAGCCCCTTGACGTGCGCCTCGTATATCACCGTGTCGGCGTAGTCGTGATCGGGTGGACGGTCGTTGCCCCAGTCGAAGAACGGGTTGATTACCACCGACTTCGGCATGCGCGGCGCCGAGTCGTCATCGTTGCGGCTGTCCGGTTTGCCGAAGTTGTAACTGAATAGCGCCTGGTGCCATTCGAAGTTGCCGTCAATCGCCTTGGCGTACGGATCGATCAACAGTTTGTTCGGGTTGCATCGGTGCCCGGCGGCCGGGTCGTAGGGCCCGTGCACCCGGTAGCCGTAGCGCTGACCGGGTTCGACGGCGGGCAGAAAGCCGTGCCAGACGAATCCATCGACCTCGATCAGCGGCACGCGGAACTCGGCACCGTCGGCATCAAACAGGCAGAGCTCTACCTGCTCGGCAACCTCACTGAACATCGCGAAATTAGTGCCCGACCCGTCGTAAGTTGCGCCGAGCGGATAAGCCTTCCCGGGCCACTGCTCCAGGGCGGGTGCCGCCCGCTTTGCGTCGGCCAAGTCGACCGGTTCCGTCACAGCGCCCTCTTTCGCCCACGGGCCGTGTGCCGATGGCTTGACCCCACCTGAATGCTTGCAGGGGAGTACCCACCGCGCGGCCGATCACACCTGGGATCTGCGAGCTGGCGCGAGCGAAACTATCGGCCGGCGACTGCCGAAGCTTGTTTGGCAAGCCCGGCAAGTTCGCCCGTCTCCCGCCACGCCTTGAGGATGTCGGCGTATTCGGTTGGGCTGCCGAAGAAGAAGCTGTCCTGGTTTAGCCGCATATCAGCCTGGCCCTCGCGGTTGTAGTAACCGGGAGTGCATGACTCGCGTCGGCCGGCGATCACGCTGGAGCGTTGCACAACCGTGTCGACCCACGCTGCTTCGGCGTCAACGGTGGCTTCCACCTCCGCGACACCGTTCTGCGACGCCCACGCGATCACCCAGGCGATGTGGCGCGATTGGGTATCGATGAGGTACGGGAAGTTCACGGTGAAGCCGGACTGAGCGATGCTTTCGATGAAGCAGTTCGGGAAACCGTTGACATGTACGCCGTGCAACGTGCGCACGCCCTCAGCCCACTTCTCGGTGAGGGTCAAACCCTCGCGGCCGATGACCTCGAACCCGGTGCGCTGGGAGTAACTGGTGCCGACCTCGAAGCCGGTGGCGAAAATCAAACAGTCCAACGGGTATTCGACGCCGTCCACAACGACACCGGCACGGCTGATCTGCTCGACTCCACGACCGTGGGTGTCAACGAGGGTGACGGTGTCACGATTGAACGCTTGCAAGTACTCGTCGTGAAAGCAGGGTCGCTTGCAGTAGTAGCCGTACCACGGCTTGAGCGCCTGCGCGGTGGCTGCATCGGTCACGAGCGCATCGACGCGTGCCCGGATCTCCTCCATCTTGGCGAAGTCGGCCAGTTCGGCGGCGTTCGGGCCTGCATCGTTCACAATCGGCAGCTTCTTGATGAGGCTGGTCCAGGCGTCGTCGACCAGGTCCTCGTCGGCCGAACCACCCGCGGTGAGGATTTGGAAGTTCTCCATCCGGCGTTGTTGCCAACCGGGTTCCAGCGTCGCGGCCCACTCGGGTTCGGTCGGGCGGTTGGCCCGCACGTCGACCGTTGACGGGGTGCGCTGAAACACGAAGAGCCGATGCGTCGATTCAGCCAGCCGCGGCACGCACTGAATTGCCGTCGCACCGGTTCCGATGATGCCGACGCGCTTGTCGGACAGCCCGGCCAGATCGGCGCCGGTGTAGTCGTAGTCCCAGCGGCTGGTGTGAAAAGTATGACCGCCGAACTCCGTGATACCCGGTATGCCGGGCAGTTTCGGCTTCTGCAGATAGCCATTTGCCATCGCCACAAACCGGGCGCGGATCTCGTCGCCGCGGTCGGTGGCGATCACCCAGCGGGAACTACTCGGTTCCCAACGGATTTCGTGCACCTCAGTCTGCAAACACGCGTCACGGTACAAGTCGTAATGCTCGGCGATGCGGCGACAATGGGCGAAAATCTCGGCGCCCTTGGCGTACTTCTCGGTCGGGACGTAGCCGAGTTCCTCGAGCAACGGCATATAGACGTAAGACTCGACGTCGCAGGCGATTCCGGGGTAGCGGTTCCAATACCAGGTCCCGCCGACATCGGCGGCCTTGTCGATCAACCGGACATTATCGACGCCGAGTTGCTTACAGCGCGCCCCGATCAGTAGCCCGCCGAAGCCGGCGCCAACGACCGCGACGTCGACCTCGTCGTTGATCGGCTCGCGGGTGAAGTCGGGATCGGCCCACGGGTCGTGGGCGAACCGGCTGAATGCGCCGGCGACCTGCACGTACTGCGATACCCCATCGGCACGCAGGCGCCGCCGCCGCTCCCGCGCGTATTTGGCGCGCAAAGCATCGGGGTCAAACGTCGCGCCGTCGACCTCAGCCACCGTCGCAGTCTGGACCAAATGTGTGATCCAGGCAACGTTATTGGCGTCGACCTGCGGGTTGCGCGATCAACGCTCGCGACATCGTCACCTGCCGTGCACGGACACGTCACGGCGTCGATGCCCCTTAGCTGATCAACGGCGCTAACTGTGATGGCGTGAGTATTGACTCTGTCCTCATAGCCGCCGACAAACCCGCTTCGGGCGCAGCGCCGTCCACCGAGCCGCGTTATTCGCTGCTGCTGTCCACCGATGCCGCGCTGATCGAATCCGCGCAGCGGTTGCGCTACGACGTATTCAGCAACGAGCCAGGCTTTAGCCTCACCGGACAAGACGTCGCGGACCTCGACGTTGACCGATTCGACGAGTACTGCGACCACTTGCTGGTCCGCGAGGACAATTCGGGCGAGCTGGTGGGTTGCTACCGGATGCTGTCGCCGACCGGCGCGATCGCCGCCGGGGGGCTTTATACCGCAACCGAATTCGACATCCGGGCGCTGGATTCGCTGCGGCCGTCGCTAGTCGAGATGGGACGCGCGGTGGTTCGCGACGATCACCGCAACGGCGCAGTTGTGCTTTTGATGTGGGCGGGCATCCTGGCTTACCTCGACCGGTGCGGCTACGACTATGTCACCGGCTGCGTGTCGGTTCCTGTCAGCGGGGGTGGAAAACCACCCGGTACCCAGATTCGCGGCGTGCGCGACTTCGTGCTGGGCCGCCACGCCGCCCCGCCCGAGTATCGGATGCAGCCGTACCGCCCGGTGGTCATCGACGGGCGCCCGCTCGATCAGATTCCCGCGCCCGGGCGCCCGCTGATCCCGCCGCTGATGCGCGGCTACCTGCGGTTGGGCGCCCGAATCTGCGGTGAGCCGGCCTACGACGCCGACTTCGGCGTGGGTGATTTCCCCGCGCTGCTGGACAAGCGCCATGCCGATACCCGGTATCTGCGCCGACTCCGGTCGGTTTCGGCGGCCGCCGAGGCCGCGGGCCGGGTGGCCTGATGAGCAGCCCCGCACATTCCTGGCTGCCGCAGGCAACCTGCGATACGGGTTGTCTGCGGGCCGGTGCCGCGGAAGCATCCCGTCGGCTGGTCGTCGCGCTGCGGGTCACGCTCCGGGCCGGCCTCGCGC
>NZ_JBAUZA010000475.1:0-3580 GCF_049585075.1 Mycobacterium sp.
GCTGCAGACAACGCGATGGCAGAGGTTCATCGCCATGGATACCGACGTTAGCGCAATAGCATCGGTGATTGTGGATTCCCGCTGGGTGCTGCACCTCGACATGGACGCGTTCTTCGCGTCCGTCGAGCAACTCACCCGGCCCACGTTGCTGGGCCGCCCGGTGCTGGTCGGCGGTCTGGGCGGGCGCGGCGTGGTGGCTGGCGCGAGCTACGAATCGCGGGTGTTCGGCGCCCGGTCGGCCATGCCGATGCATCAGGCCCGCCGGCTGGTGGGCGCTGCGGCGGTGGTGCTGCCGCCGCGCGGCGTGGTCTACGGAGTCGCCAGCCGCCGAGTCTTCGACACCGTCCGCGGGCTAGTGCCAGTACTCGAACAGCTCTCTTTTGACGAAGCTTTCGGGGAGCCGCCAGAACTGGTCGGCGGCACGCCCGCCGAGGTCGAGCAGTTCTGCGAGGGCCTGCGTCGGCGGGTGCGCGAGGAGACCGGCCTCATCGCCTCCGTCGGGGCCGGCTCGGGCAAGCAGATCGCCAAGATCGCGTCCGAAATGGCCAAACCCGACGGCGTCAGGGTGGTCGGGCGTGCTGAGGAGCAGCCGTTGCTGGGCGCTCTGCCGGTGCGCAGGCTGTGGGGGATCGGGCCGGTCGCTGAGGAGAAGCTGCATCGGCTGGGCATCGACACGATCGGGCAGCTGGCCGCGTTGGCCGATACCGAGGTGGCCAGCATTCTGGGGGCGACGGTCGGGCCGGCGTTGCATCGGCTGGCCCGAGGCATCGACGACCGTCCGGTCGCCGAGCGGGCCGACGCCAAGCAGATCAGCGCCGAATCCACCTTCCCCGCGGATCTGACCGCGCTTGACCAGGTGCGTGAGGCGATGGGTCCGATCGCCGAACATGCCTATCGGCGGCTGCTACGCGACGGTCGAGGTGCTCGCACGGTCACCGTGAAGCTGAAGAAATCCGACATGAGCACGCTGACCCGCTCGGCCACGCTGCCCTATGCGACGACCGAGCTGGCCGCGTTGAGCTCGCTGGCCCAGCGGTTGCTGCTCGATCCGCAGCAGATCGGGCCGATTCGCCTGCTGGGCGTGGGGTTTTCCGGCCTCAGCGATGTGCGCCAGGAGTCGCTGTTCCCCGATCTCGAGGCCCTCGCAAGCGGGTGGGGTCCCCGCGCAGCTGGGGAGTACCCCCAGTCAGCGGAGACTCCGCCGCCCCACCAGGTGGTCGATGCCGTGGCGGAGCCGGAGATTGCGACCTGGCGGATCGGCGACGACGTCACCCACCCGCAGCACGGACATGGCTGGGTGCAGGGTGCCGGCCATGGCGTGGTCAGCGTGCGCTTTGAGACACGCGTTAGCGGCCCGGGTCCGATGCGCACGTTTCCCGTCGAGGAGTGCGCGCTGAGCAGCGCCAACCCGGTGGACAGCCTGGACTGGCCGGACTACGTCGCCGCCCTACGGGCCGACGAGCCGGTGTGACGGCCTGATCATCCCGTTGCGGGCGCGGCAGCGAGCAGCGCTGCTACCAGCTCCACGCTGGTCAGCGTTGGAATGTCGTTGACGGTTGTCATTCCTTCGGCTACAGGTGTGGCCGCGTCGATTTCGGCTGGCGTCAACCCCATGTAGGCGTCGTGGAGTTCCATCCCGAACAGCTCAGCAGGCAGTGTGTTGCCGTCGGAACCGGGCTGCGCATAGAAGTCGCCGTTGATGTTGTACACCTCGGTCGGGTACAGGTTGTCGGGGACGCCGCTGGGGTTGGCGCCGAGCATCACGAAACGTAAAGCGTCGGTGGGGATGTGGTCAGCGGCGAGCTGCTGTTCGGCCAGCGAGGCGACGGCGCTGCTTTGTGAGTAGGTGAAAATGGTCAGCGGGTCGCTGCACACGCCGGAGGCATCGCAGCCCATGTCGCCGGCGTCGTAGTCGGCGACGACCGCATTGATGAGGTCCTGCTCGCCCTCCGGCACGCTCGTGCTGTAGTCGGTGGTTTCCGGAGTGGTCAGCGCCACCGTCGTCGCGGTGGTGCCGTCGTACCCCAGCGGGTCGAGGTACAGCCTTTGCGCGTCGCTGATGTAAGCGGCATCCGGTGTCGGTATGCCGGTCGGGCCCAGGATTAGCGCGTCGTCTGAGCCGGACAGAAAGTCGCCACCGTCGTCGGCGTTGGCTGCATCGGCCAAAGCCACCGCGGCGCCGCACAGCGCGGCGCCGAGAATTACTTTCTTCATAGATCCCCTCAGTTCCTAAGGATGAGAGATGGCGTCGCCGAGCCGGTCTGCACGGCAGGCGACTACGTTGTCGAACATTTCCCCTGGTAGATGTCGATCGCGCGCTATAGCACTGCCTTCCGACGAGCTGAGTTATCTCAGGTGCGGTTCAGGTAATCCCCCGACGCGAACTAATCCAAACAAATAGTTGGCGAAGTCAGACCTCGATGTGCTAACCCAATCGGGCCGAGTGCAGAAGGTGTTGTGGACGCCGCGTTGTGCTGGCTGAGTCGCCGATCATCACGAAATGTAAAGCGTCGGTGAGGATTTGCCAGGCGGCGAGTTGCTGTTCCGCGGGGAGTTGATGACGCTGCTTTGCGAGTGGCTGAAGATGGTCTGCGGGTCGCTGCGCACGCCGGAGATTTCGTCAGCGCAGCCGGTCGACGACGTCGCGCAGCGGTAGCTGGGCGGCCAACGCCGCCATCACCAGCACGCGCGCCTGGCTCGGGGGCAGCCGAGACATCATCACCGCACCCGCCTCGACCAGGTCGTGGCCCGGTCCATATCCGGGGCTGACCCGGCCGCCGACGACTCGGGTGGAGACCGCGACCACGACTCCGTCTCGGCAATGCCGCCGCACTCTGTCGATCACCGCATCGCCGGCGTTGCCCGAACCGAGCGCTTCCAGCACGAGGCCGCGCGCGCCGGCTGCGACGCAGGCGTCCATCGCCACCGCATCACCGCCGGGGTAGGCGGCGACGATGTCGACCCGCGGAGCGCTTGCCGCGCTCAGTTCGCCGAAGTAGGGGCGAGTCTTCGGCCGCGCCAGCATCACCCCGCCGTCGACGCTGCCGAGGAGCTCACCGGCGAAACCCTCTCCCGTCGCAACCTTGTACAGGCCCGACGGCTGCAACACACGGCCGCCGAAGCACACCAGCACACCCAGGTCGCGCGCAGCGGGACTGGACGCCACCGACAGGGCGTCGCGCAGATTTTTTGGGCCATCGGCGTCGGGCGCGTCGGCGCTGCGCAGGGCGCCGGTGATCACCAGCGGACTCGCTCCCGCATAGGTCAGATCCAGCCACAGCGCGGTCTCCTCGAGGGTGTCGGTGCCATGCGTCACGACCACGCCTTCGGCGCCGTGAGCCACCGCGGCCCGGGCCGACGCGCCGATCACATCCCAATCGGCCGGAGTCAACTGCGAGCTGTCCAGGGACAGCACGTCGACGACATCAACGTCCAGGCCAGCGGTCAACTGGGCGCCGCCGCGTGTTGGCCGCTGGACCCCATCGGCGGCGGTGCTGCTGGCGATCGTCCCACCCGTGGCGATGACGGTGAGGCGGCTCATGGGACAAATCATTCCGCATCACGCGGCGGAGCCGGGCGC
>NZ_JBAUZA010000476.1:0-2733 GCF_049585075.1 Mycobacterium sp.
CACCAGATCGGGCCTCGCGGCGCCCCGCGCCCAATAATCGTTGCCGGCCGACCACACTTGCCCACGGTGGACCGCCGCCAGCTCGCGGTATCGACTGTCCGCGGCCACCGCATCGTCGATGGTTTTCCAGTTGTTGTTGATCAGCCAGATCTGCGCTTGGCCGGCGTTGGCGTAGACCGATTCGAAGTTCAACTGCAGGCTGCCGGTGCTGGTGTCGTCAGCCCACGGATAGCTTCCGCCCGCGTCGAGGATGAGGCGACCGGCGTAGTCGCCACCTGCCGGCATGGACCAGCTGCCCTGATACATCGTTCCCGGTAAGACCGGGATACGGTGTACGCCAGCGATTTTCGCGGCTACTGCGCGATAATCCCGCCGAACTTTGGCGTAGACCTCGTTGGCTTTCTTCTCGGTGCCGGTCAACGCGGCCAGGGCCTTGACCCATTCGGCGCGGCCGAGGGGAGTGGCCTCCAGCCATTCGGCGTCGGCAACGACAGCGAGCCCGGCGTCGCGCAGTTTGGCGTAGCTCGGGTCGTCGGCGCCCGGGGTCAAAAGCACTCCGGGGTGGGCCGCGATGACGCTTTCCGCATTGATCTGCTGGGCCGGCCCACGGCCATCGGCGACACCGGTGATCGCATCGGCCCGGTTGAGTTCGGTGAGCATGCCCAGCTGTGTGGTGGAGGCCGCGTAGACGCTGTTGACCGGCACAATGATGTGTTGGGCATGGGCCAGATCACCGGTCAACTGCGGGGTGGGAGCGCCGCAGCGCACCAGCACATACGACTCGGGCCGGCCGCGCGGATACGGCTGCTTGACGGTCAGCAGCTGGTAGCTGTCGTGGTAGCTGAGCGTGAAATTCGTGGCGTCGGTGACCGCCGACTTGTCCGGGAAGTAATCGACGTCCGGCTGGAAGTGGGTGATGCAGCCCGGCTTTTCCGACACGCTGGTTGCCGAGTGGGTCGCGCACCCGCCCGCGGTGACTGCCAGGCCGGCGGCCACCGCGACGGCCACCCAACAACGGCGCGACATCGACGTCGGTCAGCTCTCTCGGGGTCGACCGCCCCGGTTCGCAGGATGCGACGACGCGAGTGTCCTGGCTCTCGGATCACTGCTCGCCTCGCCTTCCGGCTCTTGAAGCTTATGAGCCGTGGCTAGTGAGGTTCGCTCCCCGATGACAGTGGCGGGACCGCGCCGGATTTGCACCGGCTTCCTACATCGTCATCGCCTTACGGGCGACATTGTCGCACTTCGGTCAGTCCGAGCGGTAACGAATCAGCCGAGATCTATTTCACCCCGCGCTGGCGCTCAACGCGTCCACCGCCGCATCGATGTTCGGGATGACCGCCGAACCGTAGCGGGCGACAATCTGGCCGAGGGAGCGGGCGAGGTGCGGTCCCACCGCGTCGGCCAGCAGCACCTCCTCGGCAATCACGATGCCACCGACCACGTGTGCGGCCCTCAACCGGTCGTCGGGAGTCACCTCGTAGCGCCAGTCACCGATCTGCAGTCGTGCGGCTTGTGAACGGAAGACCCCCCGACGGGCAGGGGTGTGCGCGACGCCCGGCAGCCCGGCGAAGACGTTGATCACCAACCCGATGCCGCCCGGTCCGGCCAGCGCACCGGCGACGGTGCGGCTCACTCGCTCGGCGTCGAAAGCCGCCATCAGTCGTTCATCGCGAGCACGAACGACGGCGCGATGGTTTCGGGTGTGCCGCTGCGACGCACGGCCGTTCCGGCGGCGTAGAACTCCACCGTATGGAAGCCCCAGGCGTAGTTCTGGATGGCGAAGTGCACCCCGACGACTCCGGATGCGCCGTCGCGCTCGGCTTCGCTCTGCATGCGCGACATCGCCAACTCGCGCGCTTCGTAGTTTCCTGTTGTCCACTGCGGCATTTCGACGTTGCGGCCCATCTGTCGCAGGGTCTGCAGAAAGCCTTGCGCGGCAATGTGAAAGACGCAGTTACCCATGACAAAGGCCACCGGCGCATAGCCCGATCGAAGCAGGGTCGCCATGTCCTGCCCCGACAGATGACTTGAAAAGGCCTGCCCATTACCGCGCCGGAAAGCCCCTGGCTTAGGGGTGTAACGCACCGCGGTTCCGACCGCGATGAACTCCAAGTGCTCGGATTCGGCGCCGTGCTGGCGCCACTCCAGGCGGACACCGACCACGCCGTCGGCGCCGAGTGCGTCGGCTTCGGACTGCATTCGGGCCATGGCGTTCCAGCGCGCCCGGTAGGTCGCCTCGGTGAGCACAGGGAGCTCGGATTGTTGCCGGATGCCGCTGAATTGGTAGCCCACGTGGTAGACCGAGACACCCATCACCAGATCGAGTGGTTCGAAACCGGCCCCGTGCAGGAGCGCGAATTCGCTGATCGACAGGTCCGAGGTGAAGACCTTGTCGGCATGCGACAGCCGTTCGCTGGCAACGGGGTCGAGCGGGGTCTGCGACACGTGCATATCCTTTCGCCGGTTGCGCACATCGTACGAGGCGGATGTCGGACCGGTGGACGCTTTCTCCCGCGGTCGGTCAGTCCAAGCGGTAACGAATCAGCCGAGAACTGTTTGCGACGACGGCCACAGAGGACGCGTTGTGCAGTATCGCGGCCAGCACCGGCGACAATGCGCCGCCTGCGCCGATCAGCAGCCCGGCGGCGTTGACCGCAATTGACATGCCGTAGTTCTGCCGGATGACCTCGACCGCGCGGGCGCCCAGGTCGCCCTCGTCGAGCAGCCGGT
>NZ_JBAUZA010000477.1:0-3571 GCF_049585075.1 Mycobacterium sp.
GATCTGGCCTACGGCGACCGCGGCATCAAGGCCTCGATGCGCGCCGCCGACCGATCTGGCGCGCGGCTGGCGCTGGTCGCCGGTGATCGCGACATCGAAGCCGGAACCATCGGCGTGAAGGATCTGAGCACCGGCGATCAACTCGAGGTGGCGACGGATTCCGTTGTCGCCGAGGTGCTTTCGCGGCTGAGCACGGTTTGAGCTAGGCGGCTGCCGCGACTTTTGCGGCTAATGCGGCAAGCTTCTCGTCCAGCGCCAGTGCGGCCGCCTGCAGCGGCGGATTGTCGCCGACGACCATCAGCGACGACGGTTTGAGGTAGGTCAGGCTGCTTCGGTTGTGGTCTTCTTCCAGCAGCAGCAGTTCCACGGGTGCGAACAGCCCGGCCGTCAGGTCGTGCCGAAGCATCGTGATGGAGATCAGTGGATTGCCGAGGATGGCACGCAGCGCTTTGCGGTTGATTCCGGCCGTCTCGAGCCACCCGCTGTGATGAATGAGGTGCATCAGCATGAACTCGCTGGGACCGAGCTGGCGGGTGATCTCGGTGGCGAACGATTCCCAGTCGTGAAAGTAAGCGCCGGGAAGATCGCTTATCGACTCGGGCCTTTCACCGACCTCCGCGAGTAGTGCGGCGACGACCTGTTCGTAGGTCTTATCGCTGTCGATGCGGATCCGAACGCCGTCGAATCGGGTTTCCCGAAGATCAACAGATGACACGGTCGCTCTCCTCGCTAGGCGTGTGATCGACAAGCAGGCTTAACAATTCGGCACGATTCTACGAGTAGTTCCGGAACCGACGGGGCGGCCGCCGAACTGCTCAGGAACGACCGTGCTTGACCTGGTTAAACGCCACCCCGCGATCGGCGGCGTACTCGCGCGGAAAACCCAGTACTCGTTCGCCAATCACGTTGCGTGCCATCTCGGTGGTGCCGCCGCCCAGCGCCGCGGTTTGACGGGACAGGTAGCGCTCGCCGACGAAGAGCAGGTCTTCCTGCCCACCAACGACACCGACACTGGCGGCGATCGCCAATGCGGTATCGACCTCGACGGCAACCTCCTCAGCCTGGAAAAGCCGGATCAGCGAACCGGCGGTCGAGGGGAGTGAGCCGTCCAGCACGCCGCGATAGACGTGTTCGATCAACTGCTCCCACACCGCGCGGTGGGTCAGCGCGTGGCCGGCTGCTTCCCGTACGCGTTCGTTGCCGGAAAGCCCGGCCGCCTGCAGCAGCGCGGGGTAATCGGGTGGCTGTTCCTGGTTGTTCTCGCTGCCGCTGCCGCTGGCGAATTCGGAGCCGCCGCCGACCGCGCGCCGCTCGTGATACAGCTGGCGCGAGGCCACCTCCCAGCCCTTGCCGACCTCGCCGAGCACCGCGTCGTCGCGCAGTTCCAGGTCGTCGAAGAACTCCTCGCAAAACTCCGTGGATCCATTGACCTGCTTGATCCGGCGCAGCGTGATGCCCGGACTGTGCATGGGCACCAGAAACATCGTCAGACCGTCGTGCTTGGGTACATCCCAGTTCGTTCTGGCCAGCAGCAGTCCGTAGTCGGCGGCGAACGCGCCGGTGCTCCACGTCTTGGCGCCGTTGACCACCCACTCGTCGCCGCGTCGCTCGGCGCGGGTGATCACGCCCGCCAAATCGGAGCCGCCGCTAGGCTCCGAGAGCAGCTGAACGAGCACCTCGTCACCGCGCAGCGCGGCCGAAATGTGTTGCCGCTTCTGCTCTTCGGTGCCGGTGTCGAGGATCGTCGCGGCGCAGATGGTGAAGGTCGGGGTATTCAAGATCAGCGGCATCTCATAGCAGACGCTTTCGGCATCGAACGCCTTCTGATATTCGATATCCAGCCCGAGGCCGCCGTATTCGGTGGGGAAGCAGATCCCCGCGAACCCGCCGTCATAGAGCCGCCGCTGCAATTTGCGGACGTGCTGCCAGGACGCCTCGTCGCCGCGGTCGGCGTACGGCGGATCTTGCGGGTCGATGCGCGGCATGGAGTCGGCGAGCCAGGTGCGGGCCCGCTCGGCGAACGCTGCCACCGACTCGGTCATGACGACAGCTCGCGTGAATGCATCTAACGTCTCCGGAGAGTCAGATTGGCCTCAAACGGTAATGACGTTACCACCTGGTCAGTGACCGGGCTTACCCCGCGGCGGCGCCGCCGACAGTAGCGGCGCTCACCACGACGCTGACCGTGCTCGCTCCGTTGTCCGACGCGATGACCAACTCGGGCGCATCGGGCGCCGAGACAACATGTCCTCCCGTGACGACCACGTCATAGCCGTTGGGGAACTCGACGGACGGCACCGCGATCGTGGTCTCCGAGCCGGCCGGGAAGTTGCCCATGCCGTCGGCCTCGGCGGTGGAGTAGCTGAAGTCGAAGGTGCCGTTTGCAAAAAAGTACGAAGTCGGGGTGCCCGAAATCAGTTGCGGATAAGGCTCGGCGAGCGTTTCCAGGTTGGCGGTGTTGACGTTCGTGCCGGTCGGTGGCAGCTCCGGGTTGAACACCAGCGACTCGGAGCCCGGTGGCGACGCGGAGGTGGTGATGTCGCCTTGGCCGCTGTAGGCCCACTCGGTCCAACCGAGCTGATGCAGGTCGGCGCCCTGCAGCGGCGCCAAGATTTGGGACTGGGTGCTGGTGGCCCCGAACTCGGTCATGAACGCCGGGATGCCGTGTGCCTGTGCGTACGCCTCGGCATTTCCGACGACGGCGCTGACGGCCGGCAAGCAACCCAGCACCCCGAGGTCGAACTGGCAGTAGTCGTGGAACGACAAGACGGTGTTCGTGGCGTTCACCGTGCCCAGATCGGTGGGCAGGCCCGCGTTGGACAAAACGTTGGGTTCGAAGAAGATCGGTGTGGTCGGATCGACGGCCCGGATCGCATCCGCCCCTTGGTTGTAGAACGGCGTCAGCTGCTGACTGTCGAAGTACGGGCTGCCAAACAGGGTCGAGAAGAATGTCGACCCGCCCGGGGATGGTTCGTTGATGAGCTCGAACCCGGCCACGTTGGAGTTGCCGTTGAAGGCATTGGCGACGTACTCCAGCATTTGCGCGTAATTGTTCTCCAGCCCAACACCATTCGCTGCGTCAGCGTTCGTCCAGAACGCATCCCAGGCGTGCTGCTCCGCGGGGTTGAAGAAGATGTTGAGCGGGAAGCTCGTTGGCGAGTTGGGCAGCCCGCCGTCCTGCACCGCCCACGCCGGCGCGCCTTCGCCGCCGAATTCGGTGCTGTAGGCGTCCTGATGGAAATCAAGGATGCTGTGGATGCCGTGATTGCCCAGGGTCTGCACGGTCTGCTCGATCGAGTTGAGGTAGGCGGTGTCGAAGACGCCGGGCTGCGGCTCGAGGTCAGCCCAGATGACGCCCAGCCGCACGGCGTTAAAGCCGTTGGCGGCCAAGAACGCTGCGTCGTCGTCGCTGAACCCGCTGGCGCTGGGCTCACCAGGCGGAATCTTGTACACCTCGTTGAGGCCGTGCATTATGACGACCTGTCCGTCGCTGTTGGTGAGCCAGCCGCCGGTCGTCCCGATGGCGTCGGAACCGGAGGTCGCGCCGGCGGCATGGTCGCCGACCATGCCG
>NZ_JBAUZA010000478.1:0-2000 GCF_049585075.1 Mycobacterium sp.
CGACGACTGCCCGGTGCGCCCTGTGGGCCGGTGGATCGTCGATCCCGACGGGGCGGTGGTGCGGGCAGGTCTGGTGCGCCACTATGCCGCGCGGCACGCGCTGTGGCAGCTGGACCCGCACATCGCCTACCTGTCCGGTGACCGGTTGCCCACCGGGATGCGAGGGTTCGAGGTCATCCAGCAGTTGCCGTTTGATGAGCGTCGGTTGCGTCAAGCGCTTGCGGCGCTGAACTGCGGCGCGTTGGAGATTTTGGTACGCGGTGTGGAGGTCGACCCCACCGCGCTGCGACGGCGCTTGGCATTGCGTGGCAGCGACTCTTTGACGGTGGTGATCACCCGGCTCGGCTCGGGTGCTGCCGCACGCGGGGCGCTGTTCGTATGTCGGCCGTCGCGGTAGACCAGCTGGCCGCCCTCGGGCGAAGGCACTGCGGTTCGGTATCCGCTGAAATGGCCGCCGGGTAGTCTGGCGAGACGGCATTTGAGCCGTTCCCAGCCTGCGAGGACAAGTCGACCGATGCGCAACTTGATCGCGGCCGCGCTGATCGCGGCCGGTGCCCTGCTGGGCTGGGCCGACGGCTCGGTCGCCAGGGCGGACTCGGCTTGTACCAGCATGGGCGGCGACGTCGAGGGTGAGCAGACGTGCCACGTCCATGCCGCCAACGCCACCTACACCCTGGACATGAAGTTCCCGCTCGACTATCCCGACGAGCAGGCGCTCACTGATTACGTCAGCCAGAACCGGGACGGATTCATCAACGTCGCTCAGACGTCGTCACAGACGTCGGGAACCCGCGATGTGCCCTACCAGATGGAAGTGACCTTCGAGCAGTACCACTCCGGGCAAGCCCCCAACGGCACCCGAAGCGTGTTGGTCAAGGTTTTCGAGGATCTCGGCGGCCCGCGGCCGTCCACCTCTTACAAGGGTTTCAACGACGACGTCGGCGCGCAGAAGCCGATCACCTTCGACACTCTTTTCGCTCCTAACAGCAAGGCGCTTGACTCGATCTATCCGATCGTTCAGCGCGAGGTAGGACGCCAGACCGGATTCGGCGCGGCGATCCTGCCCGGCTCCGGCCTCGATTCGTCGCACTATCAGAACTTCGCCATTACCGACGATGAGCTGATTTTCTACTTCGCGCCGGGGGAACTACTGCCGGCATCGATCGCCGGTGCCACCCAGGCTCACGTGCCGCGCAATGCCATCCCACCGCTGGCGGTCAAAGGCTAAGTCGCTTTCTGCCCGCAGCAGTCACATCTGTCACCGCAGCCTCTCGAAGAGCTGGCTATCCGGTTTGCCCGCCTCGGAGCGACAACTGGAACGACGCCCGAAGTTGTCGCTCGGAGGCGGGCGCAACTACCACTGCGACCTTCAGGGATTCGTGCGACTGCTGGGGCAACCGCCCTCGCGTCCAACGCCCGGCGAGTCAGTTCGGCGCGAAGCTGTACACCTGGCCATCGCTGGTGGCGGTGACGACCCTCCGGTCGCGGCCCAGCGAGACCCCGATGGGGTAGCCGGTCGCCTCGGGCAGCGGAAAGTTCCCGAGGGTGCGGCCGCTGCCCGGATCGAAGACCAGCAGCGACATACCCCGCGCTCCCTGGCCGGGCCCGCCGGTCACCACCACATAGCCGACGCCCTGACCGGCCAGGCTCGACGTCGAAAGCGGGCTGACGTCGTTGCGGCGCCACACCTCTTGGGCGTGGTCGCCAGCGTCCTTGAACGCGACCAGCCGGGTGTCCGGGCCGCCCCCCGACACGACCAACCCACCCGGTCTCACCGAGGGCGGGGTCTGCGCAAGGAATCTCAGCGGCACCGACCATTTCGGCTTGCCGTCGGCGGCGTGCAGCGCCCACAACCGCTCGTCGCGGCCGTTGACGTAAATCGTCGAGCCGTCGCTGGACAGCACCGGGCTGGCTATTGCCCCGCCGCTTACCGCATCGCTGGTCCATTCGTGGGTCAGCAGCGGGCTCTGGCCTGGGTGGTACTTCAACGCGGTCAGCAC
>NZ_JBAUZA010000479.1:0-16115 GCF_049585075.1 Mycobacterium sp.
CCCCTTCCACATCGTGCCGATCCAGTTGAAGAATTTGATCCCGGTCGGTATCGCGATCAGGTAGGACATGAACGAGAAGAACGGCAGCAGGACGGCGCCGGTGGCGAACATGTGGTGCGCCCACACCGCAGTTGAGAGTCCGGCGATGGTCATCGTGGCGTAGATCATTGTGGTGTATCCGAATATCGGTTTGCGGGCGAACACCGGAATGATCTCGGTGATGATGCCGAAGAACGGCAGCGCCACGATGTAGACCTCGGGGTGGCCGAAGAACCAGAACAGGTGCTGCCACAACAGTACTCCGCCGTTGGCCGGGTCATAGATGTGGGCGCCCAGGTGGCGGTCAGCGGCTAACCCGAACAAGGCCGCGGTTAGCAGGGGGAAGACCATCAGGGCCATGATGGACGTGATCAGGATGTTCCAGGTGAAGATCGGCATCCGGAACATCGTCATCCCGGGAGCGCGCATGCAGACCACGGTGGTGATCATGTTGACCGCACCCAAAATGGTACCCAGGCCGCCCACCGCCAGGCCCATGATCCATAGGTCCCCGCCCACACCAGGTGCGTGAACGGCACTGGAGAGGGGGGTGTAGGCAGTCCACCCGAAATCGGCCGCCCCCCCGGGGGTGATGAACCCCGAGATCGCGATCAGCCCGCCGAACAGAAACAGCCAGTAGGAGAATGCGTTCAGCCGCGGGAAGGCCACGTCGGGCGCGCCGATCTGCAGCGGCAGCACCAGGTTGGCGAAACCGAACACGATTGGCGTGGCATAGAACAGCAGCATGATCGTGCCGTGCATGGTGAACAACTGGTTGTACTGCTCGTTGGACAAGAACTGCAGTCCCGGCGCGGTCAGCTCGGCGCGCATGAACAGCGCCATCAACCCGCCGGTGAAAAAGAACGCGAAACAGGTGACCACGTACATGATCCCGATCAATTTGTGATCCGTGGTCGTCACCAGCTTGTAGACCAGGGTGCCTTTCGGCCCCAGCCGGGCAGGAAACGGCCGATGCGCCACCAAGTCTCGCGGAGCCACTCCGGTCGCCATCAAGTCCTCCCACTATTCGTGATTTGGCTTGTCGTGGGCTGCCTCTGGGCCTCAGCCGCCGTCGGCGGTGGGTTTGCGGGCGACGATCGCGACGGCGGTCAACCCTTCGCGGTATCGGCTGAAGGTGCGACGCATCTCAACCACGCGCCGACGGGCGTCGCGATGGCTCAACAGATTTTTCGCAAACCTCAGCGCTCCCAGGGGGCCTTCGTCGGCTATCAAGCGTCGCGGTTGTAACAGCGCCATTGGGGCGGTCGCGACATGGTCGACGACCAGACCGTGATCCGCCAGCAGTCGTGTCCACTCGGCAACCGTCAGGGGGCGGGCGTTAACTTTGATCGCTCGGGAAAGCGATTGCTGGACATCGGTCTTGACCTCATCGGAGGTGGTGTCGGGTGTCAACGCGAGTTCGTGGATGGCGTAGCGTCCGTCCGGGCGCAGCACCCGCGACGCCTCGGCCACGATGGCGTGCTTGGCCGGATCGCTTTGCATTGTCAGCATCGCTTCACCGATAACGACATCTCTGCTGGCATCGGGCAGTCCAGTCGTGGTCGCGTTGGCTACCCGGATCTCCCCCCGTCCATTGACGACGTTACGGACCGACTGCGCGGCGTCGGGGTCTTGCTCGGTGCCGAGGTATGACCGGGGACGGCGGGCGAGGATCTCGGTGGCGGTGCGGCCGAGACCCGGGGCCAGCTCAAGCACGTCGGCGTCGGTGACATTCGCGGCGGCCAGCAGTGTGCGGGTAAGTCCGACCCCGCCGGGGCGCAGCACCCGCTTGCCCAGCCGCGCGAGTAGCCAGTGCCCTTGCACTGCGTCGTCAGCGCGGCTCGCGCGCGGCAGCTTCGCCGTCCGACTGGCGTGCATGGCCCTGCTCATCAGACTTGGCGCACGGTCGGAGAAAGCGGGAGGATTTCTCGCTTTTGGTGAACGGTCAGGTAACGCAGTCCGTCTGGGCCAGCGGTGAATTGTCGCCGTGACCGACGTGGTAGCCAGAGCAGGACACCGGGAAACAACTCAATCGTGCCCTCTTCAGTAGTCAACCGACCGCTGCCGGACAGCACGTGAATCAAGACGTCGACGTCGGCCCCGGTGTGTGTGTCGATTCCGTCATTGGGCGCCAGCGCGATGACATTCGAGTCCAGATCGCGTTCGCGGACGTCCAGTTTCCACGCCACCCCGGCCACGTCCGATTCCACGTCCGCGCGCGCGATATCGGTGGTGTTCGCCAGCACCCGCGGCAACGGGGTGGTGGTGAGTTTGCTGATCCGGATCCGCCAGACCGTCGGGCCTTTCTCGACATACTCCCAGCCATAGCTGTCGACGTAATCGGCCTCGAATTCCTCATGGAGGTGCTTCGGGTCATGGTTGTTGACCAGAACGAACGATCCCCCGACCGGCAGGTCGGCATAGGCGGCGAAGATCGTCGGGTGCTTGTCGGGCTTGCGCAGCTGTCGCACGTCGAGTTCGGTGTCGGCCATGGGGTTTCGCACCTCCGCGAGTTTTTACAAGTGTGACTTGTACAAACGTTACCGCATGAGCGCGCAATAGGGAAGCCTTCGCTATCTCGCCATGGCAGAAGTTGTTTTACGCGCACTAGATGGTCTGGTGGCGCCCGAAGAATTCGTGGTCTTCGTTGTAACCGCCGTAGCCGCTGCCGAGCTCGGCGTAGTGCGCGACGAATTCAATGCCCTTGAGCCACTTGACATGCCGGAAGCCGTGCTGCAATTCATTGCGCAGCCGCAGCGGCGCCCCGTGGCCGTAGCTCACGGGTTCGCCGTTCATGTCGTAGGCCAGCATGGTCAGATGGTTGCTCATCTGCTCGATCGGGTGCGCGACGTAGTAGATTCCGCCGTCGGCGCCGGGGCCGAGGGAGTAGAACACCACCCATTTGGCCTCGGGCAGCGGTTTGACGATGTCCATGATGGTCTGCATCGACACGCCACCCCATTTGGCGACACCCGACCAGCCCTGGATGCAGAAGTGCTGGGTGATCTGTTCGTGGTAGGGGAGATCATGCAGGTCGGCGAGCGAGAACTCGGTCGGGTGCTCGACGAGGCCGTAGATCCGTAGTCGCCAATCCACAAAGTTGTTCTTCTCCAACTCTTTGTACTCAACGGTTTCCGGGTAGGTGCCGTTGTGCCAGAAGTACGGCGAGATGTCCTTTTCGGTGAACGCGCCCGGCTTCGGATTGGTGTACTCGAACAGCCGCTGCAACGGCCCGATGAGCGCGTAGCCGACCCGTTGCACCACCCGCGGGTGCCGATGGGTGAACGGGGTGGCGGCCACCCAGCCGACAGCCACCACCACCATGGCCGCGGCGAAGATCCCGAATCCGACCCAGCTGTTGTCGTCGCGGGCGGCGAACATGTGGTTGAGGTTGCGCAACGCTTCGGTGGCGAAGACCAGCGTGACGTGGACAACGATGAAGAACAGGAAATAGACCAGCACCAGGAAATGCAGCGAGCGTGCGGCCTGGATGCTCAAGCGCTTACTGATCACGGTGAGGCGCATCGATAGCGCCGGCGACATCCCGAGCCCGCTAATGACCGCGAGCGGTGCGGCGATGAAGACGGTGGTGAAGTACGCCAGCAACTGCATGCCGTTGTAAGCCACCCACGTGCTGTCGGTCGGCCAGTCCAGGGAAAGATACTGAATGCCCACAGATACCGCGTTGGGAAACACGTCCCAGCTAGTCGGAACGATGTGACGCCATTGCCCGGTAGCGAACAAGAGCACGTAGAAGAGCGCGCCGTTGAGCAGCCACAAGACGTCAACGCCGAGATGCCACCACCGCGCCAGTCCAATGGAATGGCGGATCCCCGGCAATCCCACCAGGCCGGGCAGCGAAACCGAATCGTCCTTGGCTGTCCACAGCGGGTCGTCCGGCACCGGCTTGGCCACCCGGAGCCACTCGTCCTTGCCGGGCGTGGCGTTGCGACTGAAGTAGAGCCGCGGATGGTCGCACAGGATCTGAATCCCGGACCGGATGATGAACATCATCAAGAACAGGTTGAAAAAGTGCGTCCAGCCCACCCAGCCGGGGATGCCCGGGCTGACCCCGGAAGGCGCATGGGTACCGGGATAACGTTGGATGAATGCCTGCACCGCCGAAATGTTGTGCAGGCCTTTGCCTACCGCCACCGCGGCGACCAGCAGGGCGAACCCTATAGGAATCAGCCACAGCAGGTTGAACCACTTCTCACGACTGACGCGCAGTCGCGGCGCGATCGCCCGCTTGTCTTCTAACCCACCGGCCCAGGTCTCGGGGTTGACGATGTCCTCAGCAAGGCGCAGCTCGGTGCGGTAGCCCACAGCCCCGTGCCCATCGCGGTCTTCGCCGTGGTGCACAGCACTAGCTACGGAGGCTTCCGGCGAGTCCATCTGTCTTCCTACGTCGCGACTTTGGCCCTGGGAGTGTTGGACTTCGGATTCGTTGTCAGTCATCGGAGCTCACACCCACCTAGTTTGTACAATCGCTATTGTGTAAACTCTACGGCATGACATACGTGATCGGGAAGCCGTGTGTGGATGTGATGGACCGGGCCTGCGTCGAGGAGTGCCCGGTGGATTGCATCTATGAGGGCGTGCGCGCGCTCTACATCCATCCCGACGAATGCGTGGACTGCGGAGCCTGCGAACCTGTCTGCCCCGTTGAAGCGATCTACTACGAAGACGACCTGCCCGAAGAGTTGCAGCCCTATCAACCGGACAATGCAGCGTTCTTTTTCGAAGCCCTGCCTGGTCGCGACGAGCCGCTAGGGTCGCCGGGCGGAGCCGCCAAAATCGGTCCGCTCGGCGTCGACACACCGCTGGTTGCCAGCCTGCCCAAGCAGAATCTCCAGGGAGCGTGAGCGCTATCGTCAGGTCATCCGAGAAGTCCCCGGGTCGCCGCCGTGATGTGCTACGGGTGCTGAGGGCAGCGCCCGGCCCTATGGGCGTCACCGCGATCGCCGATGAGCTGGGCGTGCATCCGAACACCGTCCGCTTCCATTTGGACACATTGGTCAGCGACGGCCGGGTTGAGCAAGTCCAGCCGGAAGGCAAACGTCCGGGTCGCCCGCCGTCGATGTTCCGCGTTGTCCGGCGGATGGATCCCGGTGGGCCGCGCCACTACAGGCTTCTCGCCGAGATCCTCGCGGCGAGCCTTGCCGACGGCCGCAATCCACGAGCCAAGGCACTGGCCGCCGGCCGGGCGTGGGGGCGGCGGTTGGAATCGCTGGCGCCACAAGGTAAGAAGATAAGCGCAAAGAAATCGATCGACCACCTCATTGGCGTGCTCGACGAGCTCGGATTCGCGCCCGAACGCCGCAAATCCGGTGGAAAACATCAGATTGGCTTGCGGCACTGCCCATTCCTCGAACTCGCCGAGACCCGAACCGATGTCGTCTGCCCGATCCACCTGGGCCTCATGCAAGGAGTTCTGGAAAACTCGGCGGCACCGGTCGCCGTCGATCGACTAGATGCGTTCGTCGAACCGGATCTGTGTCTGGCCCACCTCACGCGGAAAGGAACCGCCAGGTGAGCACCGAAGCGGCGATCGCCGGCGCCCTCACCTTCGTGTGGCTGGGAATGGTGCTAGCGATCTCGTTTCTCGAAGCGCCGTTGAAGTTCCGCGCCCCTAATGTCACGCGGCAGGTCGGTCTCGGGATCGGGCGCCTGGTCTTCCGGGCGCTCAACAGCATCGAAGTCGTGTTCTCCATCGTCATCGCGGCGATCATTTTGGCCAGCGTGCCGCCGGCCAGCGTCATCGCGGTATTCCTCATCGCGTTCGCCATGCTCGCCACCCAGCTAATCGCCGTGCGACCGTTCTTGAACCGTCGTTCTGACAAGGTGCTCGCCGGCCTTAACGCGCCCCGCTCCCGCGGTCACTACGCATATGTTGGCCTGGAAGCAATCAAGGTGATCGCGTTGATAGTTGCCGGGATTCTTCTACTACTCGGTCCCACTCAAACTTGATTGCACGCTGAACAATTCGCCCATCCGGATACTGATCTGGTCCAGCTGGCCACCGAACTCTCCACGACGGGGCACCATCGTTGCAAGCGCTGACTCATAAGGGCTGACAGTCGCTTTGGAGTGAGTGCCCGCCGCGCCACCCTGTCGATCAGTCCAGATTCGGTGCAGTCCATTCGACTCCGCCTGCGCCCGATTGTGTTCCATTGCATAGCCACACCCTCTCCCGATGACGCGTAGCATACGATAGGTTTATACAATGGCGTTTGTAGAAAACCGTCGGTTCCTAGCCTTGAGCCCAAGCTCGGTCGTGGTGGTGATTGCCGAGTGGGTGCGACTGCCAGCAGTCCACTGGCGGTATCCGTTCAGTGGTCCACAGATCGAAACATAATGTGCGACTTGGAATCGAAGGAGGAAGCGTGTTGAAGGTCCAGCGGTTGCCGGAACGGCAGGTCCAAAGGCTTGGGTCGCGGGTGCTGGACTTTGTCGGACGTCAGAGATGGCTTGATCGGCCGAGTTACCGGCTTGAGCACCTACTGAGCTTTTTGTACAACGCGCTAGGGGGTGCCCGGGATCGAGTCGTCAACGCGCTCAACGGCGTATGGCTCGGCCATCCGGTACACCCGCCTCTGGCATCCTTGACCAGCGGAGCGATCGGGACGACGGTGGCGTTGGATGCGCTGAGTGTGTTGCCAGGGCGGCCGGCTACCGAACTCATCGACGCATCGCGGTTCGCCCGGCGTGCCCTGGGATTGGGAATCCTGGCCAATGTCGGCTCCGCGGTCACCGGGGTGACCGATTGGCAGCACACCCATGAGGAAGACCGTCGTATCGGACTAGTGCACGGCGTGCTGAATCTCTTTGCGACGAGTCTTTATCTGGTTTCGTGGTGGGAACGTTATCGTGGCCACCATCTGCAAGGCATCGCGCTCAGCGCCGTTGGATACGGAATCACCGCCGGCAGCAGCTATTTGGGCGGAGCTTTGGTCTTTGATTCCGGCATCGGAATCGACCGATCCGGAGAGCGGCTGCACAGCAAAGAGTGGACATCGGTGCTAGCGCTGGAGTCGTTGCAAGACGGAAAGCCGCAGCGCGTCGAGGTTGAGGGCGTCGGATTGGTGGTATGCCGCACCGGTGATCAGCAGGTGTCGGCGTTTGGCGAATACTGCCCACATTTGGCCGCGCCGATGGCCGACGGCTGGGTCGACCGCGGCCGAATCGTGTGTCCATGGCATGGATCCCGGTTCGACGTGGACTCCGGGGAGGTACTGCGCGGTCCGGCGGCGGCTTCGCTGCCGCACTATGAAGCTCGTGTACGCGACGGGATGATCGAGGTGCGTGGCGCGTCCCAGCATGCACTCGAAGTGGGCATGGCGGTGGGGAAGTGAACGCGTATTCGGTGTTGCAGGACCATCACAAAACGCTGAAAAGCCTGGGCCGCAAAATAAGTGCGACACCGGCTGGCACGGCCGAACGGCAGGCCTATCTCGATGAGATGCTCGTTGAATTGGACATTCATCTCCGTATTGAGGATGACATCTATTACCCTGCCTTGGCTGCCGCCAGCAGATTGATTGCGATCGCCCACGCCGAGCATCGCCAAGTCATCGATCAACTCGCCGTAGTGTTGCGAACGCCGCCCACCGCGCTGGGGTACGAGCACGAATGGGAAACATTCAAGCTCGTCTTGGAGGCACATGCCGACGAAGAAGAACGCGACATGATCCCAGTCCCTGCCTCTGTTGAGATCAGCGACGATGAGCTCGACGCGCTGGGCGCCGAGATGGCAGCGCGCATCGAGCAACTACGCAGCTCCACGATCGAAAAGCTAAGGGTAAAGGGCAGAGCGGCGCTGATGCGCGCAATGTAGACCCAGTTCCGCCTAGCGGCCGATTCAGGTGGTATAGCCAGCCGGCGCACCGTGTGCCAGCGGATAGGAAGGTTAGGTCGGTGCGTTCGTTAGTGGTCATCGGCTAACCCAACGGTGTCGACCGTCCTTCGCCAGACCGCACACCATCGGCTTACCGGTTGACGAGACACCGGTTGCGCCTGGGCGGGAACAGAATGCGCCTGGATGGACGGTGCCTGGGGCGCGATCCGGCTCAGGAACCGGCGAAGTGGCGGGCGGCGGCGGGGGTTCAACCGGCGCCGGCCCAGCCGCCTGGGGAACGGAGGGCGGTGTCGCACCGCAGCCGGTCAGCACTCCGGCGATAGCGTCGTGTTCGGCAGGGGTTGCCCACAGGTGGTATGCGGCTTTGACTTCGACCTGCCGGGACACATACGTGCAGCGGTATGCCTTGTTCGGTGGCAGCCACGTCGCGGCGTCGCCATCCTTCTTCTGCTCGTTCGCCTTTCCATCGGTGGCCTGCAGGTTGCGCGGATCGTTTGCGAAGTCCTGGCGGGTCTGCGGATCGAGTTGGTGTGCGCCTTTCTGCCAGGCATCCCCGAGTGCCACAACGTGGTCAATTTGAACGGCTGTGGACGTCTTGGCGCCGCGGGTGAATGGAATTGCCTTGCCCGTGTAGGGGTCGTTAAGTGTGCCTGACAGCACGGTACATCCGTGCGATCCCAGCTTCACGGTGATGTCAGTCAGGTCGCGGTGCAGGATGTCATTGCGGGTGTCGCAACCGTTGTGTCCGCCTTCTACACGCACATCGTCGGTCCATGCCTGCCCGAAAGCGTCTCGGCTGTACCCCGTTTTCGGCGCACGTCCTTTGATCGGCAGCGTTTCCAGCTTTGCCGCTGCTGTGGTGAATGCGTCGCTGTCGTTGTCGTCGGACCTACCCGGTGCGGCGAGGGCGATCCCGGCGGCGACCGCAGCAGCCGCGACTAAAGCGAACAGGCGCCGTGTCATTCGAGTCCCTGATTCAACTCAGCCGACCCGTCCACAACGTGCTCGACCGCCGCGGCTACGCGGTCGTCGGCGCCAGTTGACGTTTGCGACGGTGCGGCCGCCGAAGCCGGCGCGGCCACGCTTGCCCGAAATAGATACCGTGATCCTGGGGGTCAGCTCGACATCACGCACAAAGACCGTTGCCGGCGCGCCTTTATCTGGCCACACAACTGCAGTGCGTAGCGGCTCGGTCGGCGGGCTCATGCCCTCTGCCCAGCCAACCAACGCAGCGCGCTGTCGACGGCGGTGTCTGCGGGCGCCAAATGCGCCAACCCGATATCACCGCGGAAATAGGTAACGTCCTGCGGACGCCCGTCGGGGTGGAAGTACACGAACAGCGTGAAATCGCCCTTGCGGTATTCGTTGGCAAGTTCGGTTTCGATTGTGGCGTCCCAGCCGTGCTCGGCCGCGGCCTTGGCAATCTGATCCCGTGCGTTCATAGGCCGGGGCGGTTGCGGGCGCCGGCGATCGGTGTCAGGTGGCCGGCGCAGGTCCGATGTAGGGCCTGCAGGAACAGAAATGCGCCAGGCCGCAAAAGCCGTCCGCACTTGCTCTGTGCTCTTTTCTTGCATCTAGTTCTCTAGACGCGAATGTTTCCAACATGTTGCATAACCGGGAATTATGCATGAAATCCTTCAGTCTGACAAGCATTAAGCTAATTTGATGGATCTGAGGTTGATCAGGCGCCTATCCGCACCTACTGTGACCAGCATGGACACACGCAGCTTGGTAGCGCCCGATGTGCTGGCGCGACGCATCAGGATGCTCATGGGGGACCAGAAGCTGTCGCGGAAGCGACTGGCTGAAGCGACCGGCATCAGCCGGCCATCCCTCGCCAACAAGCTGGACGGCAAGGTGCCGTTCACTTACGACGAGCTGCTGCGGATCGTTACTGTTCTCGACGTGGCCTGGGATGAGCTGCTTGCCGGGCATGACGACACCAGCCGTCTGGCTGATGCGTCGAGAACCTATGAGTCGATACGGCTGGGCGACCTGAAGGCGCGCCCCGACCGCAGGCTATAGCGGGTGGGGCTGATAGCCACGGTGACTCTGGTCATCGCCGTGCTGGCACTGTGCAGTGTCCGCCACGCCTGGAGCATCCCTTGGGAAAGGCCAGCCACTCTAACCGTCGCGCTACTAACCCTCGACGTACTGCTGCTGGCCCCCCGGGTGTCCCGTTGGCTGAGCCCAAAGCTGCACGCCTTCACCGGCCTGTGGAACCTCGAAGACCTCATCGGGCACATCAGCGTCCTGATCGCTATGGGCTCCTTGCTTTACTTGGTGGCCAGCCGGCTCGACATGAACCCCGCCCAGTTCCGTTGGTTCGTCCGGTATCGGATCGAGCTGCCCTGCACCATAGGCATCGCTCTCATGGTCGCAATCTTCGTAGCCGGGGACATAGCTGACGGCTACGTCATCGACACGGTCGCTGTCCATGCGACCCCTTGGCTGCGTGCCTACTGGCTCACCATGAGCGTCGCCTGTTACTACCTGATCTGGAATATCGGTCAGGCGTTACTGATTCTGCGACGCGATCCCCAGTCGCGCCGAGCGGCCACCGCATACCTCGCCGCGGTCGGCATAAGTGCCTGCTGCGGTATAGCTTTCGTATTGGCGATCGAGCCGCTGCAATGGCTGATGGTGCGCGCCGAGGTGGTTGGCTACGCGATAGCAGCCTCGTACACCTGGCGATCCAAGGTCGCCGACCTTCGCCGGTAATACTTAGGTCATGCGTCCTCGTTGCCCGCCAGAGGTGACGTGGCCGCGGCTACCGCAGCTCGGCCGCTGGCGGAAGCGGAGCACATTGTGCTCTCCGAGGCGCCGCGGGTTGAGATGGGTTGGCCGGGCGAGGGCGCCAATACCCGACGCTAGGCCCGCACTTCTCGGTGCACTATGGCTCTGGCCAGCTAGCGAAGTCCACGAGAAAGTCGCGTTGCAGACCCATCTGCTGCCACCACTCGCTGGCGAAGTCCCGACAGTTCTCCCATGCCCACTGGGCGCAACCGGCCCCTAAGGCTTTGTTTGGATACCAGGGGTCGCCAAGCGGTAGCGGATTCTCCGTGAACTTGCCCCGCAGCGCCTGCTCAAACTCGTGCTCCTCGTCGTGCCATTGCAGCTCGGGTATGAAGTGCACCAGCGCGTTACGCAGCCGGACGGCAACCTTGACGCTCCCATACGGCTCGCGGCCCTTGTCAAGCGGCGGCTTGTCGGCGGCCACGAGGGCAACGCTGTACTTGTCGAGGAGCCTCAAATTGCGCTCCACACCCTCGGCTCGCCATAGCTCCCGCAGCCTCGCCACCTCGGGGCGGGAGAGGCCGGCGAGCCGCTGGTTGTCCTCATCGGCCGGTGTGTCGGCGGCGTCCTGCCATACCTCGTTTACCAACGCCTCTAGGAACGCCACCGATGCCTGGAGCGTTGACACGCAGAGCGACCGCTGCTCCATGTCTGGCTCGTAGGCGTTTTGCGCGACGAGCTCGCTCTCGCGTTGCTGGCACAGCCGCGCAAGGTGCCGAGCGTTCCACAGGTGGGTGCTCGCAAAGTAGTGGCGCGAGCCGACTCTGGCGGTTGCGTATGTCATGGGGCGCATTACAACCTGCGCCTGCGCCTCGGTGGGCTGCTCGGCCGGCTCGCCACTTGGTCCCGCTGGGGATTTCACGGAATGTACTGCGGACAGTAGGCGGCGGCAGCGCTCCTGACGATGACTTTCACGTCGTCCTCGGTAATGCCGTGCCCCGCATAGATTTCGCCCTGCGCCATCACCGCGTTCATGCTGTAGCCGGCGGCGAGTTGCTCGCAAATCTCGTGCCCGGCCGCGATGAGCGATGCATCGCTGCCGGAAGTAGGTTGGATGCCCTGCCTGTGGAGCGCGTTCAGGTAAGCCGCATCCGCGTCGGGGTCGGCCCACGCCGGAACCCTGGTGACAGCGCTGAGAACGATGCCTGCGGCGAGGGCGGCTAAACCGGCAGCGGAAGCTTTTAGCACCTTCGACCCCCAAGAAACTCCGATCTGCGCTCACCGTAATCGGTTGCTCTGCTCAGAGCAGGGGGATTACCCGAAAGGAAAGAGGGGTTGCAGCCTGCTCGCTGGGCGGTTTGCCCATTAGAGGCGGGCGCCATTTGGCAGCGTATTGGCAGCGGTGCCCGCAAATAGGCGCAAAAACCGCCTCTGACGTGCATAAACTACTGGTGCGCGGTACTGGGATTGAACCAGCGACCTCTTCCGTGTCAGGGAAGCGCTCTCCCGCTGAGCTAACCGCGCCCGGTCAAAGAATTGGAGGTGGAGACGGGAATCGAACCCGTGTGCACGGCTTTGCAGGCCGTTGCCTCACCACTCGGCCACTCCACCGTAGGTTTGATGCCACTTGCACCCTCGAGCGGACGACGGGATTCGAACCCGCGACCCTCACCTTGGCAAGGTGATGCGCTACCAACTGCGCTACGTCCGCGCGCAACGGGCGAGATCGTCGCCCGGTGCGAAGCACGACGATAGTCGACCTGAGCGGGCCCGCACAAATTTTTCGTAAAGTCCCGCGCGCCGCGATCCCCCGGGCTGTGTAGGACGTTCTGCCGAGCCGCCGGCGCGTGCTAACCTTCGACCTCGTTCGCCTCTCGGCGCCGGTCCCGTGGCTCAGTGGGAGAGCGTCCGCTTCACACGCGGAAGGTCGCTGGTTCGATCCCAGCCGGGACCACCCTCATCTCGCTGGCATGGTGTCGCTGGTGCAGCGTTAGCGTTAAGCAATCAGGGCAACCGAAGGATGCTGACGATGCCTGACGAAAAGCGGGGGCAGGCCGCTCTGTTCGACGCCTTGACGACCAAAGGCACGGCGTTTTCCCAGGCCGAACGCCGCAAGTACGGTCTGCTCGGACTGCTGCCGACCGCTGTGAAGACCCTGGAAGAGCAAGCCGCGCACTGTTGGCATGAATTTTCCACTCGCCGTGACGATCTCGATAAACACATCTATCTCCGCGCATTGCAGGACCGCAACGAAACCCTGTTCTACCGTGTACTGCGCGACCACATCCCCGAAACCCTGCCGATCGTCTATACCCCCACCGTCGGTGAGGCCTGCCAGCGTTTCGGCGAGATCTATCGGCGGCCAAGGGGACTGTTCGTTTCCTATCCCGACCGCGACCGTCTCGACGAAGTGCTGCGCAATCGGCCCCAGCACGACGTCGACGTGATTGTGGTGACCGATGGGCAGCGGATTCTGGGTCTGGGCGACCAGGGCATCGGTGGGATGGGCATTCCGATCGGCAAGCTGTCGCTCTACACCCTGATCGGCGGCATCGATCCCGCGCGCACTCTGCCGATCGTGCTCGACGTGGGCACCGACAACGCCGAACTCCTCGAAGACCCGCTTTATCTAGGTTGGCGCCACCGGCGCATCGACGACGACGCGTACTACGCGTTCATCGACCGGTTCGTCGCTACTGTGCGCGAACAACTGCCCGATGTGCTGCTGCAATGGGAAGACTTCGCCAGTGCGCACGCGCAGCCCATCCTTGCCCGCTACCGCGACCAGCTGCTCACCTTCAACGACGACATTCAGGGCACTGCCGCCGTCACGCTCGGCGCACTGCACGGCGCCGCCAAAGTAGCCGGACGCCCGCTGTCGCAGCAGCAGGTCGTCATGCTCGGTGCAGGCTCAGCCGGCATCGGAGTGCTCGACATGGTTCGCCGGGAGATGGTGACCGAAGGATTGTCTGAACAAGCTGCGGCGGAACGAATCTGGGTCGTCGACGTGGTGGGCCTGCTCACCGACGATCGCACGGACCTGTCCGACGCACAGCGTGGATTCGCTCAACCCGCCGGTCGCGTCGCGAGCTGGGGCCTGTCGGGGCCGGCACAGCTCGCCGATGTCATGCACAATGTCGACGTCGGCGTGCTACTCGGCTTATCCACCGCCGCCGGTGCCTTCACCGAAGAGATCGTGCGAGAGATGGCCGGCAAGACCGAGCGGCCGATCATCTTCCCGCTGTCCAACCCGACAAGCCGGGCCGAGGCGCACCCAGCCGAATTGGACCACTGGACCGACGGGCGTGCGCTGATCGCGACGGGCTCACCGTTCGCGCCGCTGCTACGCGATGGTGTCGAACACCCAGTGGCCCAATGCAATAACGTTTACATCTTCCCCGCGATGGGGCTTGCGGTGACCGCGGCTCAGGCCACCCGGGTCACCGACGAGATGATGCGGGTCGCCGCGGCGACCTTGGGCGATGCGTCGCCCGCGCTTGCCGACCCCGACCAGCCGCTACTACCCGCGTGGTCAGACGTGCCCGACGTGGCAGTGGGCATCGCGCAGGCCGTCGCTGCGCAGGCCGTGGCGGATGGCGTCGCCCCGAAACGCAGCAGCGAGGAACTCAGCGAGCGGATCGCGCAGGTGCGCTGGATTCCGGCCTATTCTCCGGCGCCAGCTTGAGCGCTGACGGACTCAGCGAGCGCCGGAAAGGGATGCGTCCTCCGTGATTGCCGTGCAAGATGTGCGGCGTGGCTATGTATCAGGGCAGGGCGCTCGCAGACATCAATCTCACTGGACGTCCGTTGGGGGAGGCGCTCGAAGCGTTCATCTGCCGACGTGACCCGACCCTGGAGAACCTGAACGTCCAGATCAAACGTGCGACTCCAACTGGTGACGTCGAAACGCGGGTACAGCCCAACAAGCGGTGGTACGAGGTTGTCTTCGAGACCGACGACATACCCAACGAAGACGAAGACGATGACGACGACACCTTTGAGGCGCGGCGGAAAGCACAGGTGAAGGCGAAAGCAGCGGCAAAGGCACAGGTAAAGACGTGGCCGCCGGCTAATCCAATGGTGCTGCCACCCGATCCTGATGAGGAAGAGCGGCGTCGGTGACGGGCGTGCGCGATCAGGTGGTGAATCGGGCGCGTGGAATGCGCGACCTGGTCCGTGCTGAGGCCGCGGAATCCGAGCGTTTACGGACGCTCTCCGCGCCGATCGTCGACGAGATGTGGGCCAGCGGCCTGATGTCTGCGTTCAATCCGACAGCGGCGGGCGGCGTCGAACCGTCGTTTCACGAGATGATCGAAACGTGGATCGAAATGGCTTGGCAAGACGGCTCTTTCGGCTGGATCGGCATCGCCAATCTACCCTCAACGTTCGTCGCTGCGACTTATCTCCCCGACGAGGGATTCGCCGAGATATTCACCCGGAACGACAACCACGTCACCATCGGCGGCCAGTACTTCCCCAACGGACAGGGCACGGTTGTCGATGGCGGCTATCGGTTGAGCGGTGCATGGAATTTCGGCTCGGGCACCGGGCACTCGGCTTACATCGGCGCCGGGTTTTTCCCGATGCAAAACGGTGAAATGCGTTGGGTCAGTGAAGGTATCCCGGAGATGCGGGTCGCATTCCTGCCTCGGGACGAGGTCACCTTCACCGACGGATGGCATGTCCAGGGGCTCAAAGGTACTGGTTCCTACGACTACAACGTGGCGGACGTGTTCGTACCCGAGTGCCGGACCATGCCGCTGTTCACCCGTGAGCCTTTCCGCGGAAGCTCGGCGGCCAGCCGAATGGGGCTGATGCCCATCACCGCTGCCGGGCATGCGTCGTTTGCGCTCGGGGTGGCCAAGAGCATGCTCGACGATGTCGAGGAACTCGCGGCCACCAAGGTGCGGATGAGCGACATGGCGACGCTGGCAAGCCGTCAGACCTTTCAAAAGGGACTCGCTCATCACGTCGCCGCCTGGCGGGCAGCTCGGCTGCTGGTGATCGACGCGTTCTCCACCGCCGAGGCGGCGGTCGACGCGGGCAACGACCTGACGCCCAGCTTGCGGGCCGACATGCGGGTGGCGGCGGTGTATGCCACCGACACGGCACGGGCCTGCGCCGAGTGGGCGCATTTAGCGGCCGGCACCACCGCGATCCGCGAGGGCAGCCGACTCGAGCGGGCATTCCGTGACATCTATACCGGCACCCAGCACGCATTCATCAGCGAGAAGGTGGCAATGGACGTCGCGCAGATTTGGCTCGGCATCATCGACGACCAATTCGGACTCTGACTGCGCGGCAACCGAATTCGAGAGGACCAGTCATGGTGAGCGCTGATCGCGCCCGTTCCCGCACGTTCGTCGTAACAGGTGTGGCGTCGGGCATCGGGCTCGCCACTGCCGAGCGCCTGCTGGCCGAAGGCGGCAGCGTTGTCGGCGCCGACGTGGCCGCGCCCCCCGACCTCGGCCCTAACTTCCGC
>NZ_JBAUZA010000480.1:0-9892 GCF_049585075.1 Mycobacterium sp.
GGCGAAAGGCCTTCGGCACCACCAAGTTCTGCGATACGCGCATATGCCTCGTCTCGGAAGCCAATCCGGTCGACCAGCCCCGAGCTGACGGCGTCTTCGCGTAGTAGCGGCGCACGGTCGGCCAGCGCATCGAGGGAATCCAGGCTGATCCTGCGCGAACCGGCGACCGCCTGCCAGACTTGAGTGCGCAAGCTTTCCAGCAGACGGGTGTCGGCTTCTCGATGCGCATCGGTGTAGCGGTCTTCCGTGAAAAGGTTTGCCGCCGACTTGTATTCGCCGCGCGCGATGAACTGCGCTTCAATGCCGGCCTTCTCCAGCGCGTCACGCAAAAACATTGCATTGGTGGCGAAGCCGATCAGCCCGACGGTTCCCGACGGCTGCATCCATACTTCGCCGAACGCCGAGGCCAGGTAGTAGGACAGTGTTCCCGGATAAGTCTCGGCCCACGCGAGCGATGGCTTGACCGCGGTGAACGCGGCGATGGCTTCCCGCAGTTCCTGAACCGGCCCCGGCGCGGCGGCGGGAAGCTGTACCCGGGCGATCAGGCCGGCGACCCGGGGATCGTCGGCGGCGCGGTGCAACGCGGAGATGGCTTCGCGCAGCACCAATGAGCGGCCACCGCCGCTGATGATCGCCAGCGGGTCGAAGCCGCCGGTCTCCGGCGGCGCCGCGCGCACGTCCAGTTCAAGCACGCAACCTCTGGGTACACCGTGGTGGCGGGCGGTGTCGACGCGGCGAGCCAAGGCGCGGACCTCATCAACCCCCGGCGGGTCGGGCAGGAAAGCAAACATATGTCGAGCCTACCGATGACCAGCGGCCCCGCCGTGCCGGCGGAGGGTGGGCCGTACGGTGGCGGGGTGCGATTCTCCATCTCGATCCACCAATTCGATTCCGCCGGCTTCGACACGGCCGGTCAGCGCGACTACCTGAGCCGGGCCGAGGAGCTCGGCTTCGAGGGCGGCTGGGTGCTCGAACAGGTCGTCGGCGAGGCGCCACTGTTGGCGCCGCTGGAACTGCTGGCCTACGCCGCGGCCTGCACCGAGCGGCTCCGGCTGGGCGTCGCCGTGCTGGTCTCGTCGTTGCATGATCCGCTCCAGCTGGCCTCGGCGGTCACCGCCGTCGACCGGCTCAGCCGCGGCAGGCTGGACGTCGGCGTTGCACCCGGCGGCGGCTTTCGCCAGTTCGGCGCGTTCGGGGTAGAGCGGGCCACCTTCATCAGCAGCTTCACCGAAGGTCTGGAGTTGATGAAGGCGGCGTGGTCCGATGAGCGGAGGGTGACGTTTGACGGCCGGTTCCGTCAGGTCAACGATCTGCCGATCCAGCCCAAACCCGTGCAACGGCCGCATCCGCCGCTCTGGTTCGGCGGCCAGGCCCCCAAGGCCCTGGCCCGGGCCGTGCGTCACGGCGACGCGTTCCTGGGCGCGGGGTCGTCGAGCACCGCGAAATTCGGCGAGGCCGTGAAAACGGTGCGCCACGAGCTGGCCGAACAGGGCAAGGATCCCGCCCAGTTCAGCATCGGCAAACGCGTCTATCTGATGGTCGACGACAACGCCGCCACAGCGCGTGAGCGGGTGCTCGCCGGTTTGCACCGCATCTACGGCTCGATGCAGGGCATCGAGGCGGTACCGGTTTCCGGCACACCCGACGACGTCGTAGCCGGGCTGCGTGACGTCATCGACGCCGGCGCCGAAATGATCCTGCTCAACCCGGTTGGCCGTGACCTCGCCGAGGATCGCGAGCAGATGGAACGCCTTGCCGCAGAAGTGGTTCCGCAGCTGCGCTGAGCCGATGCCCCATTTGCCCACCGTCGACCGGCCGATCGGGGTATAACGACTCAATGGTTCTCAAGGTCACCGTGTCGCCGGAGTTGATCGACGGGGACGTCGACGAGGGCTACGGCAAGGTCGCTGATGCATTTCGCGCCAACTTCGCGCGCGGGCATGAAGTTGGCGCCGCTGTCGCCGTCTATCGCAATGGCGTCAAAGTAGTCGACCTGTGGGGAGGCTACCGCGATGGCATCGCCAAGGCGCCGTGGCAGCGCGACACCATGGTCAACATGTTCTCAACGACCAAAGGCGTTGCCGCCCTTGCTGTTGCGGTGGCCGTGTCCCGAGGTTTGTTCGGCTACGACGACAAAGTTGCCGAACACTGGCCTGAATTCGCCCAAGCCGGCAAGGGCGACGTGACGGTGCGGCAGCTGCTCGGCCACCAAGCCGGACTGTGTGTACTGAAACCAGCACCGACTGTGCGGGATGTCGCCGACCCAGTGCGGCTTTCGGCGATGCTCGCGGCCCAGAAGCCGGCGTGGACGCCCGGTACCCGGCACGGATACCACGCGATCACGCTGGGCTGGTACGAATCCGAGCTGATCCGTCGCACCGACCCGGCCGGCCGTAGGCTGGGCCGCTTTTTCGCCGACGAGATTGCCGGGCCGTTGGGGCTGGACTTGCATATCGGACTGCCGGATTCGGTGGCCCGCGACCGGGTCGCACACCTGCACCACTGGTCGCGCGCGGAATCCCTGCTTCACCTCGGCGTCTTGCCGAGCGCTCTTATCGGAGCGTCGCTCAACCCAGTCGGACTGCTCGCCCGTGCTGGTCGCCTTCCGCGCGACGTGAACCCCTGGGCCGGCGACTATAACCGCGACGATGTGCGCGCTGTCGAGATCCCGTCCGCCAACGGGATTGGAACAGCCCGCGCAGTCGCCCAGCTCTACGGCACCGCTGCGACCGGGGATCAAGCGCTGGGCCTGACGGCAAGCGTGCGCGACGAGCTCATGGCGCAGCCCGCCCCACCAAGCCGTGGATTGCGAGACCGGGTGATGAATGTCGATATTGAGTACTCGCTGGGCTTGTGCAAGCCGGTGCAGTTGTGTCTGTTCGGCTCGTCCGACAAGGCTTTCGGCACACCAGGTTTCGGCGGCTCGTTCGGGTTCGCCGACCCCGACACCGGTGTGGGATTCGGGTATGTGATGAACCGGCTGGGTTTTCACCTGTGCAGCGATCCACGCGAACTCGCATTGCGCCAAGCGGTATTTCGCGACGTGCTCGGCGCACGCACACAGACCTAGAGCTCGGTGGCTGACCCGCCTGCCGCAGTGATTTTCTCCCGCGCGCTGCCGCTGAACTTGTGTGCGGTGACATCCACCTTGGCGGTCAGCTTGCCGTCGCCAAGAACTTTGACGAGCGAGTTCTTACGCACCGCTCCCTTGGCCACCAACTCGTCGACACCGACCGAACCGCCTTGGGGGAACAACCGATTGAGGTCGCCGACGTTGACGATTTCGTATTCGGTGCGGAACCGGTTGCGGAAGCCCTTGAGCTTGGGCAGCCGCATGTGAATCGGCATCTGGCCACCCTCGAAGGTCGCCGGTACGTTCTTGCGGGCTTTGGTGCCCTTGGTGCCGCGGCCCGCGGTCTTACCCTTGGAGCCCTCACCACGACCGACGCGGGTGCGCTTGGTTTTCGAGCCGGGCGCAGGCGCCAGATCGTGCAGTTTGATCGTCATTTGGTGTTACCTCCCGCCGTGTCGGCCGGTTCTACCTCGACGAGGTGATGCACGGCCGCGATCAGCCCGCGGGTCTGCGAGTCGTCGTCGCGGATGACCGAATGGCGTATCCGTCGAAGTCCCAAGGTGCGCAAGCTCTCCCGCTGCTTCCAGCGTGCTCCGATCGTGCTGCGAACCTGGGTGATCTTGAGCTGGGCCATTTTATGTCGTTCCTTCACGTGCGGTGTTCACACTGGCGGCCAGCCTTTCGCTTTCCCGCCGGGCGCGCAGCATGCCGGCCGGGGCGACATCCTCGATCGGCAGTCCGCGTCGGGCGGCGACCTCCTCGGGCCGCTGCAACAGCTTGAGCGCAGCGACCGTGGCGTGCACCACGTTGATCGCGTTATCGCTGCCCAACGACTTGGCCAGAATGTCGCGCACGCCAGCGCATTCCAGCACCGCTCGGACAGCGCCACCCGCGATCACACCGGTACCGGGGCTGGCCGGACGCAACAGGACAACGCCTGCAGCGGCCTCACCCTGCACCGGATGGGTGATCGTGCCGCCGATCAGGGGCACCCGGAAGAAGCTCTTGCGTGCTTCCTCGACGCCTTTGGCGATCGCGGCCGGGACTTCCTTGGCCTTGCCGTAGCCGACCCCGACCATGCCGTTGCCGTCGCCCACGATGACCAAAGCGGTGAAGCTGAATCGCCGACCACCCTTGACCACCTTGGAAACACGGTTGATGGTGACGACGCGCTCCAGGTAGTTGCTCTTGTCGCCGTCGCGGTCGCGACCGCCGCGGCGGTCATCGCGGCGGCCTCGGCCTTCGCGTGTGTCACGGCCTTCGCCACGAGTGTCACCGTGGCCGGGCGCTTGGCCGGCCGTTCCGGCCGGTTGCTCCGCCATTATGCGGTCCTTCCAAAGTCGTTGCTTGCCATCAGAACTTCAACCCGCTTTCGCGCGCAGCGTCGGCCAGTGCCGCGATCCGCCCGCCGTAGGTGTAGCCGCCGCGGTCGAACACCACCGTTTCGACCCCGGCCGCTTTGGCCCGCTCGGCGATCAGCTGGCCGACCCGCACACTGTGGGCCTTCTTGTCGCCGTCCACGCCCCGCACGTCGGCCTCGATCGACGAGGCAGCGGCCACCGTGGTGCCCGTGAGGTCGTTGACCAGCTGCACGTGGATGTGCCGCGCCGAGCGGTGTACCACCAAGCGCGGACGCTCCGGAGTACCCGAGATCTTCTTGCGCAGCCGGGCGTGCCGGCGCAGCCGGGACTTCCGCCGCTCGGCGGACACGCTCTGGCCCACCGGCTTTGGTGCGGCGGTATCAGCTTTTGATTGCGCCATGACTACTTACCTGTCTTTCCGACCTTGCGGCGGATCTGCTCACCCTCGTAGCGCACGCCCTTGCCCTTGTAGGGGTCGGAGCGGCGCAGACGACGGATGTTCGCCGCAATCTGGCCGACCTTCTGCTTGTCAATCCCGGAGATCGAGAACTTCGTCGGCGATTCGACCGCGAAGGTGACACCGTCCGGTGCCGCGATCACCACGGGATGGCTGTATCCCAGCGCGAACTCGAGGTTGGAACCTTTGAGCTGCACGCGATAACCGACACCGAAGATCTCCATCTTCGTCGTGTAGCCCTGCGTCACCCCGGTCACCAGGTTGGACACCAGCGTGCGGGACAACCCGTGCAGCGAACGGTTGTGCCGCTCGTCGTCGGGACGGGCGACCAGGATGGCGCCATCCTCGTTGCGGGCCACGGTGATCGGTTCGGCGACCGTCAAGTCCAGGGAGCCCTTGGGCCCTTTGACCGAGACGTGCTGACCATCGATCGTCACCTCGACCCCGGTGGGAATCGGAACCGGCTGCTTACCAATGCGCGACATGATTACCCCCTCACCACACGTACGCGAGGACTTCGCCGCCCACGCCCTGTCTGGCCGCCTGACGGTCGGTGAGCAGGCCCGAGGAGGTCGAGATGATCGCCACGCCCAGCCCGCCGAGCACTCGCGGCAGGCCAGTCGACTTGGCGTACACCCGCAACCCCGGCTTGGAGACCCGCCGCAAACCGGCGATGCTGCGCTCCCGGCTGGGTCCGTACTTGAGCTGAACGACCAGCGCCTTACCGACGCGCGCATCTTCGGTGCGATAGTCGGTGATGTAACCCTCCCGCTTGAGGATCTCGGCGATGTTGGCCTTGATCTTCGAGTGCGGCAGCGTCACCTCGTCGTGATACGCCGAATTGGCGTTGCGCAGACGTGTCAAAAAGTCTGCGATCGGATCCGTCATCGTCATGACAGCGGTGTTGCCTTCCTCGCAACGGTTCCCGGTTCGGGCCTGCTGCGCACCTGTTCTGGGTCTTTTACCAACTGCTCTTCTGCACGCCGGGCAATTCGCCCGCGTGCGCCATTTCGCGCAGGCAGATCCTGCACAGTCCGAACTTGCGGTACACCGCACGCGGACGGCCGCACCTGCCGCAGCGGGTGTAGCCGCGCACCGCGAACTTGGGCTTGCGGGCGGCCTTGTTAACTAATGCCTTCTTCGCCATCTGGTCAGTTCTCCTTGAACGGAAAGCCGAGGGCCCGCAACAGCGCTCGCCCTTCGTCGTCGGTCGTCGCTGAGGTGACGACGGTGATGTCCATGCCACGGACCCGGTCGATCTTGTCCACGTCGATCTCGTGGAACACCGACTGCTCGGCCAGCCCGAAGGTGTAGTTGCCCGAGCCGTCGAACTGCTTGGGCGAGAGCCCGCGGAAGTCGCGGATACGCGGCAGCGCAATCGATGTGAGCCGGTCGAGGAACTCCCACATCCGGTCGCCGCGCAGGGTCACCCGTGCGCCGATCGGCATGCCTTCGCGCAACTTGAACTGCGCAATCGACTTGCGCGCCTTGCGAATCTCGGGCCGCTGCCCGGTAATCGCGGCCAAGTCGCTGACGGCGCCGTTGATCAGCTTGGCGTCCCGGGCGGCGTCACCGACGCCCATGTTGACGACAACCTTCACCACGCTCGGGATCTGCATGACGTTGGCGTACTTGAACTCTTTATGGAGCGCGTCCCGAATTTCATTGCGGTATTGCGCTTTGAGCCGTGGCTGAACTTTCTCTGCAGTCGTCATGCCTGGATGTCCTTGCCGTTGCGCTTGGAGATTCGGACCCGCTTGCCAGTCTCCTCGTCGAGGCGATAGCCAACCCGGGCCGGCTTGCCGTCGGAGTCGACCACCATCACGTTGGAGACGTGAATCGGGGCTTCCTGCGTGACGATCCCGCCCGACCGCGCTCCGCGCTGGTTGGTCGAGATCGGAGTGTGCTTCTTAATCCGGTTGACGCCCTCGACGAGCACCTTGTTGCGGGTCGGGTAGGCCTGCAGCACCTTGCCCTTGGCGCCCTTGTCCTTGCCCGAGATGACCAGGACGGTGTCACCCTTGTGGATCTTCACCTACAACACCTCCGGGGCGAGCGAGACGATCTTCATGAAGCGCTTCTCCCGCAGCTCGCGGCCGACCGGCCCGAAAATGCGGGTTCCACGCGGGTCGTTGTCGGGCTTGATGATGACGGCGGCGTTCTCGTCGAACTTGATGTAGCTGCCGTCGGCGCGGCGGCGCTCCTTGACGGTGCGCACCACCACGGCCTTCACCACCTCACCGCGTTTGACGTTGCCGCCGGGGATGGCGTCTTTTACCGTCGCCACGATGACATCGCCGATGCCGGCGTAACGCCGCCCCGAGCCGCCGAGTACACGGATGCACAAGATCTCCCTGGCGCCGGTGTTGTCGGCCACCTTCAGCCGCGATTCCTGCTGAATCACTAGATCTCCTGACCTGGTTCACGTATACAGCCAGGCACTGGCACGTCAGCGGACATAGTCCACCCGACCTGTCATGCATGGTCTTCGTCACTGAAGGGCACGCAGGGCCGACTAGTTACGCTTACGAACGCCGGCCGAGGTCTGCCCACGGCAACCCCTAGAGTCTAGGTGAAGACCTGCTCAGAGCCAAATTCGAGGCCGAAGCGACGAAAGAGGCGGCTCGCCTGCTCATGGTGTCCCGGTGTTCGGTATCTACCCTGCGGGTTTGTCTAGCGCTGGTTTTCGTGCTGTGCACGTCATGTGTTCACCTACCGGCCTCGCATCCGGGTTCCGGTGCGGTGCCGAGACGATCAGTTGGGCGGCCCGGATGTGGCGCGCCGATCAGTTACCAAGTGTTCCAAAAGGGCGCCTTCGGGGCTGACTGGTCCAAAGCCAACGGCCTGCTGGCCTACAACGCCAAGGGCAGCGACGGCCATTACCACATCTATACGGTCAAGCCGGACGGCGCGAACCGTGCACAGTTTGGGGCAGGCGCAGTGAACTTCCCGCAGCGCACGGCCGGTTCGCCGGTCTGGAGCCCGTCGGGCAAGTTCATCGCGTTTGTGGCCGAGAAACCGGATCACCCGGGCGACTCGGTGGTCGCTACCCCCGGCTGGGGTAGCTACTCCGACCTGTGGGTGGCCAGCGCCGACGGGTCACACGCGTGGCAGCTCACCGACCTCCCGACCGACAAAGACCACGGCACGATCATCCCGGAGTTCTCCCCCGACGGTCGGCTGCTCGAATGGACCGAGCGCACCAAGGTACCCCGGGTCCTCAACCCTGATCGCTTCGCTGGGTTCTGGGTCATCAAGGTCGCCGACTTCAACGTCAACCCGGATGGCACGCCCTCGCTGTCTGACATTCGTACCGTCTCCCCCGCCGGCGATGCCTTCAATGAGAGCGGCGGATTCTCCGCCGACTCATCATCTCTGGTGTTCACGAGCGATTTCGAAACCCATAACTTCTGGAAGAATCAGATCTACCGTCTCGACCTCAAGTCCGGTGCGATCACTCGCCTTACCCGCGGCGACAGCTACAACGAGCATCCCCGCTACACGCCGGACGGGCAGGTGTTGTGGATGACCAACGCCGGCAACCCATCACATGGCACCGACTGGTGGACGATGAGTCCGGATGGGTCAAATCCGCAACGGCTCAGCAATTTCAACGTAGGGGACAACGCCAAAGTTTTCGGCGGGAAACCGGTGTGGGCCACCGTCGTTCAGACAGCCAACTGGGGCCCCGACGACGGCTCCTTTTATGGCGATGTCGAGACCAACCTATTGACTTCCGACAGCGTGATAGCGCGGGTGGCGCTCACCTGCCACGGTTCTTAAGTGGCGGACGGCCCGCTGATGCCGCCAATTTTGCGGATGTCGCCAAGGTGATGAACGCCGTCGTGCATCGCCTGCCGGACCAGCCAACGCGCTGTCCGATCCTCGCCGGGCAGCCGAGTAGCGATGCGGTCCCAGTCCCCCTCTTCGGTACGGGTGACTTGTTCACAGAAACCTGTTGTGGCTGCGCCGAGTTCGCCCAGGGTGGCTTCGAAATCGCAGCCATTGTAACGGAATCGACGGGCTCGGAGATCGTTGAACATCGGCTCCATTGCTGGCCGATCCTCGGCGCGAACGCGATGCAGTCGGATGGTAAAGGCCATGTACACATCGCGAAGATGGCAAAGGTACTCGGCGACTGACCAAACTTGCGGGCGCGGGCGCACCCGGCGCGCCTCAACCGGGATGGCGGAGACCGCCGCCCGGACCGCGCTAGGCAGGCCGATAATAGCGCTGACGGCGTCTTCGATCGATATCTCTGAATAGACGAGCCCGCACTCGAGGCAGGTGTGGTCTTCGGCGGCCAGGGGCGGAAGTTGCTCGGAGTTCTCCGAGCCCGATGTGGGCATGAAGATATTTTCCGATGGGGGCCAAGCACCGACACCTCAGAATGGCGGTGGGTCGTCGTCGGTGTCGCCCGGTGGGGCGGGGCCGAAGTAGCTCGGGCGGCTGGCCCGACGGCTCATGCGGGCATTGTGGTTTTGTCGTCGTTCGGTGGCGATGCGGGGGGCGCGGTTTTGGGCGCGGGTGCGCCGGCGTTTGGGCATCATCGCCGTCCGTTGGCCGCAGTAGTCCGCGGGCGGCTCGGCTTCGGTGGCGGGTATGCCGCCGGTGGCATGGCACAGGCTGGGAAACAGCAGCGCGCTGCCCGGCGTGGTCACGTGGGTCTGCCCGGACGGCGAGGTGAGGATCAGCGTGCCGTCGGGCAATTGTTGCTCGCGCCAACCCCAGAAGGTTTTGACCAAGTGGTGCCTTCTGCTGGAAACGTTTTGGGCCGGCATCGGCGTCGCTGGAAGCACCTACTATGTCGTTCCCGCGGAGGCGACGACGAACAAGCACCATTCGCGGGGTATGCCGGTCACGGTCGGCCCATCCCTGGCGGTGCTGCTGATTGGTCCCGCCATGACAGCGGCGGCCACCCTTACTGCTGGTCATGCTGTTGCTGTGCAGTTGGTTTCCGCGCTCACGCCGGTTTTGACGACGGTTTTTACGGCCTTGAGT
>NZ_JBAUZA010000481.1:0-1956 GCF_049585075.1 Mycobacterium sp.
GTGCGCGCCTCGCAGATCCGCGCGCTCGAGCACGCCGCCGCCCTCGCCTGGCCCGGCGTAGAGCAGCAGTGGCTGGACGGTTGGTTGCTGCGCGCCGGGCACGGCGTCACCGCTTGCGCGAACTCCGCTGCTCCGCTTGATACTTCCGCTAGCACAGCGACGATCCCGGCGATCGTCGACTGGTACACCCGACGCGGACTGACACCGTGCTTGGCGATCGCCGACCGGCTGCTGCGACTGCCGGGCACCAGTGAACAACCCAATGCCGTGCTGGTACGCGATGTGCACACGGCCGAGCCCGACCCGTCGATCCGGCTGTCGGACCGCCCCGACGACGCCTGGCTGCAGCTCTACCACCGCGACGTTCCCGTGGATGTACTGACCGCGGTCGTCAATGGCGAGCACGTGTTCGGTACCCACACGGACCTGGCGGTGGCGCGAGCTTCGGTGACCGACGCCCCGGACGGCACCCGTTGGGTGGGCCTGTCGGCGATGCGGGTGCACGACGAGGATGCCGGCCGGGCGTTATCCGAAGCACTGCTGGCCTGGGGGGCGGCACGTGGCGCGACCCGTGGTTACGTCCGGGTTCTCGACGACGATCACGCTGTCGCCGTTCTGGCCCAGTCGTTGGACTTCAAACTGCATCACCGCGCCCGCTATTTCACGCCAGCCGCCACGTAGGGTCGGGCAATGGTTGATGGCGGCGACCCGCTGCGGCCCGACGGCATGGTTAGGCTGGCCACCTGGAACGTGAACTCGATCCGCACCCGGTTGGACCGCGTCCTCGATTGGCTGGAACGCGACGAGGTCGACGTGCTGGCTATGCAAGAAACCAAGTGTGCCGACGACCAGTTTCCGACGATGCCGTTCCTAGAGCTCGGCTACGAGGTGGCGCATTGCGGGTTCAACCAGTGGAACGGCGTGGCGATCGCGTCACGGGTCGGCCTGGAGCAGGTCGAGGTCGGCTTCGACGGCCAGCCGAGCTGGAGCAGCAAGCCAGATCTTAAGGCCGCAGCCGAAGCCCGTGCGCTGGCCGCCACCTGCGCCGGGGTTCGGGTGTGGAGCCTTTACGTGCCCAACGGCCGCGCCCTGGGCGACCCGCATTACGCCTACAAGCTGAATTGGCTTGCCGCACTGTGCGATACCGCCGCAGGCTGGCTACGCGACGATCCCTCGGCGCAAATCGCGCTGGTCGGCGACTGGAATATCGCCCCGACCGACGACGACGTGTGGAGCGTGGAATTCTTCCGGGGCGCCACACACGTTTCGGAACCGGAACGCAAAGCGTTCGACGCTATTGTCGACGCTCAATTTGCCGACGTGGTACGGCCTTTCACCCCCGGTCCCGGGGTGTACACCTACTGGGATTACACCCAACTGCGGTTCCCGAAGCGACAGGGCATGCGCATCGACTTCATCCTCGCCTCTCCCGCGCTGGCCAGCCGGGTCGCTGACGCACAGATCGTCCGGGAGGAACGTAAAGGCGAGGCGCCCAGCGACCACGCCCCGGTCGTGGTGGATCTGCGTCAACCTTGACGCATACAAATACCGGTTGCGGGTATTCATTTCCTGTTCATTTGCCGGACAAGGCCATAGGATTGCCAAATGCTGCGCAGGATCGTTTCGGTTTCATGAACTTTGCGAGTTCGCGCCTATGCAACCCCGCCGGTGTGGCGTGCAGCGGGTATCAGATTCACCGCCTCAACAACCAATCATCAGGGAGTCATCATGGGTGTCGTTAACGGCGCCGTACGCACCGTAACTCGAACGGCGGGCCGGGCCGCGGAAGCGACCACCGAGGCCGCGGGTGCCGTGGGTGGCGCCGCGGTCAACGGTGTCGTCGGTGCGGTCACCGGGGCCGCAACCGGGATCAAACGGGGAATCGGCAGCGGTAGTCATTCGGTGCCGGCAGCCGCGCTGACGTTGGGCGCGCTCGGCGTCGCCGGGCTGATCGAA
>NZ_JBAUZA010000482.1:0-11608 GCF_049585075.1 Mycobacterium sp.
GTGCTGTCGGATGTGTCCGCGATCGAAGTGGACTATCTGCAGGTGCGCGATCCTGCACTTGGGCCCGCGCCGCTGCACGGTCCCGCCCGGCTGCTGGTTGCGGCCCGGCTCGGTGCCACCAGACTCCTCGACAACGTCGCGATTGAAATCAGTACCACCGTCGGCGTCGACGGGCGTGAGCCCGCGGTTGCGGCCGGAAACTCTGAATCACCCTGGAGGAACTGATGTTACGAACAATGCTCAAGTCGAAGATCCACCGGGCAACCGTCACGCAGGCAGACCTGCACTACGTCGGCTCGGTGACCATCGACGCCGACTTGATGGATGCGGCCGACCTGCTCGAGGGTGAACAGGTCACCATCGTCGACATCGACAACGGCGCCCGGCTGGTCACCTATGCCATCACCGGGGAGCGTGGCAGCGGCGTGATTGGAATCAACGGCGCTGCAGCGCATCTCGTGCATCCCGGTGACTTGGTGATCCTGATTGCCTACGGCACGATGCAGGATGCCGAGGCACGGAGCTACCAACCGAGGATCGTCTTCGTCGACTCCGACAACCGTCCCGTCGACCTCGGGCACGATCCGGCGTTCGTACCCGCCGATGCCGGTGAGTTGGTCTCGCCGCGATGAAGGTCGTCTAGCGTGCTGCTGGCAATCGACGTCCGCAACACCCACACCGTTGTCGGCTTGCTCTCCGGTTCGAAGGAGCACGCAAAGGTAGTGCAGCAGTGGCGGATTCGTACCGAATCAGAAGTCACCGCTGACGAGCTGGCTTTGACCATCGACGGGTTGATTGGTGATGACTCCGATCAGCTGACCGGTGCGGCCGCTCTGTCTACCGTTCCATCGGTGCTGCACGAAGTGCGGGTGATGCTGGAGCAGTACTGGCCGTCGGTGCCGCATGTGCTGATCGAACCTGGGGTCCGCACCGGCATCCCGCTTCTGGTCGACAATCCGAAAGAGGTCGGCGCAGATCGAATTGTCAACTGCCTAGCGGCTTATCAGAAGTACGGGACCGCGGCGATCGTGATCGACTTCGGCTCATCGATCTGCGTGGACGTGGTGTCGGCCAAAGGCGAATTCCTCGGCGGCGCTATCGCGCCGGGGATACAGGTTTCCTCCGACGCGGCTGCTGCGCGCTCGGCCGCATTGCGGCGGGTGGAGCTGGCCCGGCCGCGGTCGGTGGTTGGCAAGAACACCGTGGAATGCATGCAGGCGGGCGCGGTGTTCGGTTTCGCCGGGCTGGTGGATGGCCTGGTCGGTCGCATCCGCGACGACGTGGACGGTTTCGCAGGCGACAGCGTCACGGTGGTGGCGACTGGCCACACCGCGCCGCTGCTGCTGGCCGAACTGCATTCCGTCGACCACTACGACCAGCATCTGACCCTGCACGGGCTGCGGCTGGTGTTCGAACGCAACCGGGATAGCCAGCGCGGACGGCTCAAGACAGCGCGCTGAACGTGCATCCTGGGTGGCGGAATCGGGGAATTCTCGCCGGAGGTACACGCTCGGCGCCGTAACCGCACACTCGATGGCGCAGGCGTTCATTTAAGCTGGCACGTCGTGAACGCTGACGACGAGGATCGTCCGCAGGACAGTCCGCAGGACCTTCCTGGGGACCTTCCCGAGCAATTCCGGATCCGCCGGGACAAGCGTGCTCGGTTGTCGGAGCAGGGCCGCGACCCTTACCCCGTCGAAGTCGGCCGCACCCATACGCTGGCGCAGATTCGTGCTGCATACCCCGACTTGCCCGCCGATTCGACTACCGGCGACATCGTCGGCGTGGCCGGTCGGGTGGTGTTCGCCCGCAATTCGGGGAAATTGTGTTTTGCGACACTGCAAGAAGGCGACGGCACCCACCTGCAGGCGATGCTCAGCCTGGCCAGCGTCGGTGCGGAAGAGCTTGACGCGTGGAAAGCCGACGTGGATATCGGCGACATCGTCTGCGTGCACGGAGAGGTGATCAGCTCACGGCGCGGCGAGCTGTCCGTCCTGGGCGATAGCTGGCAGATGGCATCCAAGGCGCTGCGGCCGCTGCCGGTGGCGCACAAAGACATGAGCGAAGAGTCGCGGGTGCGGCAGCGCTACGTCGACCTGATCGTCCGTCCCCAGGCACGCACGGGCGCACGGCTGCGGATCGCTGTTATTCGCGCGATACGGTCCGCGCTGGAGCAGCGCGGGTTTCTCGAAGTCGAGACGCCGATGTTGCAAACTCTGGCGGGGGGTGCAGCGGCTCGGCCGTTCGTAACCCACTCCAATGCTCTCGACATCGATCTATACCTTCGGATCGCACCGGAACTGTTCCTCAAACGATGTGTCGTTGGTGGGTTCGACAAGGTCTTCGAACTTAATCGGGTGTTCCGAAACGAAGGTGCCGATTCCACACATTCTCCCGAATTTTCGATGTTGGAGACCTATCAGGCGTATGGAACGTATGACGATTCGGCGGTCGTGACACGCGAGCTTATTCAACAGGTGGCTGACGAGGCGATCGGCACTAGACAACTGTCACTACCCGACGGCAGTGTCTATGACATCGATGGAGAATGGGCGTCGATACAAATGTATCCGTCGCTATCCAGCGCGCTCGGCGAAGAGATCACACCGAACACCCCGGTTGACCGCTTACTTGCGATCGCCGAGTCACTCGGTGTCGAGGTGCCGGCCGACCGCGGGTATGGGCATGGCAAGTTAGTCGAAGAATTATGGGAACATGCTGTCGGCGCCAGCTTGACCGCACCCACCTTTGTTCGGGATTTTCCGGTGGAGACAACGCCTTTGACGCGTCAACACCGCAGCATCCCAGGTGTCACCGAGAAGTGGGACCTTTATATTCGCGGAGTCGAACTGGCCACCGGATATTCGGAATTGATCGACCCGGTGGTGCAGCGGGAGAGGTTCGCTGAACAAGCGAGAGCGGCCGCTGCCGGCGATCACGAGGCGATGGCGCTCGACGAGGATTTTCTGGCCGCGCTGGAGTACGCTATGCCGCCGTGCACCGGAACGGGAATGGGTATCGATCGGTTGTTGATGGCTTTGACTGGTCTGTCAATTAGGGAGACTGTATTGTTCCCGATTGTTCGTCCACATAGCAACTGACGTCATCTATGGTGACGTATTGAATACCGCGCCTTCCTATGGCAGATTGGTGTTGTTGGGGGCGGTCCAAAACAACTCGCACAGTAAGTGCGCAGGAAGAAAGCGTGAGGCTCAGCCAATGGCGAAGAAAGTGACCGTCACCCTGGTCGATGATTTCGACGGTGAGGGCGCCGCCGATGAAACCGTCGAATTCGGCCTCGACGGGGTGACCTATGAGATCGACCTTTCGAACAAAAATGCCACGAAACTGCGCAATGACTTGAAGCAGTGGGTCGAAGCCGGCCGTCGGGTCGGCGGTCGTCGGCGCGGACGTTCGGCCACCGGGCGCGGCCGCGGAGCCATCGACCGTGAGCAGAGCGCCGCGATCCGGGATTGGGCCCGTCGCAATGGGCACAACGTGTCGACTCGGGGCCGCATCCCGGCCGACGTCATCGACGCATTCCACGCCGCGACCTGACCCGTCACCACACGCCGCAAAGCCGGACCAGCACCGAACGCGGGCTGGTCCGGCTTTCGCTGGTGGCGAACTGATCACCCACCCGGGCGGGAACCGTTTTGCCGGTTTACCGCGTTGCTTTCATTACGGCTCTGTTGTAGCCGGGCATATGCCGATGGCCTTAACGACCGCAAGGTAGGAAGCCTGGCGAGCCGCCCATTACAGTGGATGGCAGGTACGCAAGTGTCGGCTCCTGTGCCGACAATGACGAAGTACCGATGTGAGGGAGAGCAGGTAACCCGATGTTCGAACGATTTACCGACCGTGCCCGCAGGGTCGTCGTCCTGGCGCAAGAAGAGGCCCGGATGCTCAACCACAACTACATCGGCACCGAGCACATCCTGTTGGGTCTTATTCATGAAGGCGAAGGTGTAGCCGCAAAGTCGCTGGAATCGCTGGGCATCTCGCTGGAAGGTGTCCGCAGCCAGGTCGAGGAGATCATCGGCCAGGGCCAGCAGGCCCCGTCGGGGCACATCCCGTTTACCCCGCGCGCCAAGAAGGTGCTCGAGCTGAGCCTGCGTGAAGCGCTGCAGCTGGGCCACAACTACATCGGCACCGAGCACATTCTGCTCGGCTTGATCCGTGAGGGTGAAGGCGTTGCCGCCCAGGTGTTGGTCAAGCTGGGCGCCGAGCTGACCCGGGTGCGTCAGCAGGTGATCCAGCTGCTGTCCGGTTACCAGGGCAAGGAGACGGCCGAGGCCGGCACTGGCGGCCGGGGTGGCGAGTCCGGCAGCCCGTCCACATCGCTTGTCCTCGACCAGTTCGGACGCAACCTGACGGCCGCCGCGATGGAAGGCAAGCTCGACCCCGTCATCGGCCGCGAGAAGGAAATCGAGCGGGTGATGCAGGTGCTGAGCCGGCGCACCAAGAACAACCCGGTGCTCATCGGTGAACCCGGCGTTGGGAAGACCGCGGTGGTCGAGGGTCTGGCGCAGGCCATCGTGCACGGCGAGGTGCCCGAGACGCTGAAGGACAAGCAGCTTTACACGCTGGATCTGGGATCGCTGGTGGCGGGCAGCCGCTACCGCGGTGACTTCGAGGAGCGCCTGAAGAAGGTGCTCAAGGAGATCAACACCCGCGGCGACATCATCTTGTTCATCGACGAGTTGCACACCCTGGTGGGTGCCGGCGCCGCCGAAGGCGCGATCGACGCCGCTTCGATCCTCAAGCCCAAGCTGGCCCGCGGCGAACTGCAAACGATCGGCGCCACCACGCTCGACGAGTACCGCAAGTACATCGAGAAGGACGCCGCGCTGGAGCGCCGCTTCCAGCCGGTCCAGGTCGGTGAGCCGACGGTGGCGCACACCATCGAGATCCTCAAGGGCCTGCGGGACCGCTACGAAGCGCACCACCGGGTGTCCATCACCGATTCTGCGATCACGGCTGCGGCCACCCTGGCCGACCGCTACATCAATGACCGGTTCCTGCCGGACAAGGCGATCGACCTGATCGACGAGGCCGGCGCGCGGATGCGGATTCGCCGGATGACCGCGCCGCCAGACCTGCGTGAGTTCGACGAGAAGATCGCCGAAGCCCGCCGGGAGAAGGAGTCCGCGATCGACGCGCAGGACTTCGAGAAAGCGGCCAGCCTCCGCGACCGCGAAAAGCAACTCGTGGCTCAGCGCGCCGAGCGCGAAAAGCAATGGCGATCAGGCGATATGGATGTGGTCGCCGAGGTCGACGACAACGAGATCGCCGAGGTGCTGGGCAACTGGACCGGCATCCCGGTGGTCAAGCTCACCGAGGCCGAAACCACCCGGCTGCTGCGCATGGAAGACGAGGTGCACAAGCGGATCATCGGCCAGGATGACGCGGTCAAGGCGGTGTCCAAGGCGATCCGTCGTACCCGCGCCGGGTTGAAGGACCCCAAGCGCCCGTCCGGCTCGTTCATCTTCGCCGGCCCGTCCGGCGTCGGCAAGACCGAGCTGTCCAGGGCGCTGGCCAACTTCTTGTTCGGCGACGACGACGCGCTCATCCAGATCGACATGGGCGAGTTCCACGACCGGTTCACCGCGTCGCGATTGTTCGGCGCCCCACCGGGATACGTCGGCTACGAGGAGGGCGGCCAGCTCACCGAGAAGGTGCGGCGCAAGCCGTTCTCGGTGGTGCTGTTCGACGAGATCGAGAAGGCGCACCAGGAGATCTACAACAGCCTGTTGCAGGTGCTCGAGGACGGCCGGCTGACCGACGGGCAGGGCCGCACGGTGGACTTCAAGAACACCGTGCTGATCTTCACGTCCAACCTCGGCACCGCCGACATCTCGAAGGCGGTCGGCCTGGGCTTCACCCAGGGTGGCGGCGAGAACAACTACGAGCGGATGAAGCAGAAGGTCAACGACGAGCTGAAGAAGCACTTCCGCCCGGAGTTCCTCAACCGTATCGACGACATCATCGTCTTCCACCAGCTGACTCGCGACGAGATCATCCGGATGGTCGACCTGATGATCGGCCGGGTGGAAAAGCAGCTGAAGAGCAAAGACATGGCGCTGGAGCTCACCGACAAAGCCAAGTCATTGCTGGCCAAGCGTGGCTTCGACCCGGTGCTGGGTGCTCGCCCGTTGCGGCGCACCATCCAGCGCGAGATCGAGGACCAGCTGTCCGAGAAGATCCTGTTCGAGGAGGTCGGTCCGGGTCAGATTGTCACCGTCGACGTGGACAACTGGGACGGCGAGGGTGCCGGCGAGGAAGCGGCGTTCACCTTCACCGGGGCCCGCAAGCCGGCCGAGCCCACCGAGCCGGATCTGGCCAAGGCCGGCGCCCACGCTGCCGGCACCGCGGAGACGGCCACGCAGTAACCGCTTTGCCGAGTGGCCAGTTAAGACACGTTTCTTTACAGAAGTTGTGTCATAACTGGCCACTCGCGCGTTGCGGCCCTCAGCGCTGCGCGGGTAGCAGCGCGAAGACCTGTTTTGCGACCTGCAGCATCCAACTCGTCACGCTCGGCCCGTGATCGCGTGGCCAATTCAGCTGGAAACTCACCACCCACGGCTGCCCCGATCTGTCGACTGCATACCAGCTGAACGTCAAATCACCCGGCAGGCCACCGGCTTTCGCACCGATATAGGGCCATTCGCGGCGATCCAGGTTGATACCGGGAGCAGCTGCCAAGATCTGCTTGACGGGCGCAGCTTTGCCCACCGCGGCGGCCTGCAGTGCCACGTGCACCCGGCAGATGTCCTCCGCGCTGCCATACCATTCTGCGCCGTAACCTGAGGCCGGCACGTGGGCGCGCAGCGGATCTGGTTCATAGAAGCGGGAATTGGCTTGCTGCAGCATTTGCTCCCGAACCTGCGGGTTGGCTACCTTCCACTGCTCACGCAGATCCGGCTGCCCCCAAGCAACCGAGAACAACTCGTACATGGTCGGAAAAGGGGTCATGGCGGCCGGGTCATGATGGCCCGCCTCGGCCAACGCGCTCTCGACTGCGTGAGTGCCGACTTTTCCGATCAGCATGTCTGTGGCCATGTTGTCGCTGGTAGCGATCATCTTTTCAGCGGCTGTTCGCACCGAAATATGCGCTCCCACAGGCAAATCCATCCCCGTGCCGACCGCCTTACCCTTTTCGGTGATGGTCAACTGATCGTCCCAGGACACTGTTCCGGCTTTGACCGCATCCGCGACGGCGTAGAGCACATACAGCTTGAAGATCGACGCCAACGGGAGTGGCTGCGCAGTATTGGTTCCCGCGATCCGATCGCACTGACCGTCATCGACCTTGGCGACCTGCCACGAGTAGCGGGCGTCGGTCTTGCCCAGTGTGGTATCGATGTCGTGCCAGGAGGAGATCGTCGCTGCTTGTGTGGTGACCTCGAACCCGTCGACCAATGTGTCGTCGCCGGTATGTATCCGGATGTCTTGCCGGCCACCGTAGGACGTGATCAGTTGCAGTGTGCCGGTGCCCGCCTTGAGGTCCACTCCGCTTAGCGTGAACGGACGATCCCACCAGAGTGCTTCCATGCTGGCCTCGACCGGCTTGATCATGTCGGCGGTAGCGAGGGTGGCGACTCCGATTGGACCGATAGGCCAGTCGGAGTTGAGCATGTCGAGGGTCTGCTGGGCCCGCAGACCGGCCGGAGTCCTCATGTCGATCCGCCGGCCGGCGCCCGCTGCATTGGCGGACGGAGTCGGCGGCGGGGCGCATCCTGGAGCCAGCACGGCGACCAGCGTGGCGGCGGCGGTCAATGCCGCGACGCGGTGCCGGACCTGGCGCCGCGGGTTACGCCTTCTGGCCGGATCCGGCAACGTCCAGCACAACCTCGAATTCCAGCAATGACGCGCCGGTGGCCACCGGGTTAGCCCGATGGCCGGCGTGGGCCTCGATAGCCGGGCCGGTAGCCCATGCCTGGAATGCCTCTTCGGACTCCCACTGCGTCACCACGAAGTAGCGGTCTTCGCCCTTGATCGGGCGAAGCAGCTGAAAGCCGAGGAAGCCCGGCGAGTTCTCGACCGCGTGTGCGCGATGAGCGAACCGCTTCTCCAGTTCAGGGCCTGCGTCGGCGGGCACCTCGATTGCGTTGATCTTCACCACTGGCATGCCGTTAGGCTACCGTGCCGCGAATGGCGGCCGATCTGCTCACCTATCGCGGTGGCCGAGGCGACCCGGTGGTCTTGGCGCACGGCCTGATGGGCCGCGGCACCACCTGGCCGCGTCAGCTGCCGTGGCTGACCGGGCTGGGCGCTGTCTACACCTACGACGCGCCCTGGCACCGCGGCCGCGACGTGGACGATCCCTACCCGATCAGCACCGAACGCTTCGTGGCCGACCTCGGCGATGCGGTGGCTGCCCTCGGCACGCCCGCGCGGCTAATCGGGCATTCCATGGGCGGGCTGCACTCATGGTGTTTGGCCGCCGAGCGTCCCGACCTGGTCTTGGCGCTAGTGGTCGAAGACATGGCCCCGGACTTCCAGGGCCGCACCACCGGACCCTGGGAGCCGTGGCTGCACAAACTGCCCGGCGAATTCGACTCTGCGGAACAGGTATTCGCCGAGTTCGGGCCAGTCGCCGGACAGTACTTCCTGGAGGCGTTTGATCGCACACCGACCGGATGGCGGCTGCACGGTCACACCTCGCGGTGGATCGAGATCGCTGCAGAATGGGGCACGCGCGACTACTGGGCGCAGTGGCGGGCGGTGCGATCACCCGCACTGCTGATCGAGGCGGGTAATTCGGTCACTCCTCCCGGCCAGATGCGTTCGATGAACGAAATCGGTTACCGAACAGAGTATTTGCATGTACCCGGTGCGGGGCATTTGGTTCACGACGAGGCGCCCGGAGTTTATCGGCAAGCGGTCGAGTCGTTTCTGGCCGCGACTTAAGCCCTCTTCAGCCCGCTTCGCCGACCAACGCAAACCGTCCATCGGACATCTGTTTCACCAGACCATCGGCAAGCAGTGAATTCAGCGCTCGCTCGCGCTGCTCGGTATCGGTCAGCCAAGCGACATCCAGCTCGGCGCGGGTGACCGGGAACTTATTGTCGCGCAAGACATCCAACAGCCTGCCGCGAACTTGTCGGTCCGTTCCGGCATAGGCCTGCGGCCGACGAGCGGGCCCCTGCGGTGGCGGATAGCCGGCCTCCCGCCATCGACAGCGGCTCAGCGGGCACAGCCCACACCGCGGCGCCCGCGCGGTGCACACGGTAGCGCCAAGTTCCATCAGCGCCGCTGAAAATCGGTGCGCCGAACCATCATTGGGCAGCAACGCGGATACGTCGGCATGGTCGCGAACGGTGGAGGCCGCAGCGGCGTCCGCGCGGCCATGCACAACGCGAGCCACCACCCGGCGAACATTGGTATCGACTACGGGCACCGGCTGCTGGTAGGCGAAGCACGCCACTGCGCGGGCGGTATAACTGCCAATCCCCGGCAGCTTAAGCAGGATCTCCACGTCGTCAGGGACCACGTCACCGTAGTCGCGGGCGATCACGGTCGCGCACTCGTGCAGGCGCTTGGCCCGCCGCGGATAGCCCAGCTTGCCCCATGCCCGCACGATGTCTGCCGCGCTGGCCGCCGCAGTCGCCGATGCCGTCGGCCACCGCGCTACCCAGTCGCGCCAGATCGGCAGCACCCGCGACACCGGCGTCTGCTGCAACATGAATTCGCTGACCAGGATTTGCCACGGCGTTACCGCGGGATCTCGCCAGGGCAGATCGCGTCGCGACCAGTCGTACCAGTCGAGGAGTTCACGTTGCGTTGGTGAGAGCTTCATAGGTGGCTACGGCAGAATGTGCGGCATGCCCAATACCAGTCCGATAACCGCGTGGAAAGCACTCAAAGAGGGTAACGAGCGGTTCGTCGCGGGCCAGCCTGAGCACCCGAGCCAAAGCGTCGAGCACCGCGCCAGCCTGGCTAAGGGCCAGACGCCCACCGTGGCGCTTTTCGGCTGCGGGGACAGCCGGGTGGCCGCCGAGATCATCTTCGATCAGGGCCTGGGTGACATGTTCGTGGTCCGAACGGCAGGGCACGTGATCGACTCCGCGGTCTTGGGCTCAATCGAATTTGCGGTGACGGTGCTCGACGTGCCGCTCATCGTGATCCTGGGCCACAACAGCTGCGGGGCGGTCAAGGCGACGCTCGCCGCACTCGACGACGGCGTGCTGCCCGGCGGGTATGTGCGCGACGTAGTCGAGCGGGTGGCACCGTCGATCCTGTTGGGCCGCCGGGAGGGCTTGACCCGGATCGACGAGTTCGAGGCACGGCACGTGGCCGAGACCGGGGCGCAGCTGATGGCTCGCTCGATGGCGATTGCCGAACGGGTGAACGCGGGAACGTTGGGGATTGTCGGCGTCACCTACCACCTTTCCGACGGGCGCGTCGTGCTGCGCGATGCGATCGGCGAAATCGGCGACGCGCCCTAGGTCGGGTACCGCGGCGCGACGACGCCATGGTCGTAGGCGTAGACAATGGCCGCGGCCCTATCCCGCAGGTCCAGCTTGACGAAGATGCGACCGATGTGACTTTTCACGGTCAACTCCGAAATGCATGGTTCGTCAGCGATTTCGGCGTTGGAGCGGGCCCTGACCGATCAGCCTGAGCACATCGCGTTCGCGCGCGGTCACCTCGGCGACGGTGTCGGATCGATGTTCGCCTGCGATACGACGATAAGTGGTCAGTACCCGTGATCGTCCGGACTTTCCTGACGCCGTCGCTGGTGGCGCTGCTGGGACGCTGGTTCTGGTGGCCACGGCTGCCCGGCCGCCCACCCCGTCGGCGGATCAGTGAGACCGCAGCTAAGTGGGCGACACGCCGAGTCGGGTCGAGCCAGTCGACGTGACCTGGGCTTACCGTGTGAATGTGCTGGATCTGGAACCGCGGGGCCCGTTACCGCCGGAGATCTATTGGCGACGCCGGGGATTGGCGTTGGGCATTGGGGTCGTCGTGGTCGGCATCGTGATCGCCATTGTCGTCGCTGTGCTGAGCAGCAGCGCCGGCGCCAACACCACCGGCGGCAAGTCTGGCGCGGCGGGGCAGAAGCCGCCCGCCGCAGCCGGCGCCGGCCCGGAGGTCAAGAGCCCGGTGGTACCGCCAGCGGGGCAAAACTCCGGCCCGGCGGAGACGCCGACGGCAGCCGTGCAACCACCGCCGGTGCTCAAGGAAGGCGACGACTGCCCCGACTCCACGCTGGCGGTTTTGGGCCTGACCAACGCGCCTCAGTACTTCATCGGTGACCAGCCGAAATTCGCGATGGTCGTGACCAATATCGGGCTGGTGGCGTGCAAGCGTGATGTCGGCGCGGCCGTGCTGGCAGCCTATGTCTATTCGTTGGACAACAAGCGGTTGTGGTCCAACCTGGACTGTGCGCCCTCCAACGAGACACTGGTCAAGACGTTCGCACCGGGCGAGCAGGTGACCACCGCGGTGACCTGGACGGGTATGGGGTCGGCGCCGCACTGCCCGCTGCCCCGGCCGCCGATCGGGCCCGGTACTTACAACCTCGTGGTGCAGCTGGGCAATCTGCGCTCGGCCGCGGTCCCGTTCGTCCTGGCGCCGCCCCCACCACCGGGCGCCGCACCTG
>NZ_JBAUZA010000483.1:0-8585 GCF_049585075.1 Mycobacterium sp.
GCTCCCAACCCGCCAAGGTCGGCGCCAGCGGTGGCGGGAGCGGCCAGCGCGGTCAGCAGGCCACCACCGCCCATACCGATGAGGTCGGAGGAGGCCGATGCCCAGTTCCCGACCTGAATGTTGCCGAGGTTCATCAGGTTGCTGTTAAGGAACGAGCCGCTGAGGCTACTGGTCACGCCGTTAATAAACTGCGCCAGCGATTCGATCGGGTCGGTCGGGGCGGCGGACGTCGCCGCCGCCGATGCCGCGTTCGACAGCGAGTTGGCGCCAGCCCCGGCCTGGTTGGCCGCCTCCGTCTGTGCGTAGGACCCGGAGCTTTGGTTCATCAGGTTCACGAACTGCTGGTGAATGGCCTGGGCTTGCGCGCTGACCGTTTGGTAGAGCTGGCCGTAGGTCGAGAACACGCCCGCCTGCATGGCCGAGACCTCGTCGGAGGCAGCGGGAACCACGTCTGTGGTCGACCCCGCAGCAGCGGAGCTCTCAGCGGAAAACGAGTTGCCGATGCCCTCTAGCTGCGCCGCAGCTGCGGCGAGCGCTTCTGGCAGCGTCTTCACGTACGACATATGTTTTCTCCTGGTGGAAAAAGACCGACCCTGACAGGGTCGGCCTACGGCGGTCAGAGTGTCAGTGTGCGTCTGGCATCCACGGTGACACTTTTGCCCAATTTCGACTGGATGGCATAGCTGGTTAATGGCTTCTTAACGCGAGTGGCGAACTTTTAACACAACCCTTGCGCCGACCGGCCGATTCGGGCGCCTGATCAGCGCCGCGCCGCCGACGCGCTACATTCGTCGCTGGCCCCCATAGCCCAATCGGCAGAGGCAGCGGACTTAAAATCCGTCAAGTGTCGGTTCGAGTCCGACTGGGGGCACGGGCGCGACTACGACGTCCACGGGTACGCCCTGACCCAGGTGGATCGTCCGGCACCGCGTGCCGAAGGCGGATGCACGACGCTGATGCTTGCAGTCTTCCGGCGGTTCGGGGGCTACGGCCCCATCATGGCTGGGTGAAGTTCATCCGAGGGTTCGATCTGTGAGAGGTTGGTCTTGCAGTGGTTGATCAGCTGTCCGCGCCTGATGCCGGCACCGGGCAAAACCAGGATGAGAACGTAAGTGCGCCAATCGTATTCATAGCTACGCCCATGTACGGAGGCATGGCTACGGCGGCTTACACCTCGTCGTTGGCGCAAACACCCGGTGTTTTCATGAGAAACGGACTGGGTCTGTCATATATGTACCGGGTAAATGACAGCGTCGTAGCGAGTGCCAGAAATAACTTAACCCACCAATTCCTTGAATCCCAAGCAACTCATTTGATGTGGATTGACGCGGACATTGGGTTCAATCCCATGGACATCGTGAGCATGCTGTACGCCGACAAAGACATCGTGTGCGGCATATATCCCAAAAAAGAAATTGAGTGGAGGCGGGTAGCGCAGGCGGTCAAGGACGGGGTGCCGCCAGAGCGGCTAAGCGACCACGTAGGGTCATTCGTGGTCAACTTGATAGGCGGCACCGCTGGTGAGGACTACGAAACCGCTGATGAATTATTTGAGATCGGCGGCGGCGGCACCGGATTCATGCTGATCAAGCGCCGCGTGTTTGACGCCCTGGCCACCGATGTTCCCGGCTACCTCCAAGAAGACATAACAATCAAGGAGTTTTATGCCACGAGCATCGACCCGAAGACGGGCATGTTCATGACGGAGGACTACCATTTCTGTAAATTGGCGCGTAACAAGGGATTCAAGGTCTACGCAGCACCCTGGGTGCGTCTAAGCCATACCGGAACATACGTATTTGACAGCCCAATCCAGCTGGATTGGCTGAAGCTGAACGTTCAAGGCTAAGTCCTCAGGGCCATTGCGACAAAGTCGAGGCGCCACAGCGACTGAAATAGCTTGCGGCCAAAGATTTCCAGATCGGCAGTACTGACCCCGGCGGACTCCGGATGCTGCGCTATGGCTTCCGAGATCTCTCGAATCGTGCGACGGCCATCGATGTTTTTGACAAATGCCGACTGAGCCGGATTGAGCCGTATGCGCCCGCCCGGCCAGACGGCTTCATCGCCCGAGACGCCGCACCGTGTGCGCAGCACCGGAACGTAGTCGAAGGCGGCTGCGGTCGAAAAGTCGATCGTGTAGCTCTCTTTCGGCCGGTCGGGGCGGCACGCCATGAAAAAGTGGCAGCCGTTCAATGTCTGCACGCGTTCCATCACCGACCATATCCGGTTCTCCGGCAACGCATTTGCGGCCGCATAGAAGCTGCTCGGCGGCGCGAACAAGTCGTGCGGATAGTACGGCGTTTTGTGGAACCAGCCCTGAAATACCAGTCCGGCCGAGCTCACCAGATCAAGACACTCGCCGACGGTATAACTGCGCGCGCGACCGTGTAAGAACGTATCCACCAGTGCAGCATCGGACTGCAGATCGCGCGCCATTTTCAGATAGCTTTGCACCGGGTGCTCGGCCGGTAACGCCGAGATCGTGTCTTTGACCAGCTGGACCGACGCGTCGTCCTGACCCAGGCCGAAGTCGTGAAAGACAGACTCCAGCAACTCGATTCCAATTCGGCCGTATTTCGCATAGAGCATGAGCGCGATCGCGCCGTCGCGTCGCAGGTAGCCGGCGAGAGCCTTCAGGCCGGCCAGTGGATCGGCCATGTGGTGCAGAACGCCGGTCGATACCACCAGGTCGAAGTCGCGTCCCAGTGTCGACAGCTCCTCGATCGGAAGGCGATGCAGCTCGAGATTGGCCAGCCCATGCTTGTCCTTCAAATACTGCTGGTGATCCAGTGAGGGCTGGCTGATGTCGACAGCGACGACCTTGGCCGCGCGGTTGGTGAAAGCGAATACCGCGGCCTGGTTGGTGCCACAGCCTGCGATCAGAATGTCGAGGTCAGGCCGATACTCCCGGTCGGGCCATAACACCCGGTGCGCGTGCACCGGGTCGAACCACTCCCAGTTGGCAACGCTGTATGCCTCGAGGTCCTCGATGGGGTGTGGGTAGCGCCATCGCTCGTACTGGCGGGCGACAAGGTCGTCGTGTGCGTCGTCGGTCACGTCGCGCTCTCCACTGCTGGATTATGGGTTACCCCTTGCGCACCGGCAATAAGGAGACCCGGCGTCGAAATACGCGGCGACGCGCTGTACCTCATTTTTGGTCCATGTGATTTGGGCCTCTTTTTGGCGTCCAGACAATAAGAAACCCTTATTCATTGATAGCCAAGCCACCGCTGGTCACCGGTTAGCGAAAGTAGCGAAACACCTGGCGAGACGTGGTGTCCCGTTTGCTGTTTGGGCTTGGGCCGTAACCGCGGAAAATATTGCTTAAGGACACTCTGAGTTACCCGCGTGACGTGCGCGACAATCGATGAAACTGCGCTTTTTCGGCCCAAATTGGGCCGCTACACTCGTCCGAAGCGGCGCTGCCATGCGCCTGATCCGAGGGATCCGGGTTTGCTCTGCGGGAGCATTTGGGCCGCACGAAGCGTTTCACCGTCCAGAGTGAAACGTCCGCCCACCACGAACTAACGAGCAGAGGCTGGTACCACTGTGAGCGATGCGAGCCGTGTAAACGGACTTCCTGAGATCGGCGCTGCCCCGGGCTTCACGGTGGTAGACAAAATCGCCGTGCAGCAGGGCGCCGTCAGCGGCATCACCGCCAGTTCCGACGGCAGTCGGCTGATGGTCACCCACTACGGCGACGACAGCGTCTCGTCCATCGATGCCGGTAACGGCGCGGTCGTGCAGACGGTCATCGACATTGACGAACCATTCGCCATCACCATGGCCGACACGCCACAGAGCCGCGCGTACATCAGCACCGTATCGGCGGCATACGACTCGATTCTTGCTTTCGACTTGGCTGCCAACCGGGTTGTCGGGGTGCACCCGGTGGCCAATAGCGTGACCGATCTGGCGGTCAGCCCGGAGGGACGGTACGTCTACGCCAGCCGGACTGCGGCCCAAGGTGCCGACGTCGCAATCCTCGACACCAAGACGGGCCGCGAAGACGCGATCGGCATCGCGGCCGCTGCCGGCACCACTGCCGGCTGCGTGCGCGTCAGCCCGGACGGCCGCCGGCTGTATGTCGCCGCGAACGGGCCCTTTGCAGCAGAGCTCGTCGTGATCGACCCGCACACCCACCGGGTGCTGAACACTTTCGAAATCGGTTGCCCGATACGGGATATCGCGCTCAGCCCAGACGGGGCCACCGCGTACGTCGGCAGCTGCGGTCCCGACTTCGGTGCGGTACTCGATGTTCTCGATACCCGAACCGACACCATCGTCAACACCTACAAGTTCGGTGAGATCACTGGTTTGCTGGCCCAATTGGTGTTGAGTCGCGACGGTGAGCGGGCCTATCTCGTCGGCGACACCTGCGTGACGGTGTTGTCCACGTCAACGCACGACATCATCGGCAGCATCGCGGTCGGCGCGCAGCCTTCATGCCTGACCGAGAGCCCGGACGGGGATCGCCTGTACATCGCCGACTACGCCGGTGCGATCACCGTGCTGACCGTCGCACCCACCGCCGCCGACGCGCCGACCCAGGACGAGATACCCACCGCCCCGCATCAGTGGGTGATGTCCAACCTGCTGGGACTCGAGCCGACGCCGGCCTAGCGGTTCTTTCGGCTACATCGTCCATCGCCGCTAAGGCGATTGTTCGGGCGTGCGATGATCGCCACCGGGGCAGCCTTGTCAGGCCGGCCCGGGACAGCAGATAGTGCGAACCATAAGGCGGTTCATCGATGTACAGCACCATGCACAGCTTCCCGTTGACGATCACCGCCATCTTGCGCCATGCGTCGGGTGTCCATGGGGCACGCAAGGTGACCACCGCGACCGGGAGCGGCTACCGCCAATCCAATTACGCCGAACTCGGTCAGCAGGCAGCTCAACTTGCAAACGCCTTGCGGGGCATCGGCGTCAGCGGCGACCAGCGGGTCGCGACGTTCATGTGGAACAACGCCGAACATCTGACGGCGTATCTTGCCGTGCCGGCGATGGGCGCGGTGCTGCACACGCTCAACATCCGACTCTTCCCCGAGCAGATCGTGTTTGTCGCCAACGAGGCCGAAGACCAGGTTGTGTTGGTTGACGCGTCGCTGGTCAAACTGCTGGCGCCGGTACTGGGCGAGTTGGAGACCGTGCACACCGTGATCGCCGTCGGCGATGGCGACATCTCGGCACTGGAGCAGTCGGGCAAGACGGTGCTGCGCTATGCCGACATGGTGGCCGGCGAGTCGACCGAATTCGACTGGCCGGAGATTGACGAGGACTCCGCGGCCGCGATGTGTTACACCAGCGGCACCACCGGCAACCCGAAAGGCGTTGTCTACAGCCATCGTTCGAGCTATTTGCATACGATGGCAACGTGTACCAGCAACGGTATCGGGGTCGGTTCAAGCGATTGCGTGCTGCCGATCGTGCCGATGTTCCATGCCAACGCCTGGGGCCTGCCGTATGCGGCGCTGATGGCGGGCGCCGACTTGGTGCTGCCCGATGCCCATCTGGACGCCAAGTCGCTGATCGACATGATCGAGAAGCTGCGGCCGACTGTCGCCGGTGCGGTGCCTACAATCTGGAACGACGTCATGCACCACCTGGAAACCGAGCCCAACCACGACGTGTCGTCGCTGCGGCTGGTGGCCTGCGGCGGCTCGGCCGTGCCGGTGTCGCTGATGCGCACGTTCGAGGACAAACACGGCGTCCAGATCCGTCAGCTCTGGGGGATGACCGAAACCTCGCCGATGGCGACCATGGCCTGGCCGCCGCCGGACACCCCGGCGGATCAGCACTGGACTTTCCGCGCGACCCAGGGCCAGCCGTTATGCGGTGTGGAAGCCCGGATCGTCGACGACGACGGGCAGGTGCTGCCCAACGACAACGAGGCCGTCGGCGAGGTCGAAGTTCGCGGGCCGTGGATCACCAGCTCCTACTACCGGGGACACGACGAGTCGAAGTTCGACTCCGGGTGGCTGCGCACCGGCGATGTCGGCCGCATCGACGAGCGGGGCTTTATCACGCTGACCGACCGCGCCAAAGACGTGATCAAGTCTGGCGGGGAATGGATTTCGTCGGTCGAATTGGAAAACAATCTGGTCGCACACCCGGACGTCGTCGAGGCCGCCGTGGTCGGGGTGCCCGACGAGCGTTGGCAGGAACGGCCGCTGGCCGTGATCATCGCCAAAGAAGGATCCGACGTCAGCGCCGCCGATCTGCGAAACTTCTTGTCCGACAGAGTTGTTCGCTGGTGGCTGCCGGAGCGCTGGACGTTCGTCGACGAGATTCCGCGTACCAGCGTCGGCAAGTATGACAAGAAGACGATCCGGGCCCGGTACGCCGACGACGTTTATCAGGTCAGCGAAGCGCGAGATTAAGGGTCTGGCCAATACCGCGCCCGGGCTGTCACGGTAGCCTGCGGTCATGCCAAGCTCTCTCGCCGTTGAGCAGTCGCGCCTCGTAGCTGTCGGCCTGGACGACGCCTTCGCCGGCACGCTGCCGTTGGACCTGCCGAAGATCTTCAGCCACTGGTATGGGCCGATCCCGCCGATCAAAGAAGTGCGAGATCAGGACGGCGAGTGGCACGCAGCAGGGCAGACCCGGCGGGTGATGCTGACCGGCGGCGGAAGTATGCGCGAAGAGCTGACCAGTGTGGACCCGCCGCATTCGTTCGGCTACACGCTGACCGAGATCAAAGGCCCGCTGGCTTCGCTGGTCGGACATGCTGAGGGCCAGTGGGTCTTTACCGCCAGCGGTAGCGCGACGACGGTGACCTGGCGCTGGAACATCCATGCTCGGTCGGCACTCAGCGCGCCGTTGCTGCCGGTACTGGGCTGGCTGTGGAAGGGCTATGCCCGCCGATCGCTGGAAACGCTGTCAGGCTTGCTGACGGGCTGACCATGTGCCGACTTTTCGGGTTGCACGCCGGGACAAACGTTGTCAGCGCTACGTTTTGGCTGCTGGACGCCCCGGACAACCTCGCCGAACAGAGCAAGCGAAACCCGGACGGCACCGGTCTGGGCGTCTTCGACGGCGAAGGCCGTCCGCAGGTACGCAAGCAGCCGATCGCCGCGTGGCAGGACACCGACTTCGCCACCGAAGCGCACGAGATGACGGGTACCACCTTCATCGCGCACGTTCGCTACGCAACAACCGGATCGCACGACGTGGTCAACACCCATCCGTTTCTGCAAGACGGCCGGATCTTGGCGCACAACGGCGTCGTGGAAGGTCTTGATGTGCTCGACGAGCGGCTGTCCGAACTGGGCGCCGCCGATCTGGTGTTGGGGCAGACCGACTCTGAGCGGGTGTTCGCGTTGATCACCGCATCGATCCGGGCGCATGGCGGGGGTGTGACGGCCGGTGTAATCGACGCGATGAAGTGGCTGGCGGCCAACGTGGAAATCTATGCGGTCAATCTGCTGCTGAGCACGGCGACCGACATGTGGGCGCTGCGCTATCCCGACACCCATGAGCTGTACATATCGGACCGTCGGGAAATCTCATCGGATCGCCAATTTCATCTGCGCACCAAGCGGATTCGTGCTCACTCCGAGCATTTGCGCTCCCGACCTTCGGTGGTGTTCGCCACCGAGCGAATGGACGACGACCCGCGCTGGCGCCTGATCGACCCGGGAGAGTTGGTCCACGTCGACGCCGGACTGCAGATCAGCCGCCAGGTGGTGCTGCCGGATCCGCCGCGGCATCTAGTGCGTCTCGAGGATCTGAGTGCGACGGCTCAGGCCGCCCAGCACGCGTCGACGAAGTGACGATCAAACGGGCATTGGTGCTCGGTGGCGGTGGGGTAGCTGGAATCGCTTGGGAGACAGGGGTTCTGAGGGGGATCGCCGACGAGTCGCCCGCCGCGGCGCGTGCGCTCCTGGGTTCCGATGTGCTGGTGGGCACTTCGGCCGGCTCGGCGGTGGTCGCACAGATCGGCAGCCGCTTGAGCCTCGAGGACCTGTTTGCGCGGCAAGTCCAGGAGGTGTCGACCGAGCTCGATCCTGGGGTAGGGGTTGACGCGGTCGCCGACCTCTTCCTGGCCGCCTTGGCACAACCGGACAGCACGATGTTGCAGCAGCGGCAGCGGATCGGCGCGGTGGCGCTGGCGACAGAAACCGTGGCCGAACCGGTCCGGCGGGATGTGATCGCCCAGCGCCTGCCGACGCACACCTGGCCCGACCGGGTGCTGCGCGTCACCGCCGTCGACATTGCGACCGGGGAACTGGTTGTGTTCGACCGTGATTCGGGCATTGAGCTGGTCGACGCGGTAGCCGCCAGTTGCGCGGTACCGGGAGCATGGCCGCCGGTGACGATTGCGGACCGGCGCTACATGGACGGCGGTATCGGCAGCACCATCAACCTGGACGTCGCCGACGACTGCGAGATGGCGGTCGTGCTGGTGCCGGCCGGTGTGTCGGCGCCGTCGCTGTTCGGTCCCGGACCGGTCGCCGAGATCGCGGCGTTCGGTGGCACGGCGTTAGGTGTGTTCGCCGACGATGAGTCGCTGGCAGCTTTCGGGCCCAATCCGCTGGATCCGCGCTGCCGCGTCGCCTCCGCGCAGGCCGGCCGTGCGC
>NZ_JBAUZA010000484.1:0-4302 GCF_049585075.1 Mycobacterium sp.
GGTCCGTACCGCCGGCGTCCTCCGCGAGGCCGACGCCGACGCCGACGGGTATTTCGTGCTGCCGACCGTGGTGACCGATCTGGCCGACGATGCGCCGCTGGCCACCGAGGAGCAGTTCGGGCCGGTGTTGCCGATCTTCGGCTACCGGGATCTGGATGAGGCGGTCACCGTGGCCAATACAACCGACTTCGGGCTGACCGCGTCGATCTGGACCCGCGACGACGCGCTGGCCGACCGCGTCGCCGCGGAGCTGGTCGCCGGCACGGTCAGCGTCAACTGTCACGGCATGGCCGCCCAGGATCCGCGGCTGCCGTTCGGCGGCGTCGGCCAATCGGGCCTTGGCCGCGAACTCGGGGTACACGGCATCCGGGCGTTCACTCAGCCGCGGGCATTTGTGCGCCAGCCAGCACCGCAATAGCCTTCAGCCCCTGCGGGGACCTTTACGTATCTGCTTTCATGCGTAAACCGTCCCCAACGCTGACGTTTGGTGTCAGGCTAACCGGCATGACAGACACCCAAGGGTATGTCGACCAGGCGATGGCGGGCATGGCTGAGCCGCAGCCGATGTATAAGGCGTTGCGTGAGTCGGCCCCGGTATTCCGGTCGCCGCAGGCGGTCGTGCTCAGCCGGCTGACCGATATCGAGATGACGCTCAAGCACACCGAGCTGTTCTCGTCGAACATGGACGCCGTCGATCTGGGCAACATTCGGCCGCTGATCCCGCTGCAGATCGACCCGCCCGAGCATGCGAAGTACCGGCGCATCCTCGATCCGTTGTTTACGCCGCGTGAGATGGCCCGCCGCGAACCACGCGTCACGGAGCTGGTGAACGAAATGATTGACCGCTTCGCGAACCGCGGCGAATGCGACTTCCACGAGGAGTTCGCCGTACCCCTGCCGTGCACGGTGTTTCTGCAGCTGCTCGGCCTGCCGCTGGAAGACCTCGACCAATTTTTGGAGTGGAAGGACCGCGTGATCCGTCCGGAGGGCGTCTCCGGCTACGACCGCCGCCACGACGCTACCGCACCTGCGGCACAACAGATTTACGACTACTTCGAGCGCGCCATCGACGACCACATCGCCAGCCCACGCGACGACGTGCTGTCTTCTTTGATCGCGGCCCGGATCGAGGGAGAACCGCTGACGCGCCACGAGATCCTCGATATCTGCTTCCTGTTCCTGATTGCTGGACTGGACACGGTGACCGATTCGCTCGACTGCTTCTTCGTGTATTTGGCCCGACACCCCGACCATCGTCACCAGCTCGTCGAGCAACCCGACGTGCTGCCGAGCGCTATCGAAGAGATGTTGCGTTGGGAGACACCGGTGCCCGGCGTCGTGCGAATCGCCATGGACGACGTCGAGGTGGGTGGCTGCCCGATCTCAAAGGGGGAGCGGGTCAGCCCGCTATTGGGTGCCGCGAACACCGACCCCGCCGAATTCCCGGACCCAGAGCTCGTCGACTTCCGCCGTAACCCCAACCGGCACCGCGCCTTTGGCGGCGGCCCGCACCGCTGTCTCGGTTCGCACCTGGCCCGGATGGAACTGCGCGTGGCGTTGCGCGAATTCCACCGGCGCATTCCCGATTACGAGATCAAGCCCGGCGCCCAGCTGACCTACACCGCCGCCTTGCGGTCGGTGGAGTCGTTGCCGTTGACCTTCCCGGTGGCTAAATGACGCGCTGCGATGATGCAGAGCGCAGCGATGAGGAGGAGCGGCGCTGATGACTCGTGTCTGTGTCGACGCAGATCGCTGCGAAGGACATGGGCGCTGCTACACGTTGGCGCCGGATGTCTTCGATGCTGACGAGGTGGGGCACGCGATCGTGCTCGTCGATAACGTTTCCGGGGATCTCGAGGCGCAGGCTGCCGAAGCCGAGAAGAACTGCCCCGAAGGCGCGATCACGTTGTCGTCCTGACGGACCCGTCAACTTTGCATTCATTGCATAAATAGCATTGACAGCCGTCGAAAACCGACGATAGTCGTCAGGTATGGCGCTGTTGCCGGATCCTGCTCCCCGTGAGCGGCAGCACGTCCTGATCTCCGTCGACGACCACGTCATCGAGCCACCGGACATGTTCGACGGCCGGCTTCCCGCCGCGCTGGCCGGACGGGCCCCGCAGATCGTGGAAACCGACGACGGCCGACAGGTATGGCGCTATGAGGACCGCGACTATCCCAACATCGGCCTGAACGCGGTGATAGGGCGGCCGCGCGAGGAGTGGAGCATGGAGGCGGCCCGCTTCGACGAGATGCGCCGCGGCTGTTGGGACATCAAGGCTCGCATCGCTGATATGGACCTGGCCGGCATCTGGGCGTCGCTGAATTTCCCGTCGCTGATCGCCGGGTTCGCCGGCACCGTGTTCTGGAAAAGCGACGACCTCGAATTGGGACTAGCGGTGTTGCGGGCCTGGAACGACTGGCTGCTGGAGGTGTGGGCCGGCAGCTTCCCCGACCGGATCATTCCGCTGCAGCTGCCCTGGCTGGCGGACCCGCAGCTGGCGGTTGAAGAGTTACGCCGCAATGCTGCACGTGGTTTCAAGGCGGTCAGCTTCCCGGAACTGCCCGCGCAGTGCGGGATTGCCAGCCTGCACACCGGGGCGTGGGACCCGTTTTTCGCTGCCTGCGAGGAGACCGGCACCGTCGTGTGCCTGCACACCGGATCCGCCCAGTGGGCGCCGATTCCCGCGCCGGACACGCCGTTCGAAACCATTACCACGCTGTTCCCGGTCAATGGCCTGGTCTCCTGCGCCGACATGCTGTGGTCAGGCATCCCAAACCGCTTCCCTCGACTGAACATCACCCTCGCCGAGGGCGGGCTCGGCTGGGCGGCAATGCTGGCGGATCGGGCGGATTACGTTCTGGCCCATTCTGCTTCGGGGCGCGAAGGCGGATCCTGGAAGGGCGATCTGCTGCCCAGCGAGGTGTTGCGGCGCAACTTCTGGTTCTGCTCAATCGACGACCCGTCGGCGTTCGGCGCACTGGATGCGATTGGCGCCCAGCGCATTCTGGTCGAAAGCGACTACCCGCACGCGGACTCGACCTGGCCGGACACCCAGGAAGTCGTCGCACGTAATGTCGCGGGCCTATCCGCAGAGGATGCCGCGCGGATCACCCACCGCAATGCTGCGGACCTCTTCAATCATCCGCTGCCCAACGACGGGTGGCTAGCAGGAGGCTAGCGGCGATCGCAAGCGCGGCGAAGCCGGGCGCAGCGGGTCGCCGCCATCAGACTAGGAGGGGCAATGCTCGACCTGCTGATCCGTGATGCCGAGATCGTCGACGGCACAGGCGCGCCCGCGTATCACGGCGATGTCGGCATCAGCGACGGGCGCATCACAGAGGTTGGTGACGTCGATGATTTAGCGACGAAAACAGTTGATGCACAAGGCCTTACTATGGCACCCGGCTTCGTCGACCTGCACACCCACTACGACGCGCAGCTGTTCTGGGACCCGACCGCGAGTCCTTCGGTGCAGCACGGTGTTACCACGGTCTTCGGTGGCAACTGCGGTTTCACCCTTGCGCCGGTGGCGGCCGACCAGCAGGACTACCTTACTCGAATGCTCGCGCGGGTCGAGGGCATGCCGCTCGACGCGTTACGCGCCGGGCTGGACTGGCAGTGGGCGTCGTTCGGCGACTGGCTGAAACGGTTCGACGGCCGTATCGCCGTCAATGCCGGCTTTCTGGTTGGGCATTCGGCGCTTCGGCTGGCGGCGATGGGGGAGGACGCAATCGGCGGTCAGGCAAGCGCCGCGCACATCGAGCGAATGGTCGCTCTACTACATCAGGCGTTATCCGATGGCGCGCTCGGGTTTTCCACGTCGCAGTCGCAAACCCACAATGACGGCTCCGGCCAGCCGGTCCCGTCACGCAGCGCGTCTCGCGACGAACTGCTGGCGCTGGCCGGTGGCGTCCGCGACCATCCGGGCACCACGCTCGAGGCGATCATTCCCGGCTGTCTGCAAGGCTTTTCCGACGACGAGGTCGCGCTGCTCACCGACATGTCGGTAGCGGCAGACCGTCCGCTGAACTGGAACCTGCTTGGTGTGTCAGCGGCGAACCCGGCCGGGCATCAGGGGCAGCTGCGTGCCTCCGAGTTCGCCGCCGAACACGGCGGTCGGGTAATCGCGCTCACTCTTCCGCATGCCATGCAGATCCGGCTGTCGTTCCTCACCGGCTTCGTGCTCGACGGGTTGCCAGGTTGGCACGACGTCATGCATCTGCCGGTGCCCGAGCGGTTGGCCGCACTCGCCGACCCGGCAGTTCGTCGCCGACTGGCCGACGGCGCCCAATCGAAGG
>NZ_JBAUZA010000485.1:0-3772 GCF_049585075.1 Mycobacterium sp.
GACGTGCAGATCCGCGGCGTCCGTCGCCGAGATGTCGGCCAGTTCGCCGCCGACAATCTCGGCGATCTGCGCGACGGTGAGGTCGATCATGGGCTTCGGGCCTCGAGGGCTTCAACTGCGGCGGCGAGCTCGACCCGGTCGTCGAACGGGTAGGTCTGCCCGCCGCGGGTCTGGCCGGTTTCGTGGCCTTTGCCGGTGATCAGGACCACGTCGCCGGGAGCCGCCCAGGCGACGGCGTGTTCGATCGCGGCGCGCCGGTCGCCAATCTCGATCACCGCAGCGGTTCCGCCGGCTTCAGCCGCGCCGGCCAGGATCTCGCGGCGGATTGCCGCCGGATCCTCGCTGCGCGGATTGTCGTCTGTCACGATCACCAGGTCGGCCAGCTCGGCGGCGATGCGCCCCATCGGCCTGCGTTTACCCGGGTCGCGATCGCCGCCGGCCCCGAATACCACAGCCAGCCGGCTGCCCGGGTGGCGCAGAGATTGCAGCACCGCGCCCAACGCGCCCGGCTTATGCGCATAGTCGACCAGCGCGAGGAAGTCCTGGCCGCGGTCGATCTGCTCCAGCCGCCCCGGGACTCGGGTATTCCGCAGACCGGCTGACGCCTGCTCGGGGGAAACCCCGATTGAGTCGAGAATTGCCAGTGCGACAAGGCAATTGGCAATGTTGTATTCGCCCGGCAGTGGGACGCCAACCCGGTGGCGCACACCGGCGGGGTCGACTGCGGTGAACTCCTGCACGCCCGCGTCGGCGGTCACGTCTTCGGCGCGCCAGTCCGCGGCCCGACCCTGTGCGCTGACGGTGATGGCGCCGTCGGCGCGGTGGGCCATCGCGCGACCGGCGTCGTCGTCAACGCACACCACGGCGCGACGCGCGCGCAGCGGTGACGACGGGTCGAACAACCGCGCCTTGGCCTCGAAATAGTCGGCCATAGTCGGATGGAAGTCGAGGTGGTCGCGGGACAGGTTGGTGAACGCCCCGACCGCGAAATGCACACCGTCGACGCGGCCGAGCGTCAGCGCGTGGCTGGACACCTCCATCACCACGGTGTCGACGCCGCGCTCGGCCATCACCGCAAGCAGGGCCTGCAGCGCGGGAGCCTCGGGCGTGGTCAGCGCGCTGGGGACGTCGACGCCGTTGATACGCAGGCCGATCGTGCCGATCAAGCCCACCGCCCGCCCGGCCGCTCGCAGTGCGGCCTCGAGCAGATACGTCGTGGTCGTCTTGCCCGACGTGCCGGTGACGCCGACGACGGCGAGGCGTTCTGACGGACGGCCGTACACGACCGCGGCGAGTTCGCCGAGCACGCCGCGGGGTTCGGGATGAACCAACACCGGCACGGCATGGGATCGCTGGGCCTGGCCGGCGATTTCGGCGACGCCTGCGGCGTCGGTGAGTACCGCGACGGCCCCGGTTTCGATGGCGTCGCCGAGATAGCGGGCACCGTGGGTTGACGAGCCGGACAGCGCGGCAAACAGGTCACCGGGTTGGACGTCTTGTGCTCTCAACGTGACGCCGGTGATCGGCACATCGGGAACCGTGCTGCCCTCGGCGCCCACCGCGCCTACGTGAGCGGCCAGCGTCGACAGCGGCACACCCAGGCCGATGGCCGGGCGAAGCCCGACAGGCACCGTGGCCACCGATACCACCTTCCTCTGCCTTCGCTATGCCGGCGATTGCGGCCAATTTTCAGGGCCGTTTCACCGTCTTGATCGGCCATGACCCTACCGATCCGGAGAATTCCGCCGACGGGGTTCGCGCTTTGGCGGATGACGGCGACCGGTCCGACTCAGCGAATGTGGTCGCTGACCGCACACGACGTCTTCGTGTTGTCGCGCTCGGTCGAGGCAACGGCGATTCCGTCGTTGCCCAGATCCAATGCGTGATGACCAACACTGGTCACCAGTCTGCGCGAGGCCTCCCACCAGCTCGCCGCCAGCCTGATCGTTCTCCGATCAGCAGCAGCGGGTGGCCGGCCGCAAATCACTTAGCGCCTACATGGCTTGCAATGTGAGGGGCGGCCCGGGATCGGGTGAGAGTGGAACGTTTTCGCGCTGCAGCAGCCAGCCCGCGATGTTGTGGAACAACGGGGCCGCCGAGTGGCCCTGCGTGCCGTCCGAGTTGCGCTCCGGGTTGTCCATCATGACCCCGATGACGTAGCGGGGGTCGTCGGTCGTGGCCATACCGGCGAAGGTGATCCAGTAGACGTTGTCGAAGTAGCATCCACACGCCGGGTTGATCTGCTGCGCGGTACCGGTCTTGCCGGAAATCTGGTAACCCTCCACGGCGGCGGCCGGTCCGGTGCCCTGCTGGTAGCCCCTCGGATCGTGCTGCACGACCCCGCGCAGCATGTTGCGCACTGTCCGTGCCGTTTCCGGCGATACCACCCGAATCCCTTCTGGGCGTGGCTCTTCGGTGCGGGCGCCGTCTGGCCCGATGGTCGCCTTGACGATCCGTGGTGGCATCCGCAGCCCGTCGTTGGCGATCGTCTGATACATGCCGACCATTTGCAGCAAAGTCATCGAAAGGCCTTGGCCGATAGGCAGGTTGGAGAATGTGCTGCCCGACCACTGGTCGAGCGGCGGAACCAAGCCGGCGCTCTCACCGGGCAGCCCGATGTTTGTGCGCTGACCCAGCCCGAACTTGCGGAGCATGTCGTAGTAGCGGTCCGGGCCGACGCGCTGGGACAGCATCAGCGTGCCGACGTTGGACGATTTCCCGAACACGCCGGTGGTGGTGTAGGGCGTTACGCCGTGATCCCAGGCGTCGTGCACCGAGACTCCGCCCATGTTGATCGAGCCCGGTACTTGCAGCACCTCGTCGGGATTGCTCAGCCCGTATTCGATTACCGAGGAAGCGGTCACAACCTTGTTCACCGATCCCGGCTCGAACGGTGAAGTGACCGCCAGGTTGCCCATCTGCTTGTTGCCCTGACGCCCAATGTCCTGAGACGGGTCGAAGGTGTTGTCGTTGGTCATCGCCAGCACTTCGCCGGACTTCGCGTCCAGCACCACCGCCGAGACATTGCGTGCCCCAGATAGGTTCTTGGCCTGCTGCACCTGCTGCTGGACGTAGAACTGGATGTCGTCGTCGAGGGTGAGTTGGACAGTGGAACCGTTGACCGCCTTGTGTTGATTGCGGTAGCTGCCCGGTATGACAACGCCATCAGAGCCGCGGTCGTAGGTGATCGAGCCGTCGTTACCGGCGAGCTCGGCGTCCATGGAATCTTCCAGCCCTAGCAAACCGTGGCCGTCCCAATCGATTCCGCCAACGATGTTGGCTGCCAGCGATCCACCGGGGTACTGGCGCAGGTCTTGGCGCTCGGTGCCGACCTCCGGGAACTTGGTGGTGATCGCGGTGGCGATCGCCGGGTCGACGGCGCGGGCCAGATAGACAAACGTCTCGTCGCTTTGCAACTTCTTCAGCAAGGTGGCCTTGTCCGGCTTGTTGTTCAGCCGCTGCGCCACGTCCTTGGCGATGTCTGTCAAACGTTGTTGCGGGTCAGGGGCGTTCGCGTTCTTCTGTTTGGCCTCCGCCAGCTGCTTGTGAATCCGGCGCGGCTGGAAGGTCAACGCGCGAGCCTCGATGGTGAAAGCGAGTTGGTCGTTGTGACGGTCGACGATGCTGCCACGCAACGCTTTTTGGACATCGGTCACCTTCAGCTGTCCGGCGGCCTCCGCGCGTAGCCCGGCCGCTTGCGGCACCTGTAGATAGAACAGCTGGGCGGCCGCCACCGCCAACGCCAAGAAGATGACCGCGTTGCCCGTTCGGT
>NZ_JBAUZA010000486.1:0-3270 GCF_049585075.1 Mycobacterium sp.
GTCGTAACCCCGCTGGCGCCGGGCTCCTCCGTCGCGGCGACAGGTGGCGGCGCCGCCATGACCGCCGGTGTCGGCAAGGCCGCCTCGGTAGGGGCGCTGTCTGCCCCGCGGACCTGGTTGACGGCGGCGGCCGTGAGTGGTTCTACCGCACCTTCGCCCGGCGTCTGGAATCCAGGGCCGATCAGCGGACCAGCGGCCGCGCCATTGATGCCCGTCGCGGGCATTCCTGGGCGTGGCGCCGGCGGCTACGCCCCGCCGTCTCGCCCCGGTTTGCGAACCATTGTGCGCATGCGCTCGGCCGGCGGATGAGTCGGCAGCCGATGTCAGTCGGCGGACTCAGAAGGCCCGTCGGCCAACAGCTTTCGGAAACCATCCTCGTCGAGGATGGGTACGCCGAGCTCGACTGCCTTTTCATACTTCGATCCGGGGGAATCGCCGGCGACGACGTAGGCGGTCTTCTTGGACACCGAACCGGCAGCCTTGCCGCCGCGCGCCACGATGGCCTCTTTGGCGTCATCGCGGGAGAAGCCGGTCAGCGAGCCGGTCACCACGATTGTCAATCCCTCCAGCGTGCGGGGCACGCTGGCGTCGCGCTCGTCGGCCATCCGCACGCCGGCCGAGCGCCATTTGTCGACGATGGCCCGATGCCAATCCACGGTGAACCACTCCGTCACCGCGGCGGCGATGGTCGGGCCGACACCCTCGACCGCGGCCAGCTGCTCGGTGGACGCCGACGTGATCGCATCCAGGCTGCCGAACTCGGTGGCCAGCGCACGCGCAGCGGTTGGCCCGACATGGCGAATCGACAACGCCACCAGCACCCGCCACAGCGGCTGCTTCTTGGCCTGGTCAAGATTGATCAGCAGCCGCTTGCCGTTGGCCGACAGCGCGCCGCTTTTGGTGGTGAACAACTCGGTGCGCAGCAGGTCGTCTTCGGTCAGGCCGAACAGATCACCCTCGTCGCCGATCACTTCGGCTTTCAGCAGCGCGATGGCCGCCTCGTAGCCGAGTCCCTCGATGTCGAAAGCACCGCGACCGGCGACATGAAATACTCGCTCACGCAATTGCGCCGGACAGGCCTGCGCGTTAGGGCAGCGGATGTCGGCGTCGCCCTCCTTGGCCGGAGCCAACGGGGTGTCACATTCGGGACACGTTGTGGGCATGACGAATTCGCGTTCGGAGCCGTTGCGCAGATCGACGACGGGACCCAGCACTTCGGGGATCACGTCGCCGGCCTTGCGGATCACCACCGTGTCACCGATCAGCACACCCTTGCGCTTGACCTCGGCGGGGTTGTGCAGGGTGGCCAACCCGACCGTCGATCCGGCAACGGTGACCGGTGTCATGAATGCGAACGGCGTGACCCGCCCGGTGCGCCCGACGTTGACCCGGATGTCGAGCAGCTTGGTCTGTACCTCCTGCGGCGGGTATTTGTAGGCGATCGCCCACCGCGGTGCCCGCGAGGTGGATCCCAGCCTGCGCTGCAGTGCCACATCGTCGACTTTGACGACGACGCCGTCGATTTCGTGGTCGACATCGTGGCGGTGTTCACCCCAGTAGGCGATCCGGTCCAGAGCGCCCGCAGCGTTCTTTACGCGCGTGGTGTGTTCGGATACGGACAGGCCCCAGGCACCCAGCGCCAGATATGCGTCGTGCAGGGTGGGTGGCCGATATCCCTCGATATGTCCCAACCCGTGGCAGATCATCCGCAGCTTGCGACGCGCGGTGACGGCCGGATCCTTTTGCCGCAGCGAGCCGGCCGCGCTGTTGCGCGGGTTGGCGAACGGCGCCTTGCCGTCTTCGACCAGTGCGGCGTTGAGCGCTTCGAAATCGGCGACCCGGAAGAACACTTCACCGCGCACCTCGAGCACGGCGGGTACCGGGTAGTCGTCGCTGGCGGTAAGCCGTTGAGGGACGTCGTCGATGGTGCGCGCGTTGAGCGTGACGTCCTCGCCGGTACGACCGTCGCCGCGGGTCGAGGCCCGCACCAACCGTCCGTTGCGATACACCAAAGCCAATGCGACACCGTCGATCTTGAGCTCGCACAGAAACGGCACCTTGTTACCGACCTCGGCGTGGATGCGCGCCGCCCACACGTCGAATTCGTCGGTGCTGAACACGTTGTCCAGCGACAGCATCCGTTCCAGATGCTCAGCGGAGGTGAAATCGGTGGCGAAGCCTGCGCCGCCGACCAGTTGGGTCGGTGAGTCGGGCGTACGCAGCTCGGGATGCTCGTCCTCCAGGGCAGCCAGCCGGCGCAGCAGCTCGTCGAAGTCCGCGTCGGAGATGATCGGCGCGTCGCGCACATAGTAACGAAACTGGTGTTCGCGCACCTCGTCGGCCAGTTCGCGCCAAAGTCGCCGGACTTCGGGCGCGACCGGATCAGCCTCTGCTGAGCTCACCTTGGCAGGCTATCGGAGGGCGCCGACAGCTCAGTCCTCCACGTAGGCACGCAACCGGTCGATGGCCGCGTCCCAACGACGTGACAGCTGATTGAGGTAGTCGCTGGCCTGGACCAGCGGGTGGGTCTGCACCGTCCAGATGCGTTCCCGGCCGCGCCGGCTGCTACTGACCAGTCCCACCGCCTCCAGCAATTCCAGGTGCTTGGTGGCCGCCTGCCGGGTGACCGGAACCGCCTGAGTCACTTGGGAAGTCGAGCTGGGGCCGCCGTCGCACAACCGGACGACGATGCGCAGTCGATTCGCATCGCCCAGCGCACCAAAGACGGGTGCCGCCGCGAGCGTCGCCGTCACACCCGCTGCTCCAGCGACAGATACTTTTGCACCAGCTCGACCTGCTTGGCCCAGCCACCGCTGTTGGCCTCGAACGCCGCCGACCGCCGCGACGCGGGGATGGCGTCGAACCCGGACTCGACGATGGTGAGCAACACACCGTTCGGTGTGGGCGAAAGCGTGAACTCGACCAGCGTGGTGGGCTCGGCCGCATAGTCGACGTCGACGTCGACCGCGAACGGATGCCAGCGGTAGGCGAACCGTCGCGGCGGTTCGACGGCGACGATCTGCCAGGTCGCTTTAGCCCCGGCATGCGGCCGCTGCAGCTCGGCCACCTCCTCGTCGACAGTCGTGCCGGTGATCGTCGCGGTGACCGAGGTCCCGGCAACGAAGGGCCCATCGATGCGGGCACCGAACCATCGCCCGAACTCCTGCGAGTCGCTGATCGCACGCCACACCCGGTCCATCGGCGCGCGCAACTCCACCTGCTTCTCGATTCGATCCATGCTCATATGCAACCTCCTGGTTGCTTATCAGT
>NZ_JBAUZA010000487.1:0-2215 GCF_049585075.1 Mycobacterium sp.
GTCCAACGCCGAGCGCCAACCGAATCCGCCCAGCGCCACGATGACGCCGACGTCGCCGCCGGTCAGCAGCCACTCGGCGGTCAGCCAGGGCGCACAGGTCGCTCGCTCGGCGGGCGTCGGCGCGTTGTCCGGCGGCGCACATCGCACGGCGGCGGCCACCCGAGTGTCATTCAGCTCCAGGCCGTCGGCGGCGTCGACACTGATCGGCGAATTCGCCAGGCCGGCGCGGTGCATGGCCGCGTACAGGACATCTCCGGACCGGTCGCCGGTGAACACCCGACCGGTCCGGTTGGCGCCGTTCGCGGCCGGGGCCAGCCCAACGATCATCAGCCGCGGCCGCTCGGCGCCCCACCCCGGCACCGGTCGCCCCCAATATGGCTGGTCGGCAAACGAACGCCGTTTGGTCAGCGCGACCTGCTCCCGCCACTGCACCAATCGCGGGCAGGCTCGGCACACCGAAACCTCGGCATCCAGCTGTGCCGGGGATTCGACGGCCAGAGCCATCGCGGCCACCTCCGCACGCGTGGTCGCCACCGCGGTGCGGGCGGTCGCCGGATCGCCGGGCCAGCCGGTGCCGGGGGGCACCGGGGAGTCGAAAAAAGCACCCGTCCGTGGGTGGGCGAGTTGGGCAAGGCTCACCGCTCTACTGTGCCTGACTGGCGAAAATCGCTCGCCCGCCGGGCATGCCCACTGTTAGATTGCGTCCCCGAACTGCCATGTCCAAAACATCGCGATCGTCCCGTCGGTCTCTTTATCTAATCCTGTTCGCTGCCTTGGCCGCCGCCGCCGGCAACGGTATCTCGCTGATCGCGTTTCCCTGGCTGGTGTTGCAGCACAACGGCAGCGCCTCCGATGCCTCGATCGTCGCCGGCGCAGCCTCGTTGCCGCTGCTCTTCTCCACCCTGATCGCCGGAACAGCGGTGGATTACCTTGGTAGACGGCGTGTCTCGCTTATCTCCGACGCCCTGTCGGGGGCGACCGTGGCAGCGGTTCCGCTACTGGCACTGATGTTCGGACGCGGCAGCGTTACCGTCGGCGTGCTCGCGGCGCTCGCCGCGCTGGGTGCGCTGTTCGATCCCGCCGGCATCACAGCGCGCGAATCGATGTTGCCCGAGGCCGCCACGACTGCCGGGTGGACCCTTGACCGCACCAACGGCTTTTACGAAGCCATTTTCAACGTCGCCTACATCGTCGGCCCGGGGCTGGGCGGACTTCTGATCGGCACCATCGGCGGCATCAACACCATGTGGGTTACCGCCGGCGCGTTCGGTGTATCTATCGTCGCGATCAGCGCGCTGCGGTTGCCCGGCGCCGGCACGCCACCGGTTGATGCCCGACCCGACGGGCCGTGGTCCGGGATGCTTGACGGGCTGCGGTTCGTGTGGAATCTGCGGGTGCTGCGCACGCTGGCACTGATCGACCTGGCGATGACCGCCTTGTATCTGCCCTTGGAAAGCGTGCTGTTTCCCAAGTACTTCACCGACCGCCATCAGCCTGCGCATTTGGGGTGGGTGCTGGTGGCGTTGAGCGTCGGCGGATTGGCCGGCGCGCTGGCGTACCCGTTGCTGGTCCGCCGCCTGAGCAGGCGGTGGACGCTGTTGACGGCCACGTTGACGCTGGGCGTATGCACCGCGCTGATATCGACGCTTCCGCCGTTGCCGGTGATCCTGCTGCTCTGCGGACTCATCGGGCTGGTGTACGGGCCGATCGCCCCGATCTACAACTACGTCATGCAGTCCAAGTCGCCGCCGCAGCTGCGCGGTCGGGTTGTCGGTGTGATGACGTCGCTGGCATTTGCCGCCGGGCCACTGGGCTTCATGCTGGCCGGGCCGCTGACTGATGCCGCCGGGCTTCGGACGACGTTTCTGGTACTGGCGATTCCGATGATCGCCATGGGGCTGGTCTCGCTTCGACTTTCCTCGTTGCGGCAGCTGGACGAGTTTCAGCCAAGCAACCCGGGGCTAGTCATCGACGATGCCGTGGAAGAGGATTGATCAATGAACGCACTTCGCTCGCCGGCGCGGTCGGCACCCACCCACGACGTCGGACGTCTGCTCGAGACGTTGGCCAACCGGGTCGACGCCGCCGACCAGAGTCGACACCGCGAGATCACCAACGCGATGACCGGCGAACCGCTGGGCCGCGTGCCGCATTGCTCACCGGCCGACGTGGTGGACGCGGCGCGGCGCGCCCGCGCCGTGCAGTCCGCCTGGGC
>NZ_JBAUZA010000488.1:0-26152 GCF_049585075.1 Mycobacterium sp.
CCACAGCGACAGGGAAACGCCCGGACCCATCCCGAACCCGGAAGCTAAGCCTGCCAGCGCCGATGATACTACCCAACCCGGGTGGAAAAGTAGGACACCGCCGAACACACACAAAAAAGGGCACCCCGCAAAGGTGCCCTTTTTTGCGTCAACAGGTGCTAATCGAAAAGCGTTAAATTCCCTGATTTTACGGTTTTCTCCATTTCGAGCAGCGACCGTTTCCGATCAAGACCGCCGCCATATCCGGTAAGGCTTCCGCTTGCACCGATTACCCGGTGGCACGGAACGATAATGGCGATCGGATTATGGCCATTTGCCAACCCAACGGCGCGAGCGGCTCCGGTAGCGCCGATCTGTTCTGCGATCTGTCCATACGATCGGGTTTCCCCATACGGAATGGTCAGCAGCGCCTCCCAGACGCGCCGCTGAAACTCGCTGCCGGCCAGGCTCAACTCGAGGTCGAAATCGGTTCGCTTGCCCGCGAAATACGCCTGCAGCTGGTCGACAGCATCCGGAAAGGCCCGGTCGTCGGGCACCCAATCAGCGCGGTTCGGCTCATAGGTTTGGTTCAGCATGCGCAGGTTCGTCAGCACACCGCCACGGCCGGCCAACGCCAAGGGGCCGATAGGGCTGTCAATGGTGCGGTAATGGATCATGCGATCTCCTTGGATGGCCACTGGTTCACCGGATGCTCCAGCGTGGTCCACAGGTGCTGAGTGGCATACGAGCGCCAAGGGCGCCACGGGCGACTTCGTGAAATCAGTGCTTGCTGAGCGGTTGGCAGGCTCAATCGCTCGGCAGCTAACCGCAATCCGAGGTCGCTGGCGGGAAAGGCGTCAGGGTCGCCTAGGCCGCGCATGGCGATGACCTCTGCGGTCCAGGGGCCGATACCGGGCAGAGCCAGCAACTGCTGGCGGGCCGCCTCCCAGTCGCAGCCGGTGTCCAGCACGACATTGCCGTCGGCCAGCCCCGCGATTAGCGCGGTCATTGTCCGCCGACGTGCCTCCGGGACCGCGAGATGGGCCGGATCGATGTTGGCGAGCTGCGCGACCGACGGAAAGGTGTGCGTCAGGGCGCCGTCGGCGTCGTGGACCCGCTGGCCGTATGCGACGACGAGTCTGCTCGCGTGGGTTCGCGCGGCCTTGGTCGATACCTGCTGACCCAGCACCCCCCGCACAGCGAGTTCGGCTTCGTCGACGGTCCGGGGTATGCGTTGCCCAGGTGCCTTGGCGACAACCGGCGCCAGTGCTGGATCAGATTGCAATACCTCGATCACCGCCTCTGGATCGGCGTCGAGGTCTAACAACCGTCTGCAACGCGAGATCGCGCTCGTCAAGTCGCGGAAATCGTCGAGCACCAGCAGACATCGGACGTGATCGGGTGCGGGTGTCAGGCTGACGATGCCGTTTCCGAATGGCAGCCGAAGCGTCCGCCGATATGTGTGGTCGCGCACCTCCTCGCATCCAGGCACCACGCCGGCGGCCAGATGGCCGAAGACCCCCTCGTAGGCGAACGGAACCCGCACCGGTAGGCGCAGCGACACTGTCCCGGATGAGGCGCCCTCGCGCCCGAACCGCGAGGCCGCTCGTTTGCGCAACTGCGTGGGAGTGCTATCGCAGACTAAGCGAAGGGTGTCGTTGAACTGGCGGATGCTGGAAAAGCCTGCGGCGAAAGCGACATCGCCGAACGGCAGATCTGTTGTCTCGATCAACACCCGCGCAGTTTGCGTGCGCTGCGCGCGGGCGAGGGCAAGCGGGCCCGCACCGGTCTCGGCCTGCAGTAGCCGCTCAAGCTGTCGCGTGGTGTAGCCCAGCCGGGCGGCAAGCCCGGTGACGCCCTCGCGGTCAACCACGCCGTCGGCGATCAATCGCATGGCCCGGGCGACGAGGTCGCCGCGGATGTTCCACTCTGGCGAGCCTGGCGACGCGTCCGGGCGGCAGCGCTTGCATGCCCGGAAGCCGGCGCGTTGGGCGGCGGCTGCCGTCGGATAAAACCGGACATTGCGGGCGAACGGTGGCCGGACCGGACAACTGGGGCGGCAATAGATCCCGGTGGTCAGCACCGCGGTGACGAACCAGCCGTCGAACCGGGCATCCTTGGATTGCACGGCCCGATAGCAGCGTTCGAAATCTTCATGCACGGTTGAAACAATTACACCCGACCACTGACATTACTGGCGGAAAACCGACATCGTCGTGGTTGGAGGGGGTGGAGCCCGCGTTACACGGTGATGAGGCCTAGTGGTGGCGTCGCCGTCGATCGTGCTGGCGACTATGGAACGCAACCGCTAAGCCTGCGCGAGTAGCGCTTGAGGGCGTTCGCATGGCTAGACCGGGGTTGCCAGCTGCGTCGGCTGGTCGTGGCCGCGCAGCGTCACGGTCTCGCCCAAAGACCAACGGGCCCGCTCATTTTCACCCGCCGCGTTGACGGTGTCCGAGGACGCAAGTAGCCGGCCGGGTTCGTCCTTAGCCAGCTCGCACAGTCGGGCGGCTTCGTTGACCGGTTCGCCGATGACCGTGTATTCGAACCGTTCTTTGGCGCCCACATTTCCGGCGACCGCTTTACCCGCCGCGACCCCGATACCGGCTGGGCACTCGGGGACCTCGCTGTCGAGTCGGCTAGCGATCGCGCGTGCCGCGGCCAGCGCCTGCTCCTCCGGTCGGTCGAGACGGTTGGGTGCTCCGAAGACTGCGAGCACGCCATCGCCCTCGAATTTGTTGACCAGTCCACACTGCCGATCGACCTCTTCGACGACCACCGCGAAGAATCGGTTGAGCAACTGGACGACTTCCGCGGCGGGGCGGCTCGTCACCAATTGCGTGGAACCGACGATATCGACGAAAACGACTGCGACATAGCGCTCTTCACCACCGAGTTTTGGTCGTTCGCGCTCGGCCGCTGCTGCGACTTCGCGTCCCACGTGCCGGCCGAACAAGTCGCGCACTCGTTCACGCTCACGCAGGCCGTCGACCATCGAGTTGAAGCCCCGCTGCAGCTCGCCGAGTTCTGTCCCGTCGAAGACCACCAGATTGCCTCGCAGATCGCCCTGCTCGACACGTCTGAGCGCGGCGCGTACCACCCGTACCGGTGTCGCGGTGAGCCAGGACAGGACCCACATCAGCAGAAAGCCGACGATCAACGTCGCCGTCGCCACGATTAGCACCGCCACTTCGAACTGGGTCTGGGTCATGTTCCCCAGCACCAGCGCGAAAAACGCGCTCAGCGCGATGCCGACGACGGGCAGACCCGAACCGAGCAACCAGACCGTCATGGTTCGGCCCAGGATGCCCGGCGCAAACCGACGTGGCGGTGGTCCGGCCTCAAGCGCTTGGGCCGCCACCGGACGCAAAGCGAATTCGGTGATCAGGTAGCCGCTGGTGGCCACCAGAACACCGCAGAGGCTCAAGACGAGCAAAAATCTGGGGATGAACAGGCCGTTAGCCAGGCCGTAGAGCGTCGTCAGCAGTGCCGCCCCGACTCCCCAGAAGATCAGGAGGCGCACCGCCACCCGCAACGGGGCCAAGAAGGTGTTGCGCTCGTCGAGCGGGGTGGGTTTGCGTCCCTCGATGGCCCATCGCATTCTTCGCAGGGCCCGCCGGGTGATCCAGAAGATGCCGAACACCAACGCGGCGACAATGTACGCCGGTGCGACTACGAAGCTGATCCACAGCGGCGCATCGGAAAAGACACTGGGCGCCGGGAAAGCCACCGTCACCAGCAGCACGGCGACAGCGATCCCAATCACGTTCACCCCGACCAGGAGCACAGTCAAAATGACCTGGATTCGCACTCGGCGACGGCGCTGGCTCTCGGAGACCCTGCCGAGCAGCCACGAGCCATACGCTGGGGTCTCTGAGAGCCGGCCACTCTGACGAGTCACCCTCTCCAGGAGCCGGCCCAAGCGTTGCGCCAGCGATGTGTTGGCCGTCATGTTGGCGTCAGCCTAATTCGTCTCCTGGCTCCCGCTTAAGGTGAGTCGCGTGCGTCTCGTCATCGCCCAGTGCACGGTGGACTATCTCGGCCGACTCACCGCTCATCTGGCATCAGCCCGTCGACTATTGCTGGTCAAGGCCGATGGTTCGGTGAGCGTGCACGCCGACGACCGTGCCTACAAGCCGCTGAACTGGATGAGCCCGCCGTGTTGGCTCACCGAGGAGCTGGACGGCGCGCTGCCGGTCTGGGTGGTGCAGAACAAATCCGGCGAGCAATTGCGCATCACCATCGAGGACGTCGAGCACGACTCCAGCCACGACTTGGGCGTCGATCCCGGGCTGGTCAAGGACGGCGTCGAAGCCCACCTGCAAGCGTTGCTGGCCGAGCATGTCGAGCTGCTTGGCGACGGATATACCCTGGTGCGCCGCGAGTACATGACCGCGATCGGGCCGGTCGACCTGCTGTGCCGCGACGAGCGGGGCCGCTCGGTCGCGGTCGAGATCAAGCGTCGCGGGGAGATCGACGGAGTTGAGCAGCTCACCCGTTATCTGGAGTTGCTCAACCGGGATAGCCTGCTGGCGCCGGTGAGCGGGGTGTTCGCCGCACAGCAGATTAAGCCGCAAGCGAAAACTTTGGCCATTGATCGCGGAATCCGTTGTTTGACATTGGATTACGACAAGATGCGCGGAATGGATTCAGACGAGTTCCGGCTGTTCTGAGCTGTCTCACTAGACTGGGGTCATGCCTCGGCGCCGCACTCCACCGCGTAAGCAGCCGTTTCGGCCGCTACCGGTGCAACACCGGGTGGAAACCGGGCCCGACGGCTACGACTACCAAGTGCGACCGGTCGCTGCCGCGCGCGCTGGCAAGACATATCGCTGCCCCGGTTGCGATCACGAAATCCCTTCGGGCACAGCCCATGTGGTGGTGTGGCTAGCAGAATCCGGTGAGGTGGCGATCGACGACCGGCGGCACTGGCACACCTCGTGCTGGGCTAATCGGGCAACCCGCGCGCCCACTCGAAAGTGGTCTTGAAGAAATCAGTGCGCAGAGTCTGAGTCGGCAGACGGTTCGACCAATTCGATCAGAACGCCGCCGGCGTCCTTGGGATGGATGAAATTGATTCGCGAGTTCGCTGTGCCGCGCCGGGGGCCCTCGTAGAGCAGCCGGACACCCTGCTCGCGCAGCCGGTCGGTGAGGGATTCGAGGTCGCTGACACGGTAAGCGATTTGTTGAATGCCGGGACCGCGCTTGTCGAGGAACTTCGCGATCACCGACGACTCGTTGAGCGGGGCCATCAGTTGCACCTGCGCGCTGCCGACCGGAGCTCCGCGCACCGACAACATCGCCTCGCGAATGCCCTGGTCGTCGTTGATTTCCTCGTGCAGCACGATCATGCCGAGGTGGTCGTGGTACCACGCGATCGCAGCATCGAGGTCGGGCACCGCAATGCCGACATGGTCGACTGCCGTCACCAACGCGGTGGCGAGTATTAGACGGCCGTCAACTTGATCGGTGGTCATAACGTAACGGTAACCTGACGGGAAAGATTCCGCCTCTCCGATCCGTTGGATCGGTAGTTAAGCCCCGCTTTTGGAGGTAGTCATGACGACATCGGTGATCGTTGCTGGAGCGCGAACCCCGATCGGCAAGTTGATGGGTTCGCTGAAGGACTTCTCCGGCAGCGATCTCGGTGGCATCGCGATCGCCGGCGCCCTGGAGAAGGCCAACGTGCCCGCCTCTGCGGTCGAGTACGTGATCATGGGCCAAGTGCTGACCGCCGGGGCTGGTCAGTTGCCTGCCCGGCAAGCCGCGGTAGCGGCCGGTATCGGTTGGGATGTGCCGGCCATGACCATCAACAAGATGTGCCTGTCCGGTATCGATGCGATCGCCCTGGCTGACCAGCTGATTCGCGCCGGTGAGTTCGACGTCGTGGTGGCCGGCGGCCAGGAGTCGATGACTAAGGCGCCGCATCTGCTGATGGACAGCCGCGCCGGCTACAAGTACGGCGATGTGACGGTGCTCGACCACATGGCCTACGACGGCCTGCACGACGTGTTCACCGACCAGCCGATGGGCGCGCTGACTGAGCAGCGCAACGACGTCGACAAGTTCACCCGGCTCGAACAGGACGAATTCGCTGCGCGGTCGCACCAGAAGGCAGCCGCCGCATGGAAGGACGGCGTCTTCGCCGACGAAGTCGTGCCGGTGAACATCCCGCAGCGCAAAGGCGATCCATTGCAGTTCAACGAGGATGAGGGCATCCGCGCCAACACCACCGCGGAATCGCTGGCCGGGCTGAAGCCGGCGTTTCGTCGGGACGGCACCATCACCGCCGGATCGGCGTCGCAGATTTCCGACGGCGCGGCCGCGGTGGTCGTGATGAACAAGGACAAGGCCACCGAGCTGGGGTTGTCGTGGCTGGTCGAGATCGGCGCACACGGCGTGGTGGCCGGCCCGGATTCGACGCTGCAATCACAGCCTGCCAACGCGATCAAAAAGGCTCTTGGTCGCGAAGGTATCTCCGTCGGCCAACTCGAAGTGGTGGAGATCAACGAGGCGTTTTCCGCCGTGGCGCTGGCCTCGACCCGGGAACTGGGCGTCGATCCCGACATCGTCAACGTCAACGGCGGTGCCATCGCCGTCGGGCATCCGATCGGGATGTCGGGCGCCCGGATCACGCTGCATGCGGCGCTCGAACTGGCCCGCCGCGGCTCCGGATACGGGGTTGCTGCGCTGTGCGGAGCCGGTGGTCAGGGCGACGCGTTGATCCTCCGCGCCGGTTAGTTACCGGCCAGTACGTTCAGTCGGCGACGAATCCACTGTCGCGCTGAGAAGTTTGCCGGCGTAGTGATCGCGGTGACCTGCCGACGGTGAATGTGATGTTGCTCATACGGCTGCCTGAACCGGATGAGACGCGATCGATGACCGCGTGCCAGACTTGATCGCGTGACCCGTCCGCGACCTCCGATTGGCCCTGCGATGACCGGTGCGGTCGACTTGTCCGGCCTCAAGCAAAGCGCGCCGTCTAGCGGCGATGCGGCCACGGCGGGATCGGCTGGATCGTCTGTGCCCATCGGCACCGAGATCAACGAAACCAACTTCGAAGAAGAGGTGCTGCTGCGGTCCAACGAGGTGCCGGTAGTCGTGCTGTTGTGGTCGCCGCGCAGCGATGTGTGCCTCGAGTTGGCCGACGTTCTGTCCGGCCTGGCCGCCGCGGACAACGGCAAGTGGTCGCTGGCCAGCGTCAACGTCGACACGGCTCCACGGGTGGCACAGATATTCGGCGTCGAAGTCGTCCCGACTGTCGTGGCTTTGGCCGGGGGGCAGCCACTTTCGAGCTTTCAAGGCATTCAGCCGGCCGATCAGCTGCGCCGCTGGGTGGACTCACTGCTGTCGGCAACTGCGGGCAAGCTCAGCGGCGCAACGACTTCCGAGGAACCCGAGGCGGTGGACCCGGCGCTCGCGCAGGCGCGCCAGCAGCTGCAGGACGGGGATTTCGCCGCGGCCTCCGACTCGTATCAGGCGATCCTGGACGACGATCCGAACAACGCCGAGGCCAAGGGTGCGATTCGCCAGCTCGCCTTCCTGATGCGTGCTACCGCGCAAGGGCCCGAGGCAGTGGCCCGCGCCGATGCCGCTCCTGACGACATCGAAGCCGCTTTCGCCGCCGCCGACGTGCAGATCCTCAACCAGGATGTCCAGGCAGCCTTCGACCGATTGGTTGCGTTAGTGCGGCGGACGTCCGGCGACGAGCGGACCTCGGTGCGCACCCGGCTGATCGAGTTGTTCGAGCTCTTCGACGCCGCCGACCCTGACGTCATCGCCGGCCGGCGTAACCTCGCCAACGCCCTGTACTAGTCGCCTATTCGGGCTCTAGCCACAGCGCTGAGGTCGGCGGCAACACCAACACCGCGGATGCCGGGCGACCGTGCCACGGTTCGTCGGTTGCGTCGACACCGCCGAGATTGCCGATACCGGTGCCGTTGTAGTTGGTCGCGTCAGTGTTGAGGACCTCACGCCACCGGCCCGGGGTGGGCAGGCCCAGACGATAGCCGCTGTGCTCCGCACCGGCGAAATTGAACACGCAGGCCATCACCGAGCCGTCGCTGCCGTACCGAAGGAAGCTCAAGACGTTGTTGGCGGAGTCGTTGGCGTCGATCCAGGAATAGCCCTCGGGCGTAGTGTCCTGGCTCCACAGTGCCGGGTGGCCGCGGTAGATCTTGTTGAGATCGTTGATCAGGCAGGAGATCCCGGTGGAGAAGCTGTTCTCGTCGAGTTGGAACCAATCCAGACCGCGTTCCTCCGACCATTCGGCGCGCTGCCCGAATTCCTGGCCCATGAACAGCAGCTGCTTACCCGGGTGCGCCCACTGGTAGGCCAGCAGGCTGCGCAAGCCGGCCGCTTTCACGTGGTCGTTGCCCGGCATGCGCGACCACAGCGTGCCCTTACCGTGCACCACCTCGTCGTGGCTGATCGGTAGCACGAAGTTCTCGCTGAATGCGTAGAGCATCGAGAAGGTGATCTCGTGGTGGTGGTAACTGCGGTGCACCGGATCGTGGCCGATGTAGTCCAGGGTGTCGTGCATCCAGCCCATGTTCCACTTCATCGAAAAGCCCAGGCCACCAACGCTAGTCGGCCGCGATACACCGGGCCACGACGTTGACTCCTCGGCGATGGTGACGATTCCCGGTGCCGCCTTATGCGCTGTGGCGTTCATCTCCTGTAGGAACTGCACAGCTTCCAGATTCTCCCGGCCGCCATAGATGTTCGGCGTCCAGCCACCGGCGGGGCGCGAATAATCGAGATAAAGCATCGATGCGACGGCGTCCACCCGCAGGCCGTCGATGTGGAATTGCTCGAGCCAGTACAGCGCATTGGCCACCAGGAAATTTCGCACCTCGGCACGACCGAAGTCGAATACGTAAGTACCCCAGTCGAGTTGCTCGCCACGTCGAGGGTCGGAATGCTCGTAGAGCGGGGTGCCGTCGAACCGGCCCAGCGCCCATGCATCCTTGGGAAAGTGGGCCGGGACCCAGTCCACGATGACGCCGATTCCAGCCTGGTGCAGCGCGTCGACGAGGGCCCGGAATTCGTCCGGCGTGCCGAACCGCGACGTCGGCGCGTAGTAGGACGTGACTTGATAGCCCCACGATCCGGCGAACGGGTGCTCGGCGACGGGTAGCATCTCGACGTGAGTAAACCCATGCGCTACAACGTAATCCGTCAGCTCGCGGGCGAGCTCGCGATAGGACAGGCCCGGTCGCCACGAGCCCAGGTGCACTTCGTAGGTGCTCATCGGCTCGAACACCGGATTGCGCTGGGCCCGCGCCGTCATCCAGTCGTCATCGGTCCATCGGTAGGTGCTCACGTTCACCCGTGATGCCGTATGCGGAGGCACCTCGGTGGCGAATGCGAACGGGTCCGCCCGGTCCGTGATCGAGCCGTCGGCGCCGTGCACCCGGAACTTGTACAGGCCATCGGGCGGGAAGCCCGGCCAGAACAACTCCCATACTCCCGACGAGCCCAATACCCGCAGCGGGGCATCGTTACCGTTCCAGCCGTTGAACTCCCCGATCAAGCTGACGCCCTTGGCGTTGGGCGCCCAGACGGCGAACGACACACCTTGAACCACGCCGTCGGCGGTCTTAAACGAGCGTGGATGCGCGCCCAGCACCTCCCACAGTCGTTCGTGGCGTCCCTCACCGAACAGATGCAGATCGACTTCGCCCAACGTCGGCAGAAAGCGGTAGGGGTCGGCAACGGTATTCGAACCGGCGCCGTCGTAACTCACCTCGAGGCGATAGTCGATGAGGTCGACGAAGGGCAGCGCCACCGCGAACAATCCGGAGTCGATGTGTTGCAGCGGAAACCGTTCTTGGCCGACAAGTGCGACGACCTCGGTGGCGTGTGGCCGGAAGGATCGGATGACTGTGTGGTCGCCGTACTCGTGGGCGCCGAGGATGCCGTGCGGGTTGTGGTGCTCACCGGCCAAAAGGCGGGCCAAGTCGCTGGGTTCAGGCGCCAAATCAGTCCTGGCGAGTTGGTCGGTGGACTTGGACTTCATCGGGGCGTCACCTCCGGCGCAAGAGCGCCATTCTGGATTCGGACGGTATGAGCGGCATGTTGATGATGTGAGCGGGTGCGCGGCCAGGGTCGATGCGTATGTAGTTGGCCTGTCCCCATTGGTATTCCTCGCCGGTTATCTCGTCTCGGACCCAGAACCGCTCGTAGTGCTCCATACCCAATGCGGCCATGTCCAACCACAACGTCGCTTCTTCCGGGCCGAACGCGTTAAGCGTCACCGCAACCAGCACGCAGTCGCCGGTGACCGGGTCGAACTTGCTGTAAGCCAACAGTGCGTCGTTGTCGACGGCGTGAAACGTGATGTTGCGCAGTTGCTGAAGAGCAGGATGGAGTCGACGAATCTTGTTCAGCCCTGCGATAAATGGCTCCAGCGATCGGCCCGCTGCCAGTGCGCCGGCGAAGTCGCGCGGTCGCAACTCGTACTTCTCGGAGTCGAGATATTCCTCGCTGCCTTCCAACACGGCTTCGTGTTCGAAGAGCTCATAACCGGAGTACATCCCCCATGCCGGGCTCATCGTTGCCGCCAGTACGGCCCGTATCGCGAACATGCCCGGGCCATTGTGTTGCAAGACGGCATGCAGGATGTCTGGGGTGTTGACGAACAAATTGGGACGGCGGAAGTCGGCGAGATGGGGAATCTCCTCGCCGAATTGGGTGAGCTCCCACTTCGACGTGCGCCACGTGAAGTAGGTGTAGGACTGGGTGAAGCCCAGCTTGGCCAGGCCGAACTGGCGTGCCGGCGGTGTGAATGCCTCGGACAAAAACAACACGTCCGGATCGATGGCCTTCACTTGGCCGATGAGCCACGCCCAGAAGTCGGGCGGCTTGGTGTGCGGATTGTCGACACGGAAAACCTTCACCCCATGGTCCACCCAATGCAGCACCACACGCAGCACCTCGTCGTACAGACCGGCGGGGTCGTTGTCGAAGTTGATCGGGTAGATGTCCTGGTACTTCTTCGGCGGGTTTTCCGCGTAGGCGATGGTGCCATCGGGCAATTCGGTGAACCACTGGCGATGTTGCTTGGCCCACGGGTGATCCGGCGCGCATTGCAGCGCCAGGTCTAAAGCCACCTCCATACCCAAGTCCTGCACCGCTGCCACGAAGTTGTCGAAGTCCTCGATCGTGCCCAGCTGCGGATGCACCGCGTCATGGCCGCCCTCATCGCTTCCGATCGCCCACGGCGACCCGACGTCGCCGGGGACCGCGGTCGCGGTGTTGTTGCGGCCCTTGCGGTGAACTTTGCCGATCGGATGGATCGGCGGCAGGTACACCACGTCGAAGCCCATCTGCGCGATTCGCGGCAATGCCCCCGTCGCAGTGGCGAAGGTGCCGTGCACCGGGTTTCCCTTGGCGTCCCGGCCACCGGTTGAGCGGGGGAACATTTCGTACCACGAGCCGAACCGGGCCAGCGGCCGATCCACCCACACTCCGTATTGCTCGCCGCGGCTGACCAGCTCACGCAATGGGTACTGCGTCAAGAGTTCTTCGACCTCGGGGCTCAGCGCCAGCGCGGCCCGGGAAACCGGATCCCCCGGCGCTTGCAGGGCTGCGGCGGCAGCACGCAACGGTTGGCGCGAGCCACGGGGGACACCGGTCGCGGCGCGTTCGAGTAGCTGTGCTCCGATCAGCAGGTCATTGGACAGTTCGGACTCGCCTTGGCCGGCCTCCAGCTTGGCCTCGATGGCGTGGCGCCAGGTGTGGATCGGGTCACCCCAACCGTCCACCCGAAACGTCCACAACCCAACGCTGTCCGGGATGAACTGACCGTGAAACACGTAGGGCTCGTCGCCCATGCTCATCGGTTGCAGCAGCGGCTTGACCCGGGGGAGCGGCGCGGCGGCGGGTTCGGCCACTGATGCGGTCTTTAAGGGGGCCTGCACCGCCTTGAGCCGCCGGGTTTCGCCGGCTTGCGGGTAGCGTGCGCCGAGGTAGCGCACCACCAGCGTCGCTGCAACCGCGTCGTGACCCTCACGCCATACCGTCGCGCGGACTGGAACTACCTCGCCGACCACAGCTTTTGCGGGATACGCGCCACACGATACGACGGGCGCGACGTCATCGATCTCGACACGACCGGGCACCGTCACTCCGTTCTGATTCTTGAGTTGCTACTCAGGCGACAAGCTCTTTGCGCCCAATACCCACCGTAGTGTCGGGCCACACTCGGGGCAGGGATGCGCACGTTGTTCGGGAGGCGAACCCCGGTGTGTGGTCAGTAAGGTAGGGACGCGTGAAAGCCCTGCGTAGGTTCACGGTCCGTGCTCACCTTCCGGAACGCCTGGGGGCGCTCGAACAGCTGTCGACCAACCTGCGGTGGTCGTGGGACAAGCCGACGCAGGAGCTCTTCGAGGCGATCGAACCGGCGCTGTGGGCGAAGTGCGCTCAAGATCCGGTAGCCCTGCTGGGCGCAGTGAGCCCGGCTCGGCTCGACGAACTGGCGCTCGACGGCGCTTTTTTGGATCGCCTCGATGCTCTGGCCGCCGAGCTGAACAACTATCTGAGCCGCCCGCTGTGGTACCAGCAGCAAGAAAGCGGCGGCGCTGCCATGCCCAACGGCATCGCCTACTTCTCGATGGAGTTTGGCGTCGCCGAGGTGCTGCCGAACTACTCGGGCGGATTGGGAATCCTGGCCGGCGATCATTTGAAGTCCGCGTCGGATCTCGGATTGCCGTTGATCGCGGTCGGCCTGTACTACCGCTCCGGCTATTTCCGGCAGTCGCTGACTGCCGACGGTTGGCAGCATGAGACCTACCCTGCGCTGGATCCCCAGGGCCTGCCGTTGCGATTGCTCACCGACGGCGCCGGGGAGCCGGTGCTGGTTGAGCTGGCGCTGCCGGACGCCGAGCGGCTGCGTGCGCGGATCTGGGTAGCGCAGGTCGGTCGGGTACCGCTGCTGCTGCTGGATTCCGACATTCCGGAGAACGAGCACGACCTGCGCGGGGTCACCGATCGCCTCTACGGCGGGGATCAAGAACACCGCATGCAGCAGGAAATCCTGGCCGGCATCGGCGGGATACGTGCCATCCGGGCCTTCACCGCCATCGAAGGGCTGCCCGCGCCCGAGGTGTACCACATGAATGAAGGCCATGCCGGATTCCTCGGTGCCGAGCGCATCCGCGAACTCGTCGACGCCGGGCTGGATTTCGACACCGCGTTGACGGTGGTGCGCTCCAGCACGGTTTTCACGACACACACCCCAGTGCCTGCCGGTATCGACCGGTTTCCGATGGAGATGGTGGAGCAGTACTTCGCAGACGCCGAGGCCGGCGAGACTGGCCCCGCGCTGCTGCCGGGCGTGCCGCTGGCCCGGATCCAGGCGCTGGGCGCCGAGGATGACCCGGAGAAGTTCAATATGGCCCACATGGGCCTGCGGCTGGCGCAGCGCGCGAACGGCGTTTCGCTGCTGCACGGCCGGGTCAGTCGAGCGATGTTCAACGAGCTGTGGCCCGGATTCGACGCCGACGAGGTGCCGATCGGCTCGATCACCAACGGCGTCCACGCCCGGAGTTGGGCGGCGACACAATGGTTGGAGCTGGGTCGCGAACTGGTGGGGCCGGACGACGCGGCGTTCAGTGACCCCGGAGTCTGGCTGCGACTAAACGAGGTCGACGCCGGTCATCTGTGGTGGATCCGCTCGCAACTGCGGGCGCTGCTGGTCGAAGACGTCCGGGCGCGGCTGCGCCGCTCGTGGCTCGAACGTGGCGCACCCGAAGCCGAATTAGGTTGGATCGAAACGGCATTCGATCCCGACGTGCTGACCATCGGGTTCGCTCGTCGGGTCCCGACCTACAAGCGGCTGACCCTCATGCTGCGTGACCCGGACCGGCTGCAACAGCTGTTGCTCGACGAGCAGCGGCCGATCCAGCTGATCGTCGCCGGCAAGTCGCACCCCGCCGACGACGGAGGCAAGGCGCTCATCCAGCAAGTTGTGCAGTTCGCCGACCGGCCTGAGGTGCGCCACCGCATCGCGTTCCTGCCCGACTACGACATGTCGATGGCCCGGCTGCTGTATTGGGGCTGCGACGTGTGGTTGAACAATCCGCTGCGCCCGCTGGAAGCGTGCGGAACGTCGGGGATGAAGAGCGCGCTCAACGGCGGGCTGAACCTGTCCATCCGCGACGGCTGGTGGGACGAGTGGTACGACGGCGAGAACGGTTGGGCGATACCGTCTGCCTCCGGAGTGGCCGACGAGGGTCGCCGCGACGACCTGGAGGCGGCCGCGCTCTATGACCTGCTGCAAAAGTCGGTGGCTCCGACCTTCTACGAGCGCGACGAGCAGTCAGTGCCGCGCCGGTGGATCGAGATGGTCCGCCACACGCTGCAAACGCTCGGCCCGAAAGTCCTTGCCTCCCGGATGGTGCGCGACTATGTCGAGAATTACTACTTACCGGCGGCGGAGTCGCTGCGCCACACCGTGACGGTTGACGGCGACGGGCAGGTGACGTTCGACCCGGCCCGCGAGTTGGCCGCCTACCGCCGGCGGGCGTACGAGGCGTGGCCGCTAATCCACATCACCGACGTCGACAGCACCGGGCTGCCCGACACTCCAGTGCTTGGGTCGAAGCTCACGCTGACCGCGACCGTAGAGCTAGCCAGGCTGCGCCCCGACGAGGTCACGGTCGAGGCGGTGGTTGGCCGGGTCGACACCAGCGACGCACTGGTCGACCCGGTCACGATCGAGATGCCGTACACCGGCACCGCGGCCGGCGGCGAGCACATCTTCTCCACCACGACGACGCTGCCGGTCGCCGGCTCGGTCGGTTACACCGTGCGGGCGCTACCGCATCATCCGATGCTTGCGTCTGGCGCCGAGCTCGGTCTGGTCACCCTGGCCGCTCCGGCTGTCTGACGATGCTGGCTGGAAGGGACTCCATTACTGGTCAACCGCAAGTGATCAAGCTGGGACGCGTATACGCTGCAGCTCGTACTGAACAACAAGGTCGGTCAAAATCGCCCGCCACCAGCGCGTGCTCACGCCACAAGGGCCCGTCGCAGCAGGCCTGAGAATTACACAGCTTGACGACGTATATCGATGCGATCGCCCGCAGTAATCCTGGAGGTGACTTCGGCGAGGCGAACCAATGAGCGTCAGGGCCAGAAGCGGACGGACGACGCTCAACAGCTCATCAGGAGGCTGGGAATTTGAGCATGCCCAAAATTGCTGCGGTGCGCAGCGTCCTCTTCGCCGTCGGAATTGTCGCATTGTGGATCGCCGGGAAGCTGGCGTACGCGGGTCTCGGCAACGGCACGTTCCATGTCGCCATGTGGGAACTCGTCGTCCTAGTGGTAGTCGGTGGTGCCCTGATCGTGTTCGGGTGGCAGCGCAGTACAGGGGCCACCACCGATCGCGAAGATGAGCCCGGTGACGGTATCGACGCAGAAGATGAGCTATGACTCGGTTTAGATGCTCTGCTGTCCACACCCACGGGCTCGGGCGACGTCCTGGCACCTCCTAACGAAGCTTCGGACGCCCGATTCAAGCTGCGCCAGGACGCTCGGCGAGTGCGCAGTCGTCACGCCGCAGAATGCCCTGCCTTAAGTCGCAGCTCCGAATTGGTGGTTCGGGAATGGGTTTGCGGCTAAAGGATCGGATCCGAACCGGTTCCGTCCTTCGTCGCCTTTGGTGGCGAACCATCTGATGAGAATGATCGCGCCGATGAACGGGATCACGGCGATCAGGATCCACCAACCCGAACGGTCGATATCGTGTAGGCGCCGAACTTCGACGGCCCAGCTGGGAAAGAAGAAGGGGAGCCCCAAAAGCAGGTTAACGAGGTTTGTGTGCAGCATCCAGTTGCCAATGTTCCCCACGATGGCGACCGTGCCGGCGAAGAGCATCCAGTACCAGAATTCGGACCGGCAGGCCCGGTCGCTGAAATTGAAGTATTTGGTGAATCCGGCTGAAATCGCTTGTATGAAGCCCATCTCATCTCCCGTTCTCAATGGAATCAAAAACCGCCACCAGGCTTATGGCGTCAAGCCCGGCTCCTCCTGCTTCTGCACTACTGGCACCGCAGGCTCGTCTTTGATCGGCATGCATTCACCGGCTGCCGCTTCTTTGCGGATGATCAGCCACGTGATGATGCTGCCGCTGCACGCAGCGACCGCAACCAACGCCGCCACCAACAGGATGGCCGCGGCCTGGGGTTGGCGTCGGGTGCCGGACAGCGCTTTGCCGAACGCGGCGAGCGCGTGGCGCAACGCCATGCCGTAGCTGCGCACCGCGTGATAGGTGTTGAAGGTCGTCGCGAACGTGTTGTAGACGGCGATGCCTTTCTGCGCGACCGACCCGCGGTAGGCCACCGCCCACGATTGGATCGTGATGGCAATGCCGGTGAACAGAAGGAACGGAACCAGAACCACGTAGGTCGAGTCGAAGAACAGGGCTATGTCTTGGTCGTCGAGCCAGTGCAGGGCGTATGCGCCGAGTCCCAGCACGATGCTGATGCACCAGGTGAATCCGATGGCGGCCATGATGGCGACGCACCACGCCATGAACCGTGGCATACCGCCGGCGTGTTTGGCTTCCACCCATGCCCTGCCGACGCACCTCGCGTTGTTGATCGAGATGAGCAGGTTCACCACCCATAGCCCAGCCAGTGCCAATAGGGTAAACATGCAGCCTCCTCGGCTTTTCGAGTCGGGGTTTAGCGCCCAACGGTGTTGATGCGTTGGGCCGCGCCGATGTTCTCGCCAGCGATGTGTGCCACCAGTACGGCCAGTGGAATGTGGTCGTGCTCACTGAAGATCGGGTCCGGCGCCCACGTCGGGTACTGGCAGGTGCGCGGCTGGTCGAACCATTCGCCGTGGCCGCGTTTGAGGTAGTAGCCGGTCTTGTGGCTGTTCTCGATGTCGTCGGGACCGAACGCGGTCATCGGTTTCACCCACGAACCGGGCAGTGAGATGAAGAACTCGGCGGGGATGGCGGGCCTCACGAATCCCGGTGGTGCTCCACCGTTCTCGAGGATCGCGCACGGCGAGGCGGCAACAGAGATCAACCGCTCATCCGCGGCATAGGACAGCGAATCCTCGACCAGGGCGGATATCGCGGCCAGTGCGGTGAAATCAATGCTGGCCAGCGTCTGAGCCTTGGGCTCCTCGTAGTCCATGCACGGGGCGAACTTGGCTTTGGCGTCGGGTGCGCCATACACCACGCCCTGGCCGATCTTGGTCAGCACACCCAGCTTGTCGCGGTCGATCAGTTGCCCTGCCATGGCAAACCTCCCGCGCCACCAGCGAGGCCCAGCTGGACCGTCACGGCGTTACGCTGAGCTTGAGTCGTCATCTTCTTCCTCGGTGGGGCAAATGTCCAGGGTCGGGGCCTGCCGTGAGGGCTGGTCATTCCAACCGGTTGGTGAAGTCACAGCAACGTTGACGCCAACCCCTTGGAGGATTCTTGGTGCGCTACGTCGGGACCAGTATGGGCGCGATCATCGCGGGGCTCGCGGCCTCCGGTAGGGACGCGGACGCGGTAGATGCGACTATCTACGAGTACGTCATCCGCAGCAACCCGACCAGTGACTACACCCTGCCATCCAAAGGACTTATTCGTGGGGCGGCGCACGTTGGATGCGCTCCGCAACGCGGCCAGCTCGTCGAAGAGCTGCCGCACGAATTCCGCTGTGTCAGCGTCGATCTCCTGGCCCGCCAGCCAGTTGTGCACCGCCGCGGGCCGGTTGCCGACGTCGTCGGCTGTTCGCTGCGAGTGCCGGGTCTTTACGCGCCCGTCGTCTACGACGGTTCGTTGCACGTCGACGGCGGGGTGCTCGACAACCTGCCGTGGCCGCGTTGGGGCGTTCGGACGAGCCCTTGATCGCGGTGACTATAGGTAGCGGTCAGGCGGCGAAGCCCGTCTCGGCGACGAAGCCGGCGCGCTCGCCGTGGGTGCCGAACCTTGTGGACACCCTCATGCGCACCATGACGATCGGCAGCGCGATGGCGTCCTCGGCGGTGCTGGCGCACGCCGACGTAGCGATCCATGCCGACACAAGCAGCATCGGCTTCCTCGAGTGGCACCAGATGATCGTGCCCGGGAGGTAGGCCGGATCGCAGCCCGTGAAGCCCTAACGCAAATCATTGAACTGGTGCGGCGCTAGTGCGGGCAAGGAGGGAGTGATCCTGAATTGTCGTTCACTGCTTAGTGGCAACCCACGTGCCGTGGACCCAGTTGTCGTCCCATTTGCCGTCGCGGATGACGGTGCGGCCGCCCTCGGTAGCGAAGACACCCTTAATGGTGAGGTAGTCGTATGGGCCGTTAGGGCCGGCGAGCACAAACGATCCGTCGGCGTTCAAAGGGCCGCTCTTGCCGCGGATTGTCAGTGTGTTGCCTTGAAGGGTGACGGTGAAGGGGAAGTGGGCGGCGAACTCGTGCCAGGTTGGGGTGAGCTGACGGGTTGGGTGTGTGGCGTGTCGTTGGTGCCAGTGGTGGCGACGGGTCGGTTGAAGGGTCGGCCGGTGACGACGTCAACGAGGACGAACTTGGCGATCTTCGCAGTAATGGGTTTGACCTCGACTAGGGCTCCGGGGTGGTAACCGGGCCAGGGTGCGCCGACGAGTCTCGGTGCGCCTCTCAATGCGATCGGCGCGGTGAGGGGGCTGCCCGAGTAGCAGCGGACGCGGGGCACCCCGTGGGCGTCGACGAGCACGGCGGTACCCGCTTGGAAGACCGATTGCAGGGTACGGAGGTGGGTTCCGTCGAATCCGTGGTTGGTGACCCGGGTGTCTAGCCGCAACACGACTGGGGTGAGTTCGCGCAGATAGGTCGGGATGTCGGCGACGCCAAGGGGATGCCCGCCGCTCCAGAACACGGTGGTGTCGCTGTTGAGGGATTCGACAAAGGCGCTCGCTTGGGCGGGGTGGGCGCGCAGGAAGTCGATTATTTTGTCGCGATCGACTTGGGCGTTGTTGACGGTGCCTCCGTAGAGGCCGTCGCGGTCGCCGGGCAGGGGCTGGGTCGCCACGGTAGTGCCGTCGCCCTGTGGCTGCAGGGTGGGCGCGGGCTGAGTGTTCGTCGGCGGCGGCTCGGCCGCGGGGGGCATGAACGCGTTGGCCCCGGGGTCGGTGGCTCCGGTAAGCACTAACTCCCCACCGGTCGCCTTGGAATGACAGGACGTGCTGGCACCTGCGGCCGCTACGAGCGCTACCACCAGCAACGCGATGAGCCGATTACGCTTCGACCGGGTCGCGGCGCGGTTCAGATTGCGGGCTTGGTGGCGCCCCGCCAAAGCGGGTAGGCGCGGTATGTGGTCATCCGTCATGGTAGGCATCCCCTCGACTCGGTCGGAGCTGCTAACTGATCCAACCGTGGCCGCACAGGCACCATTACGTTTCTATTCATTTGGCCTTTCCTAATCGCCAGAAGCGCTGGGTGTTCGGTCAAGTGTGGGGCGGACGCCTTGGGAGATTCTTGAAACACCTTCGGTGTGCCACGCTCGGCAGTGCCGTATAAGGGTCAGCCCACGAGGACTATCCGCCGCGGTGCTGTGGACTTAGGGGTGTGGATCGAGGTTGCCCTGCAGGTTGCTGTTAGCGAGTCCGACCTCGTCAGCGGTCTTGCGTGCGATAACCGGAAATACGGTCTCCATCCCGCTCCGACCTTTGATTTCGACGGATTCGCTTGCGCCCCAGATAAATTGGCCATAAGCGGCGCGGTGTACGCCGCTGGTCACCAGCACCGCTGCCCGCCCGCCGCGGCCGGCCAGCCCGGACAACCGGAACGCCACGTTGGTCGCATCGCCGATCACCGCGTCGACCGACCTGGTCATTGCGGCCAATGCGGCCATGCCCTGCACCACACCCCAGCCCATGTGGATCGGCAAGCCGTCCGGCCCGCGCAACGGCAGCTCGGGACCGAGCTGCTCCACAAGCTGATTCGCGGAGAGAGCGAAGTCGATCGCCAGCTCGATTGCATCCGGAAACCGGTCCACCTCCCAGACCGCAAACAACGCGTCGCCGGCGTAGTGACTCAGGGAGCCGTGATGGGCCTGCAGGACACCGCCTACCCCATGCCACAGTGTGTGCAGGCTTCGCGCCATAACTTGCTCGTCTGTCACCTGCGAGATCGTCGAGTAGTTGACGATGTCGCCGACCACCATCACCATTGCGGCCTGGCCGATCCGGGCCTGTGTGAGCCGTGGGGCGCTCTTGGCGACAGCGGTGAACCGCTGCGAGGAGAAGGTAAGTGCCACATCGCCGATCCGGATCTCGTCGCCGGGGCGAATAGGCAAGATAGCCGCCCGTTCGAGCCGCACACCGTTGAGCGACGTGCCATTGCTGCTGGTATCGATCAGGAAAGCCTGATCGTTTGCGGCGTCGAGCCGAATCTCGAGGTGGGTGCGGGAGATCTCGGGGTCGTCGATAACGAGTCGGCGTCGCTCGCTGATGCCCGTGCATTCCCGACCGACAAACAGCTGATCAAAAATCGGCACATCGCGTTTGGAGCCGCCCTCGTCGACGACGAGGAAGCCCTGTGGCTCGTCGGGTGGCCCGCCCGGCACCTTTTCGAAGGCCGCCATCATCTCTTCGCTCCTAGCCGTCGCCGCGCTTACTCGGTTGCGCGCGTGCACCAGCGCGGCCAACTCACGATATACCGAATGCGTTGTAGGGCCGGGTGAATACGCCTTTTGGCATATCGACATTCGACGAACGCCTTCCTTCAAACCGCGACCTGCACAGCTCTTGGCAATGCTTCCGTATCGAGTCAGCGCCTAAAGTGAGTCACCGCGTTCGCAGCAGGCGCTGCTGAGCCTGATCGCGGAGGTCCAGGGCATGCACACCGAACTGGGCGACCCAGTGGCTGTAGGAGCGATAATTCTCGCGCCATAGTTCAGGCGCGTTGAACGTCGCAAGAAAGTATTGATCTGCCGCAGCAGCCAATTGCTTACGACCAAGTGCCGCTGCGGCGATGTAGAGCGCCCACGACCGTGAGAAGTTGAGCCCAGCCGCGTGGACCCTGCTCACCCCCCGCGAGGCCAGCGGTTGCACGGCGGTGACCGCGTCCAAAACCCTTGCGAGATCGCATTGTCCATAACGTTGGGGTCGGCGATGTGCGCGTCGCTGAGGGCAAGGAGGACATTGGCACAGGGATCGAAAAACCCGCTTATCCGTCGGCCCGCTTGCGAGCATGGCTCTTTCCAGCGCCTCACTAAGACCGACACAACCGTGCGACGAAGGGTGGCCGCAACTTCGGGAGCGAAGCGGAGATACCAGCGGTGAAGCGCGAACACTGCGAACGATAGGTTCTGATATTCAGCCGCAGAGAAGTCGGCGCCTTCGACGTGATCCATGATCCAGCGACGCAGGTGAGAAGTTACCGCCAAGGCCAATGGCGTCATGTCGGCTGAGGCCGATTCTCGAGTGAGAATTAGAAACCACGCGAAGCCGTAGGGAATCTCCTGATCGAGTTTCCCGGCATTTAGCGACGCAAGCTCACAGCGCAGGCCGTCGGGAGATATTACGGACTGGGCGATATCGACAAACTTCGGATCGCTGGTCAGGCGCGAGATGACACGGAGCGCATAGTTCCCGTGGACGGCACTGTGCCAATCGACGCACCCATGGAAGACCGGGTGCGCAGTGTCGTCGCGCACAACGCACTGGGTAATCGGCGCCGAAAGAGCTCGAGCCACGTTCGGCGCACCACCGATCTGATCCAGCGTGAAGGGCGGCTGAATCTCACTAGTTGGGTTACGGCGAGAGGACTCGCGCCCGTCGGCCCACAGCGAGCAGGCGGCTAAAAAAGTAGCGTTGCTACGACGCCGACCAGGGCCAGCCGGCTAAGGCGGCGCGGCAACGCTCGCTTTCCAGCGTCGCCAGACGTCGGCATGCCTCTATTATCTAGTGCCCTCGACGGCTCCCACTGCAGCTTTGCGATTTGATCCCCCGCAGCTTACTGCCAAGAAAGTTCCAAGAAGTCCGCGTCAAACTTCGACCATGCATTCCACCGGCATAGAACGAATTTGCTTACTACGCTATGAGCACAGCCAAACACGTAACTGCATCGCAAAAAGGAAACCGGAGATTCCTCAAGGGAGGTCAACAATGACCAAGAGACATACTCGTGCACGGCACTTCCTCGCACAATGGTCCTTGCCTATCGCCACTGCGATCTTTGTCGCGTCGGGAGCCGGCGTCATAGCGTCCGCAGTACCAGTCGAAGCGCAGCCACCGGGGACCCTTTGCGGTCACGTCGAGACTCGCACCGGTGTCGCCTTACCGGTCATTGTGCTCAACGGTAATCCCGACTGTATGACGGCGGTTCAGGTTGCGTCGGACTATCTGACCGGACCACGACTCGCCGACGGCGGCACCCTCCAGCTCCAGAACGTCGACGGTTGGCAGTGTGACGTACCTTTGCTGCCAGGGCGCTCTCACGCCGACTCCTACATGGAGTGTGATCAATCAGGCAACAGTTTCAAAATCGGCAACTGAGGTAATCCGATAATTTGCTGCAGTCATATTTCGGCTGTTTGCGCGTTGATCTAGACGGCTGGTTCCAAGTAGTTTGACGCGCGTGTATAGAGGTCCTGCAAAATGCGCTGCGAGCCGAGTCTCAGGTGCGCCGGATCTGGTTGCCTAGCAAGTCAGTTCACTCCGCCCTGCCGCCGAGGTGTTTGGCGAGGAAGCGGTCGGCCCGGTGGTAGAAGTCGAGGCGGTTCTCGGGCTTGACCAATCCGTGGCCTTCGTTTTCGTACATCACGTACTCATGATCGATACCACGCTCCGTCATGGCCGCAACGATCTGCTCTGATTCTGCCCGCTTTACGCGCGGATCATTCTCGCCTTGTGCGATGAGGATGGGGATCTTGATGGCGTCGACTCTAGACAGCGGCGAACGTGACCACAGGAAGTCCTTGTCCTCACCAACCCGCTTGTGCCACATCGCGATCATCGGCTTCCAGTACTCGGGGAACGACTCGATGAGCGTGTTCAGGTTGGACGGGCCGACCATAGATATCGCACACTTGAAAACGTCAGGGGTAAACGTCGCACCGATCAGCGCGGCGTAACCCCCGTAGGATCCACCATAGATGGCCACGCGCTCACCGTCGACAACGCCTTGCGCGACAAGGTGATTGATGGCATCCAGCAGATCCTCGTGCATTTTGGCGCCCCACTCGTGGTTACCGGCGTTCATGAACGCTTTGCCATAGCCGCTGGAGCCGCGGTAATTCACGTTCACGCACAGGTATCCGCGGTTCGTGAGCCACTGTGCCTCGGGATCAAGTCCCCAGCCGTCGCGAACCCATGGGCCACCGTGGACGACGAGGACGGTCGGCAGGTTGGTGCGCTCGACGCCGACAGGGAAGGAGAGGTAGCCATGGATCGTCAGCCCGTCTCGCGCCCTAAAGGTGAAGGGCTCCATCGGCACCAGCGGGTAGTCGTTCAGCTGCGGCTGGTGGTCGAACAGGAATGTGGCGGTCCTAGCAGGGCGATCCCATCTATAGAACTTCACAGGCGCGGAGTCGTCGTCGAACGCCACGAGCCAGGTCATGTCATCGTGGTCTCGACCGCTGATGATCAACTCGCCCGCATTGAGCCGCTGGAGAGCTTCGACATCGGCGCGGACCGAGTCGTCGAAGATCCTGTACTCCAGGCGATCACGATATACTGTAACGGCTTCGATCGCGCGCGTGTCAGGGTTCATCATCACCCCTGCAATGTCGTATATCGGATCCTCGGCGATCACCTCGACCGCACCGGTCGCGATGTCCATCTTCACCAGTCGTCCGGCGTTCGAGTCGACTGATGACTGGATGTACATGCCATTACCGTCCTTCGTGAACCCAACGGGCCCCGTCGATTCCGCATCGTCGGGCGATACTTCAAGCAGTGGCCGCCAATCGGACACTTCGTCGTCACGCACCAGGATCACCGCGCCCCCATCGGGCGTCGTCTCGACCGCGCCGCGGACCCTCAGGTCGTAGTCGACCACCCAACCGACAAAGCCCGGGTTGTCAACGATCTTCTCCAGCTTTCCAGTCGTCAGATCCAAGTGGTACACGTCGTGCAGTTGCGGATTGTCCTTGTTCAAGCCGAGGAGCACATCATTCGGAAATCGCTTGTGGTGGGCCATGAGCCGGCATTGCACATCGTCCACCGGCGTGAGGTCACGCTCTACACCCGTGTCCAAGTCGACGTCGTAGAGGCGGAAGTTCTCGCTTCCATCTTTATCGCGCACGTACATCAGGTGGCGGTTATCTTGGGCCCATAGGTAACCCTGGATCCCGCGGTCAGTGTCGTGGGTAACCGGTCGCTCGTTTCCCGTTCCGGCTTCACCTACGAACACGTTGAGGACGCCGTCAAGTGGTGCAACGTATGACAGCCGCTTGCCGTCGGGCGAGATTTGCGGCGCCGTCCGTTCTGGGTGGCCCAGCAGTACTTCGAGCGGGATGAGCTTCACATCGGCCATGCAGGGGACTTCCTGTTTCATTTCTCGACGAGTCAGAACGCATTGACGGTGGTATCGCTGCCAACGAACATGCCGTGCCCAGTGCCGTCGTTGGTGAAGCGAATGCCCTCATTGCCTGCCACGACCGTCCAGCCCTGGATGTGGTAGGTCTGGCCTGGGACGAGGGTGCCAAAAGGGGCATGGTTGTATCCGGTGCCAATGTTGGCACTTCGGTAACTGAAGTGACCTGACGCGGTGACGAAAGCCTGATCATCGTCCGCTGAGGCGTGGACAAAACTACCCTGGCAGATCACATTAGGGCCGATGCCGGGATCTGCATCGTCGGAGCCTATTTCGCAGAGCATCGGTGGTGTCTGGGTCTTCACCTTCGCGTCGTGGCCTGGGGTGGGATCGGCGGTTGCCAGCGGTGCGAAGGTGACTGCTGCAATGCCGAGTCCCGCTAGTGCAATTTTCCTCATCTCGGCCCTTTCTCGGAACAGTTTGGGATGTACCTATATGCCGCAATGGGATTGGATTCTTGTCGCCGGTGATGGTCACGCCGTGGCCGCTCCCATTGCCGCGGGTTTCCGATCGTCCGCTGAACTGGCCGCGCGCGAGTTCCGCCCGAGCATCTGGTCACACCGTTGTGTTGCAATCTGCATATGCCAGCGGCGGATGCGCCACGCGGACCGCAGTCGAGGCTGCGAGCGCGGCGAGTCCGAATGCGATTTTGCTCATCTCTAGGCCGTTCTTTCTCCGCGGCGTTTCCACACCCAGGCGCCGCCGGCACCTAGCACCAACGCCAGCACCGCAACCAGCCCGACCAGCGCGGGCGTCATGGCTCCTCGCGGATGCGAGGCCACCGCCAAATCGATGAGGGACTTGCCGTCGTCGGAGGGACCGACACCTGGCAGAGTTTGCGTCTTCGCCACGGTGATCTGGCCGCCGTTGGTGGGGTTATTGGCCTGACCCCACGCAAGCGTGGAGTCATCGAGCATGAAGGTGTCCTGATTGCCGACAGGCTGGCTGTCGTCATGGCCCACCCGTTGTACCTTGCCGACCTGGACCCACTGGTTATAAGCCGGGATATAGGCAGCGACATCATGGTAGAGCGGCGGCGGCGATCCGCCGTAGAAGCTGCCCGATGCCAGATAATCCCCGCCGACCGCGGTGAACGGAAACACCCCGCCGACTTCGACGTTGAGCATCACCCTGCTACCGGGGAAGACGTATGCCTCGCGGTAGGCGCCCGCATAGAAGTAGCGGAAAGTCATCGCCTCGTGCATCGGGTTGTACAGGAGCGGATGCCCATCCTGGTCGTAGTCGATGTAGTCCCAATGGCGGGGATGGGCCAGCCCGTTGACAACGTCAATGTGGGCGTTGCGGCTCTCGATCACGCTCTGTACCTGCTGATTGAAATCCACATGAGTCGGGGGCGGCGACGGGTAGGCGGGGTCAACCGGCGTCGCCGGCGCCGCCTCGGCCGCCGCAATGGCCTGAGGCGACGCGTCCAAACCCTTCGGCGGCGCAACAACCGCAGGCTTGGTCGTCGGAGCCTGGTTCGGCGGATTGCTCGGCGCCTGCACCGGCGTGGTGGCGGGGGCCTGGGTCGGCGCATTCGGTGGCTGCGTGGTGACTCGAGCCGGGGGCGTCACGCCAAAACACGCGTTATATGCGGCGTTATCGTGCGTTGCTATGGCCGGGTCAACGCACGCGTGGCAGGCTTGGGCGCCCATATTC
>NZ_JBAUZA010000489.1:0-1797 GCF_049585075.1 Mycobacterium sp.
GCTGCACCCTGCGAGGAGCCGTCCGGAAGCCACCGTGGCAGCAGCGAGTTTGGGTCGGTGTCCGCATCGGTGCCGTCGGCCTCGCTGTCCGGTTGGGCGCCGAGCCGTCGCTGCAGTCGCTCGGCAGGCAGTTCTGTGCGCATGCGCCGACGGTAGGTGCGCCGACTGCCTCACCAGGGTCGTCGCGGAGCCTGCCGACCCCGGGCTGTGGACTAACTGCCAGCTGTGCACGGGTTTGACGGTTGGCCAGCCGGGTAGCCGGAGCCCATTGGTGACGATGCATGGAGGTAACCCGATGAGCCGCGCCGGCGACGATGCGGAGCGCAGCGACGAGGAGGAGAGGCGCACATGAGCTTGGAAGCAAATCCGAAGCCAGAAGCCTCAATCGGTGAGCTGATGAGCCAGCTGTCCGCTCAACTCTCGCGACTGGTGCGAGATGAAATGCGCCTGGCGCAGAAAGAATTTCAGCAGTCGGCCAAACATGCCGGCATCGGCGCCGGGCTACTGACCGCAGCGGGTCTGCTCGCCTTCCTCGGCGTGACCAGCCTGATCGCGGCGGCCATTGCCGCGGTCGCATTGGCGCTGCCAGTCTGGGCGGCTGCGCTGATTGTCGGTGCGGCAGTGCTATCGGCTGCCGGGATATCCGCTCTGCTCAGCAAAAAGCAGGCCGGCGAAATGACACCGGCAGCGCCGCAGACCGTCGCCAACGTCAAAAAAGACGTGCAACAAGTGAAGGTTTCTCGCCATGACCGCAGCTGAACCACACGAACCCGGACGCGACGCGGACATCCGCGAGATCCAAGCCGACATCGAACGTACCCGCGGCCAGCTCGGTGAGACCGTCGATGCGCTTTCGGCGAACCTGGACGCAAAAAAGGACGTGCTCGACAGGTCCAAGGCAGCGGCTAAGCCGTCGCTGGCGGTAGTCGCGTCGGTTGCCGGCGCGACCGTCGTCGCGATGGTCTGGTGGCGCCGCCGCTCGGGCCGCCACCACGGTTGACGCACCCATGGGACTCACCGTCGCAGTTACCGGCCCGACTGGCGATATCGGCATTTCAGCTGTCTCAGCCCTGGAGCAGCACCCAGGTGTCGACCGCATCATCGGCATGGCGCGACGGCCATTTGACCCAAATCCGCAGGGGTGGACCAAGACCGTCTACCGCCAGGGCGACATCCTCGACCGTGACGCGGTAGACGAGCTGGTCGCCGAAGCCGATGTGGTGGTTCACCTGGCATTCGTCATCATGGGGTCGCGCGAGGACAGCCAGCAGGTGAATCTCAGCGGCACCCGTAACGTCATCGAAGCTTGCGTCGCCGGCGCCCCCGACAGTCGGCCGCGCAGGCTGGTGTACAGCTCGTCGGTGGCCGCCTATGGCTATCACTCCGACAATCCGGTCCCCCTCACCGAGGAGGTTCCCGCGCGGGGTTCGCCTGAGCACTACTACTCCGAGCAGAAGGCCGCCTGCGAAGCGGCGCTCGCTGAACTCACCGCGACATCGCCTCTGGAGGTGTTCATCCTCCGACCCTGCATCGTGGCGGGGCCGCATGCGCACGCGCTCGTCGAGGCGCTGCCGTGGAACCGGGTGCCCTACTTGAGCACCGCAAGCCGCATGCTGCCGGTGCTCAAACCGCTCGTTCCCGATCCCGGGAATCCCCTGCAGCTGGTGCATCATGACGACGTCGCCGCCGCCATCGCGCTGGCGGCAACGGGATCGGCTCCACCGGGGGCGTACAACATCGCCGGCGACGGCGTGCTGTCGGTCTCCGATGTGGCCGAGGCCCTCGGCGGCCGGCCCG
>NZ_JBAUZA010000490.1:0-3588 GCF_049585075.1 Mycobacterium sp.
GCGCGGGCGCCGGCGGCGACGATGCGCAACTCGTCGGCCTCGTCGCCGCTGAGCTGGGCCGCCTCGGGCCCTCGCGCCAGCTCAAGCGCCCGTTCCGGTCGGCCCAGACCGCGTTCGCAGTCGATGATCAGCGGCAGCAACGCGGACTTGCTGCCCATCCTGCGTGCCGCGCGCAGTTCGGCCAGTGCCTGCGCCCAGTCGCCACACTGATAGGCAGCGATCCCGACGGCTTCCCGGACAGCGGCGATACGGCCAGAGCGGGCCCGGGCGGCCCGCGCGTGGCTCAGCGCGGCTTCGGGGTCGTCGTCAATGAGCTCGCCGGCCGCGACGAGATGGCGGGCCACCGCGTCGGCGGTGGCCCGATCCAAAGTGCTGAGCTCGCGACGGATCTCGGGTGCCAGCTGGTTTGGTTCGATATCAGACCGGATCGGCGGGGCCGCAGTGTCATCGTTGGCGGAGGGATGCTGGGGCTGCGCTCTACGCCCGCGCCCGGGGCCAGAAGTCGGTCTTTGCGACCGCGGCGCTTGCCTCGGCCGCGGTTTACCAGAGCCACCACGCGTTTCCTCGACCACTAGTGCCTTTCGTCCTGACCACTTTGGCGTCGTCATATCAAAGGTTAAAGGGCTTCCGCCGCGGCTCGTCCGGCGGCGCGTCGGTAACGTCGCGACCGTGCTCGACTGGGATCACAACGCCTACTACCACCGTCTACTGCTCGGCCAACTGCCACAGCGCTGCCATAGGGTGCTCGACGTTGGTTGCGGTGCCGGCTCGTTTGCGACCCGACTAGCCAGCCAAGTGGACCAAGTCGACGCCGTTGATCGCTCACCCGCGATGATCGAGCTGGCCCGGCGGCGCACCCCCGCCAACGTGAACTGCATGTGCGCCGACGCCCTGACCACTCCGCTGCCCGGTGGCTACGACGCGATCGTCTCGATCAGCGCACTGCATCACATGCCTCTTCAGGACGCATTACGACGATTTGCGGCGCTGCTACGCCCCGGCGGAATCCTCGCCGCCGTCGCCTTGCCCCGAAAGGATCTACGCCTCGAATTCCCCGCGGAAGTTGCCGCGGCAGTCGGACATCGGTTGCTGGGCGCGACGTTCGTTGCCGCCAGGTCCGCGGGGAGCAGAGACTGGTTCGCGAAGGACATCACGCACGCAGCCATGCCAGTCGTCATGGATCCCCCGCTGACCACCCGGGAAGTCGCGTCGCAAGCGGGCGCGGTGCTGCCCGGCGTGCGGGTGCGCCGACTCATTTTCTGGCGTTACCTGTTGCACTGGGAAAAGCCAACCGACGCGGCTGACGGTTAACCGGCACCAACCCACCGGCGGTAGGCGTCAACGTCGACGTTGCTTCCGCACAGGATGGTGACTATGTGTCGGCCGGCGAAGCGGTCATGGTCTTCGAGGATCGCCGCGATGCCGAGCGCGGCCGCCGGTTCGACGACGAGGCCCGTATTTCGCCCCGCCAGGACCACTCACGGGCTAGCTTGACGAAACCGCAGATGGAAAGCCTCGATGGGGAGGTTCAAAGATGGCTGGTCAACGCTACTGCTCGAACCGCACGAGCCCGTCACATCGGACCGTGGATCGCTGGCGTCGTGTGATCGGCTGGGGCAGCAGTGCGGGCGCGGCTCTTACTTTCACCATCGGTCCGCTTGCCGCCATCCCCGCGGCTCATGCTGACGGCCTGGATGTCATCGTCGAACCGATCATCAACGCCGTCGATCACGCCATGACAGGTGTGGACGTGTTGGCAAGTCTCGACTCCGCTGCGAGCGTGGATCTCGGTGGCCCCAGCGCGGTTCCATTTGGCTGAACGCCCGGCAACCTGTGCCCAAAGATGAGTCAGCACCGACCCCTAGTCGCACGGGTGCTTAAGTTGCCGTTGCGGAGTGCGCAGGCGAAATTCTTTATGCCTCAACCTGTTTGGGCTTCGGTAAAGTGCCTGTGATGATCCGGCTCCGGTAGCCAACCTAGTTGTTGGTGGCGGCTGCGGCTGGAAGGGTTCGTACCACCACCAGGCGGCGCGCTCGCCGGTGGGCCCAGGACACGGTGGGACAGCCGGCGGGGGAAGGTTCGGCGGACGGGCGAGCGATCCGGCGCTGAGCCGTCGACCGGAGCTGTCAGTGACGATGAGATCGTCGGCGGCTCCGGCGATAGTGATCACGCCCCGGTGGTGCAACCGATGATGATAAGGGCACACCAATACCAGGTTGAACAACTCGGTCAGACCACCGTCTTCCCAGTGCCGGATGTGGTGTGCGTGCAGACCGCGGGTGGCCCCACAGCCGGGAACCGCGCACGTGGGATTGCGGTGCTCGAGCGCGCGCCGAAGCCGCCGGTTGATCAGGCGGGTGGTACGGCTGGCGCCGATGACTTCGCCGTCACGTTCGAACCAGACTTCACAGGTGGCATCACAGCTCAAGTATTGGCGTTCGGCGTCGGTGAGCAGCGGACCCAGATGCAGCGCCGCGGCGCGCTGCTCAACGTCGACGTGCACCACCACGGTGGTGTGATGTCCGTGTGGCCGGCGCGTCGCCTCGGCGTCCCATCCGGCCTGGACCAGGCGCATAAACGCCTCGCCGACAGTAGGTAACGGGGGACAATCCTCTGATGTGCGGCCGCAGGTCTCGTGATCGTGCTTCCACTCGGCGAACAGCGCATCCAGGTGAGACGCCAGCGCCGCGTCGAACTGCGCCGCGTCGTCGTGGGGAAGTTTGATCCGCCAACAGGTGGAATCCTCGCCGCAGGTCTTGGTGATCGAGCGCTGCGGTTGCGGCTGAACATTGGGTTCGGGTCGCGGTTCCAACTTCACCGCGGTGCGCAGCTGGTTGACCGTGGCGACCCGCGCCAGCTCCGCGTAATGCTCATCGGAACTCTCGCCCGCCCGCGCAGCGATGACCCCGACCTGATCCAGCGACAGCCGCCCCTCGGCCATGCCCGCCGCGCACCGGGGAAACTCCTCCAGCCGGCGCGCCACAGTGGCGATCGTGTGGGCATTTGACGATGACGAGCCCAGCTTCCAGGCCACCAACGCCGCCACCGAACGCGCACCCGTAGCACCCCACAGCTCGTCGCGATCCAGCTCGGCGACAATCTCCACAATGCGCGAATCAATCGCATTGCGCTGACCGGCCAACTCCGCCAACTCCTCGAATAACGCATCTACGCGCTCGGCAGGGCTCACCACCGCGGAAGGCGATGCGATCGAGGACATGACCTCATCATTGCAACCGGGTACGACAAGTTTCGGCTGCCGATCAGTGCCGGGGTAAGCCCGTCATCATCTGAGAAACGGCACGGCTCATGACTCTGCTCAACCACCCGTGATGGTCGCGCGAGCGGCCCTGCGTTCGCGCCGATCGACAATTCGTAGCGCCACGATAACTTGATCAGAATTCACCCGATGAACTCCGAAACGCATTTGTATTTTCGGCAATAAAAAAGGGCACCTTTGTGGGGTGCCCTTTTTTGTGTGTGTTCGGCGGTGTCCTACTTTTCCACCCGGGTTGGGTAGTATCATCGGCGCTGGCAGGCTTAGCTTCCGGGTTCGGGATGGGTCCGGGCGTTTCCCTGTCGCTGTGG
>NZ_JBAUZA010000491.1:0-13127 GCF_049585075.1 Mycobacterium sp.
CCGCGGCTGCCTATCCCCGACGAGTTCCGGCTGAGCCGGTACCTGGCCGCCGGGCTGGCTGCCTTGCAAAGCGTCGATCCCAAGCTGCGTGTGGATCTCGCCGCGCTGGCCGACGAACTGGACGCGGAGGCGTTGCGTAACAGCGCCAGCCGCGAAGTGTTCACCAATCCGGCCAAAGCATTAGTCGAGCGCATGTCCCGGCGCCGTGTCGTGCTGGCCGGCGACTGTGCCGCCACCCTGGCCCTGGCCAGGCACGGGTCATCGGTGCTGCTGCGGATCGCGCATCAGGTGGTCGCCGCCACCGGGCTCGCCGACGCCCTGGTGGCGCTGCGCGCCGTCGCAGAGTCGGGTTCCTCCGACCCGGACGAGGCGTTGTTTCACGACGAGGAGATCGACGGCCCGGTCGCCGAGCGGCTGCGGGTGCTGGCGTTGACGTTGGACGCCGAGCGCTCCGTCGTGGCGTCTCGGGTCGCTGCGCTCGACGGCGTCGACATCGTCGGCGCCGAGGATGTGCCGGATCTGTCGGATGACCGCTCGGCGTCGGTAAGCGCCCAACGGGCCGAGCAGCAACTGGCCATATTGGCCGTCCGGCTGGAGATGGCCGCGGTTTATTTGCGGCTGGTGCGGGGATAAGTAGACAGTGCAATTGCTACGCGGAGCGATACGGACCTACGCATGGGGATCGCGTACCGCCATTGCCGAATTCACCGGGCGTCCCGTCCCTGCCGCCCATCCTGAAGCCGAACTCTGGTTCGGCGCTAACCCCGGGGATCCGGCCTGGCTGGAAGGCCCGGACGGCGAAACCTCACTGCTGCAGGCGCTGTTCGACGATCCGGAAGGGCAGCTGGGCCCGGTGGCCCGCGCCCGGTTCGGTGACGTCCTTCCGTTTTTGGTGAAGGTGCTCGCGGCCGACGAACCGCTGTCGCTGCAGGCACATCCGAGCGCCGAGCAAGCCGCCGAGGGTTATTTTCGCGAGGAGCGGCTCGGTATTCCGGTGACCTCGCCGGTGCGCAATTACCGCGACACCAGCCACAAGCCCGAGCTGCTGGTGGCGCTGCAGCAATTCGAGGCACTCGCCGGATTCCGCCCCGCGGCCCAAACCATCGAACTGCTGCGGGCTCTCGCGGTATCCGACCTGGATCCCTTCATCGACTTGTTGAACGACCAGTCCGATGCTGATGGCCTGCGCGCCTTGTTCACCACCTGGATCACGGCACCCCAGCCCGACATCGATGTCCTAGTGGCCGCCGTACTGGAGGGTGCCATCCAGTACGTCAGCTGCGGTGCAACGGAATTCGCTGCCGAAGCCAAGACGGTGCTGGAGTTGGGCGAACGGTACCCCGGCGATGCCGGCGTGCTGGCCGCGTTGCTGCTCAACCGGATAACGCTTAATCCTGGTGAGGCGATCTACTTGTCGGCGGGAAACCTGCACGCCTATCTGCGGGGTGTCGGGATGGAGGTAATGGCCAACTCCGACAACGTGTTACGAGGTGGCCTGACTCCCAAACACGTCGACGTCCCAGAGTTGTTGCGGGTGCTGGATTTCGAACCCACCACCGAGTCTCACCTGCGTCCGCCCACCCACCATGATGGGCTCGGGTTGGTCTATGACACCCCTGCCGTCGAGTTTGCCGCATCGATGCTGACCCTCGGCGACGATCAACTCGGCCACGAAGTCGACGCGCCGTCGCGCCATGACGGCCCCCAGATCCTGTTGTGCACTGAGGGTTCGACGACGGTGTGCGGAAAGTCCGGGGCGGTGAAGCTCAACCGCGGCGCCGCCGCCTGGGTGGCTGCCGACGACGGGCCCATCCGGCTGATCGCGGACCAACCGACCAAGATATTCCGGGCCACCGTCGGCTTGTGATCAGCCCACCGCCGCTTGGCTGACCCGGCGGGCCTGCCGGCGCTCGGCCAGCCAGAGCCGCATGTTGTGCCGAATCGTGCGGGCGATCAACCCCGGCGTCGGGATCATGTACAGGCTGTCCAGCAGAGAAAACCTGCGCAAAAACCATTCGGCGAGAACGGGATCGGTCTCTGCGGCGCCGAGGAACTGGTCGAACAAGTTACCCACCGGCCGGTACCACCTGGGCGCCGTTCCCGCAGCGTGGTGGAAATTGAAATCGCCGATCGCGGTCATCATCCATACCGGGAACGTGGTCTTGGCGGTGGCCCGATTCACGTTGCGCGCCAGGTCCTGACCACTAGTCAAAGCTCGGCGCAGATGACCTGCCTGCAGCGAGGTCATCGTCATGCCTTGCCCGAAGGTGGGGTCGAAGCTGGCCACCGCGTCACCGAGTGGCACGATCCCAGCCGGAAACCGATGCAGCTTGTCGTAGCGGCGCCATCGGCTGGCGGGAAAGCGGTGGAAGGCAACCTCGCCCACGGGTTCGGCATGCTTGAGTGCGGCGTGCAGCCGGTCGGGAAGCAGCTTCTCGGCCAGCCGGATCATCTCGGAAAAAGTTTGTGGCGGTTCGACTTTGGCGACGCCGAACGTAGTGATAACCCAGCTGCCGTCTTCGTAACCGAGCATGCCCAGCCCCAACGGCTGTTCTCGGGATGCCCCGGCCACGATCACCCTTTCTTTGATCAGGCCATCGGGAAGCCGAAACTGATGTGACGCGTAGCCGATGCCGACGTCGACGACGTCTTCACGGGGCCGCTGGTATCCCCACTGCCCCAGCCACACCGGCAACCTGGTGCCGCGGCCGGCCGCATCGACGACGAGATCGGCCGCGACGAACTCGGGGTTGGCATTGTCGTTGGAATCCAGCAACACCCCGGTCACTCGTCGCGTGCCACCGTCGAAGCACGGTTCGCGCACCGAACGTTGCTGGAGTTCGACGTTTTCGATAGCAACGGCCCGACGCCGAAGCTGCCATTCCACATGCGGCCGGCTCGGCACATAGGCGGTGAACTGGTCCCGCAGCGTGTCTCCGGTCCCCAGCAGGTGACCGGCAGCGCCGAAATAGATGCAGTCCGGCCGGTTCTCCAGTTTCGGGACCCCGGCGGCCACCATGTCGTCGAGCAGACCGGGGAACAGCGCTTCGAATTCGAGCGCGCCACGGGCCATTAGCAGGTGAACATGGCGTCCTTGCGGGACTGCCGCACGGTTGACGGGTGTGCTTGGGAGTTCGTCGCGTTCGAACACCGTGACCCGGTCGTAGAAATCGGACAACACCCGCGCCGCGCACAACCCCGCGATGCTGGCCCCGATTACGACAGCATGCGCCCTTTTGCTCTCCCCGCGCATTCGGCCACAGTACTCGGTACTGTCCGGGTTCATGGCCGGTCGTTGGCGCACCAAGCCTGTCGAGCAGTCCATCGCCGACACCGACGAGCCGGGTAGCCGGCTGCGTAAAGACCTCAGCTGGTGGCACCTCACCGTCTTCGGGGTTTCGGTGGTGATCGGAGCCGGCATCTTCACCGTCACCGCACAGACTGCCGGCGACCTCACCGGGCCCGCCATCTGGATCTCGTTCCTGATCGCTGCGATCACCTGCGGGTTGGCGGCGTTGTGCTACGCGGAGTTCGCTTCGACGCTGCCGGTGGCAGGCAGCGCCTACACGTTTTCCTACGCCACCTTTGGCGAGTTTCTAGCCTGGACCATCGGCTGGAACCTGGTTCTAGAGCTGGGGATCGGCGGCGCAGTGGTGGCCAAGGGGTGGTCGAGCTACATGGGGACTGTCTTTGGATTGCCCAGTGGCACAGTAGCTCTCGGCTCGTTCAAGCTCGACTGGGGCGCGCTGGTGATCGTTGCGTTGGTGGCGACGCTGCTTGCGCTGGGCACCAAGTTGTCGTCGCACTTTTCCACCGTGGTCACCGCCATCAAGGTGTCGGTGGTGTTGCTGGTGGTGGTCGTCGGCGCTTTCTACATCAAGCCGGCGAACTACTCGCCGTTCATTCCGCCGCAACAGGCCGACCACGCCGGCAGCGGCATCGATCAGTCGGTGTTGTCGTTGCTCACCGGCGCGCACACCAGCCATTACGGCTGGTACGGGGTGCTGGCGGGAGCGTCGATCGTGTTCTTCGCCTTCATCGGGTTCGACATCGTCGCCACCATGGCCGAGGAGACGAAGCACCCGCAACGCGACGTTCCGCGCGGAATCCTGGCCACGTTGGGCATCGTGACCGTGCTCTATATCGCGGTGTCGATCGTGCTGTCCGGCATGGTTCCCTACTCCGAGCTGAAGACCACCCCCGACGGCCGGCACGCCAATCTGGCCACTGCCTTCGCGGCCAACGGTGTGCACTGGGCATCCGGCATCATCTCGGTCGGCGCGCTGGCCGGGCTGACCACGGTGGTCATGGTGCTGGTGCTCGGCGGATGCCGGGTGTTGTTCGCAATGGCCCGCGACGGGTTGCTGCCCCGTCAGCTGGCCAAGACCAGTTCGCGCGGAACGCCGGTGCGAATCACCGCGGTGGTGGCGGTGTTGGTCGGGGCGACGGCGGCGACGTTTCCGACGGTCAAGCTCGAAGAGATGGTCAACGTCGGGACGCTGTTTGCGTTCGTCCTGGTGTCTGCCGGGGTGATTGTGCTCCGCCGGACCCGCCCCGACCTGCCACGAAGCTTCCGGGCCCCGTGGGTGCCGCTACTACCGATCGCCTCCGTTTGCGCGTGTCTCTGGCTGATGGTCAACCTCACGGCGCTGACGTGGATCCGGTTCGCCGTCTGGATGGTCGCCGGGATCGCCATTTACCTGGGATACGGGCGTCGGCACTCCGTGCTGGCCAGGCGGGAGGCCGCTGAAGTGGCCAAGGACGCCGAGGTCGCCTCCTAAGCCACGTCGCTTGGCAGCCAGCGCGCCGAGCATGCACTGGCGGCGAATTCTCATCCGATTTTCCGCCCTGAGTACACGTTGGGCGCCGGCCTATCGCCGAGTTTACTTTACAAATCAGCTATCTGTGTCTAGACAGAAGACGCAAACCCCTGTAATGTCCAACCGCAACGTGCTCTGACTCACAAGGAGGTTGCCAGATGACTGCCGAACTAAGCCCAGACACCGCGGTCTGGCAGGACAAGAAGCGCTACCTGTGGCTGATGGGACTGATCGTCCCGACGCTGCTGCTGGCGATCCTGCCGATCGTCTGGGCGATGAACCAATTCGGTTGGCAGACCGCCTCGCAGGTGTTGTTTTGGATCGGCCCGATCTTGCTTTACATCCTGCTGCCGGCACTTGACCTGCGGTTCGGGTCTGACGGGCAGAACCCTCCCGATGAGGTAATGGGCTGGCTGGAGAACGACAAGTACTACCGCTACTGCACCTACGCGTTCATCCCGTTCCAGTACCTCAGCCTGTTCCTCGGCGCGTATCTGTTCACCGCGTCGAACCTGAGCTGGTTGGGCTACGACGGTCCGCTGAGCTGGGCGGCCAAGATCGGCCTGGCGCTCTCGGTGGGCGCTCTCGGCGGGGTAGGGATCAACACCGCGCACGAGATGGGACACAAGAAGGAGTCGCTTGAGCGCTGGCTGTCCAAGATCACCCTGGCGCAGACCGGCTACGGGCACTTCTACATCGAGCACAACCGCGGCCACCACGTGCGGGTGGCCACACCGGAGGACCCGGCATCGTCGCGCTTCGGTGAGACGTTCTGGGAGTTCTTGCCCCGCAGCGTCTTCGGCAGCCTGCGCTCGGCTTTGCGGTTGGAAGCACAGCGGCTGCGCCGGCAAGGCGTCAGTCCGTGGAACCCCAAGACCTACTTGTCCAACGACGTACTGAATGCCTGGCTCATGTCGGTACTGCTGTGGGGTGTGCTGATCGCGGTATTCGGCCCTGCGGCAATCCCATTCGTGATCATCCAGGCGATCTTCGGTTTCAGCCTGCTGGAGGCGGTCAACTACCTGGAGCACTACGGGCTGATGCGGCAAAAGAATGCCAATGGCCGCTACGAGCGCTGCACCCCCGAGCACAGCTGGAACTCCGACCACATCGTCACCAACCTGTTCCTGTACCACCTGCAGCGGCACAGCGATCACCACGCCAACCCAACCCGGCGCTACCAGACACTGCGCAGCATGGACGGGGCGCCGAATCTGCCCAGCGGCTACGCGGCGCTGATCGGGCTGACCTACTTCCCGCCGTTGTGGCGCAGGTTGATGGACCACCGGGTGCTGGCGCACTACGGCGGCGATATCACCCGGGTCAACGTCCAACCGCGCCGCCGTGAGAAGATCCTGGCCCGCTATGGGGCGGCGGCGTGATGACCGTCTATTGCTGCCCCAGCTGCGGTTACGCCTATGACGAAGCCAAAGGCGCTGCACGAGAAGGATTTCCAGCCGGTACACGCTGGGAGCAGGTCCCCGCAGACTGGTGCTGCCCGGACTGCGCGGTACGCGAAAAGATCGACTTCGAGATGCGTCCGATGACGATGCGTGCCGGCACGGCACGAGGAGGAGTCGGACATTCAATGGAGGTAATCAAATGACCGACTACAAACTGTTCATCTGTGTGCAGTGCGGCTTTGAGTACGACGAAGCCAAGGGCTGGCCGGAGGACGGCATCGCGCCTGGCACCCGCTGGGATGACATCCCCGAAGATTGGAGCTGCCCGGACTGCGGCGCAGCGAAATCCGACTTCGAGATGGTGGAAGTCGCACGGTCTTAGCCGCCGGCGACGATGCAGAACGCAGTGATGAGGACGAGCGGCGCAGTGACAAGAGCTACTCTCGCGCATGTGAAGCAACGGGTCCCGTACGCCGAGGCGTCACGGGCCCTGCTGCGTGATTCGGTGCTCGACGCGATGCGCGAGTTGCTGCTCAGCCGGGACTGGTCGGCGATCACTCTGGCCGACGTGGCCCGCGCGGCGGGCATCAGCCGGCAGACCATCTACAACGAGTTCGGGTCGCGGCAAGGCCTTGCTCAGGGCTATGCGCTGCGGTTGGCCGATCGACTGGTGGACGCCGTCGAGGACGCCATCTACTCCAACGTCGGCGACGTCTACGCCGCCTTCCTGCAGGGATTTCGGTCCTTCTTCTCCGATTCGGCGGCCGACCCGCTGGTCATCTCTCTGCTGACCGGAGTGGCCAAACCCGATCTGCTGCAAATCATCACCACCGACAGCGGGCCGATCATCACGCACTGCTCGGCTCGGCTGACGTCGTCGTTCCAGCACAGCTGGATGAAAGCCAGCGACGAGGACTCCGGCATCCTGGCTCGTGCGATCGTCCGGTTGTGCATTAGCTATGTGTCAATGCCGCCGGAAGCCGACCATGACGTCGCCGCGGATCTGGCGCGGCTGATGACACCGGTCGCCGAACGCTACGGTGTGGTGGAACCCGACTGACCCCGCATCAGGGCACCGCCGCGTCGGGCATAATGTATATGCAAGCTAATTAGTTGAAGACGAAGGAATGGGCCTACACACATGACGACGACCGAAAGTTCGCCCCGCGCCGACGTTCGCAACGGCATCGAATTCAAGGTGGCCGACTTGTCGTTGGCGGACTACGGTCGCCGCGACATCGAGCTGTCCGAACACGAGATGCCGGGCCTGATGTCGCTGCGCCGCGAGTACCACGACGTGCAACCGCTCAAAGGAGCCCGGGTTTCCGGCTCGCTACACATGACCGTGCAGACCGCGGTGCTCATCGAAACCCTCGTCGCGCTGGGCGCCGAAGTCCGGTGGGCGTCGTGCAACATCTTCTCCACCCAGGACCACGCCGCCGCCGCGGTCGTCGTGGGCCCGCATGGCACCCCCGAAGAGCCCAAGGGTGTGCCGGTTTTCGCGTGGAAGGGTGAGACGCTCGAGGAGTACTGGTGGGCCGCCGAGCAGATGCTGACGTGGCCGGACGAACCGGCCAACATGATCCTCGACGACGGTGGCGACGCCACGATGCTGGTGCTGCGCGGCGCGCAGTATGAGAAGGCCGGCGTGGTGCCGCCCGACGACGAGGACGACTCGGCTGAGCACCGGGTGTTCCTGGACCTGCTGCGCCACCGCTTTGAGACCGACAAGGACAAGTGGACCAAGATTTCCGAGTCGATCAAGGGCGTCACCGAGGAGACCACCACCGGTGTGCTGCGGCTCTACCAGTTCGCGGCGGCCGGGGATCTGGCATTCCCGGCGATCAACGTCCACGACTCGGTCACCAAGAGCAAGTTCGACAACAAGTACGGCTGCCGGCACTCGCTGATCGACGGCATCAACCGTGGCACCGACGTACTCATCGGCGGCAAGAAGGTGCTGGTCTGCGGCTACGGGGACGTCGGTAAGGGCAGTGTCGAGTCGCTGGCAGGTCAGGGGGCGCGGGTGACCGTCACCGAGATCGACCCGATCAACGCGCTGCAGGCGCTGATGGAGGGCCACGACGTCAAGCGGGTCGAGGACGTGATCGGCGAGGCCGACATCGTCATCACGACCACCGGCAACAAGGACATCGTCACCCTCGAGCACATGAAGGCGATGAAGGACAAGGCGATCCTGGGCAACATCGGCCACTTCGACAACGAGATCCAGATGGCCAGGCTGGAGAAGTCCGGCGCCACCAAGACCAACATCCGCCCGCAGGTCGACCAGTGGACCTTCGGGGACACCGGCAAGTCGATCATCGTGCTGTCTGAGGGCCGGCTGCTGAACCTGGGCAACGCCACCGGGCACCCGTCGTTCGTGATGAGCAACAGCTTCTCCAACCAGGTCATCGCCCAGATCGAGCTGTGGACCAAGAACGACGAATACGACAACGAGGTCTACCGGCTGCCCAAGCACCTGGACGAGAAGGTGGCCCGGGTGCACGTCGCCGCGTTGGGTGGCGAGCTGACCAAGCTGACCAAGGAGCAGGCCGAGTACATCGGCGTCGACGTCGACGGCCCCTACAAGCCGGACCACTACCGCTACTGAGCTGGCCAGCGCTGCGCGACGCCAGGGTCTCACGAGTCCCATCAGCCTCTTGAGTCGCTGGCTGTGAGGTTAGTGGCTTCTTCATTTCGACGGCGCATGTGATATCACCTGGCGGCACCTGATATCACCGGCGCCCTCTTTTCCGAAGTGATGTGTGTACCCAGCTCAGGTGCAGTTGTGGCTGGTGTGGCATGAGTTCCGGCCCCATCCCAGCGGTTAAGCTCGCGCCGTGCTGATTGCGATCGAAGGCGTCGACGGCGCCGGAAAGCGGACGCTTTCACAGGGTCTGCGCGCGGCCTTTGAAGCGGGCGGGCGGTCGGTGGCAACGCTGGCGTTCCCGCGATACGGGGAGTCGGTGGCCGCCGACGTTGCGGCTGAGGCGCTGCACGGCCAGCACGGTGACCTGACGTCGTCGGTGTATGCGATGGCGATGCTGTTTGCGCTGGACCGCGCCGGTGCCGCCGACCACATCCGGGCACTGTGCAATGGCCACGAGGTGGTGATCCTGGACCGCTATGTGGCGTCCAACGCGGCCTACAGCGCCGCCCGGCTGCATCAGGACGCCGGCGGTGAGGTGGTCGGCTGGGTGCACCGGATCGAATACCAGCGGCTGCAGCTTCCTGCACCGGATTGGCAAGTGCTGCTTGGGGTTTCGGCCGAGCTTGCTGGCCAGCGCGCCCGCCAGCGGGCCCGCGAGGATGCCAGCCGGTCGCGCGATGCCTACGAACGCGACGACGAGCTCCAGCAACGCACCGGCGCGGTGTACGCCGGCCTGGCCGCCGCGGGCTTCGGCGGGCGCTGGCTGGTGGTCGACGCGGATGTCGATCCTGGCCTGCTGGCGGCCAAGTTGACGGCCTAACGGCGCAAACTGTGGTATTCGGGCAAGAAACGCGCGTGTGGCAGCTCCGTTTTATCGAGATCTGGTGACACCATGGACACCATGAGGCAAAGAATTCTCGTGGTCGACGACGACGCTTCGCTGGCCGAGATGCTGACTATCGTCCTGCGCGGCGAAGGTTTCGACACCGCGGTCATTGGTGATGGCACCCAGGCGCTCACCGCGGTGCGCGAGCTGCGCCCCGACCTGGTGCTGCTGGATTTGATGTTGCCCGGTATGAACGGCATCGACGTGTGCCGGGTCCTGCGCGCCGACTCGGGTGTCCCGATCGTGATGCTCACAGCCAAGACCGACACCGTCGATGTGGTCCTTGGCCTGGAGTCGGGTGCCGACGACTACATCATGAAGCCGTTCAAGCCCAAGGAGCTGGTCGCCCGGGTGCGGGCACGGCTGCGGCGCAACGAGGACGAGCCCGCCGAGATGCTGTCCATCGCCGACGTCGAGATCGACGTGCCGGCGCACAAGGTGACTCGTAACGGCGAGCAGATCTCCCTGACGCCGCTGGAGTTCGACCTGCTGGTGGCGTTGGCGCGTAAACCGCGCCAGGTGTTTACTCGTGATGTGCTGCTCGAACAGGTGTGGGGATACCGTCACCCAGCGGACACCCGCTTGGTGAACGTGCATGTCCAACGTCTGCGCGCCAAGGTGGAAAAAGATCCTGAAAACCCGACCGTAGTGCTGACCGTTCGAGGAGTGGGTTACAAGGCCGGACCTCCGTGACCGGAACGTCTTGATGTGGGGCTCGAGGCCACGAATTCGCGGCCGTTCGGGCCGTTCCGGTCCCGTGATGCGGGGCATGGGTACTTTGAGCCGGGCCGTCGGCGCGGCTTGGCGCCGCTCGTTGCAACTTCGGGTCATCACCCTGACGCTGGGAATGTCGCTGGCGGTGATCCTGGTACTCGGCTTCACGCTGACCAGTCAGGTCACCAACCGCGTTCTTGACGTCAAGGTCCGTGCGGCCACCGAGCAGATCGAGCGGGCCCGTAACACGGTCAGCGGGATCGTCAGCGGCGAGGAGGCGCGGTCGCTGGAAAGCAGCCTGCAGCTGGCCCGCAACACCTTGACGTCCAAAACCGATCCGACGTCGGGCGCCGGACTAGCCGGCGCGTTCGACGCGGTGCTGGTGGTGCCCGGTTACGGCCCCAGGCCCGCGGCCGCGGCCGGGCCGGTCGACCAGTTGCCCAATGCCCTGCGGGACTTCGTCAAGGCGGGGCAGGTCGCCTATCAGTACGCGACCGTGCATACCGAAGGCTTCTCGGGTCCGGCGTTGGTTATCGGCACCCCGACGTCGTCGCGAGTGACCAACCTTGAGCTCTACCTGATTTTCCCGTTGGGCAACGAGCAGAGCACGATCGCATTGGTCCGCGGCACGATGGCTACCGGCGGCTTGGTGTTGATGGTGCTATTGGCCGGTATTGCGTGGCTGGTCACTCGCCAGGTCGTGGTGCCGGTGCGGGCCGCCGCCCGGACAGCCGAACGGTTCGCCGAGGGACATCTGTCCGAGCGGATGCCGATCCGCGGCGAGGACGACATGGCCCGGCTGGCGGTGTCGTTCAACGACATGGCCGAAAGCCTGTCGCGACAGATCGCCCAACTGGAAGAGTTCGGCAACCTCCAGCGCCGTTTTACCTCCGATGTCAGCCACGAGTTGCGCACCCCGCTGACCACCGTCCGGATGGCCGCGGATCTGATCTACGACCACAGCGAGGACCTCGAACCGGCGCTGCAGCGGTCCACCGAACTGATGGTCAGCGAGCTGGACCGGTTCGAAACCCTGCTCAACGATCTGCTGGAAATCTCCCGCCACGACGCCGGCGTGGCCGAACTGTCGGTCGAGGCCGTCGACCTGCGGGCCACGGTCAACAGCGCGCTGGGCAATGTGGGTCACCTCGCCGAAGGTGCGGGCGTCCAGCTAATTGTCGACATGCCGCCCGAAGGGGTGATCGCCGAAGTCGACCCGCGACGCGTCGAGCGGATCCTGCGCAACCTGATCGCCAACGCCATCGACCATGCCGAGCACAAGCCGGTGCGGATTCGGATGGCAGCCGACGAAGACACCGTCGCCGTCACCGTCCGCGACTACGGCGTCGGGCTACGGCCGGGCGAGGAGAAGCTGGTGTTCAGCCGATTCTGGCGCTCGGACCCGTCGCGGGTGCGGCGATCCGGTGGGACCGGGCTGGGGTTGGCGATCAGCGTCGAGGACGCCCGCCTGCACCAGGGGCGGCTGGAAGCGTGGGGCGAACCGGGCAACGGCGCCTGCTTCCGGCTGACGCTTCCACTGGTGCGCGGACACAAGGTCACCACCAGCCCGCTGCCGATGAAACCGATTGCCCCAGAACGCAACGAGCATCAGCCCCGGCCGCGGGAGCACGCCGAGAGGGGCGTGTGATGCGGCAGTTCACCGGGCTGTTGTTCGCCGTGGCGGTGGTGCTCGCGGGCTGCGCCGGCGTGCCGAGTGCGTCGGCGCCTCAAGCCATCGGCACGGTTGAGCGACCGGCGCCGTCGAACCTGCCCAAGCCGACACCGGGCATGGATCCCGACAGGCTGCTGCGCGAATTCCTCAAAGCCACCGCGGATCCGGCCAACCGCCACCTTGCTGCGCGTCAGTTCCTCACCCAGTCTGCGTCGAACGCGTGGGATGATGCCGGCAGTGCGCTACTGATCGACCACGTGGTCTTCGTGGAAACCCATAGCAGTGAACGGGTTTCGGTGACGATGCGGGCAGACAAACTCGGGTCGCTCTCGGATATGGGCGTATTCGAAACAGCGGAGGGCATGCTGCCCGATCCCGGTCCGATCGAGCTGATCAAGACACCGGGCGGCTGGCGCATCGACCGCCTGCCCAACGGCGTCTTTTTGGACTGGCAGCAATTCCAGGCCACCTACAAGCGCAACACTCTGTATTTCGCGGACCCGACCGGCAAGACCGTCGTTCCGGATCCGCGCTACGTCGCGGTGGCCGACCGTGATCAGTTGGCCACCGAGCTGGTTTCCAAGCTGATCGCCGGTCCGCGTCCGGAGATGGCAAAGAGTGTTCGCAACATGCTCGGCCCGCCGTTGCGGCTGCGCGGACCGGTGACTCGGGCCGACGGCGGAAAGACCGGCATCGGACATGGTTACGCCGGCGCCCGCATCGATCTGGAACTGCTGACCGTCGCCGACCCGCACAGCAAGCAATTGCTTGCCGCGCAGATCATCTGGACCCTGGCGCGCGCCGACATCAAAGGGCCCTACGTGATCAACGCCGACGGCGCTGCGCTCGACGAGAGGTTCGCCGCCGGGTGGAACCCCTCCGATGTCGCCGCCACCGACCCCGGTGTCGCGGAGGGTGCCGCCGCCGGCGTGCACGCGCTGGTGGGCGGCCGGCTCGTATCGCTGAACGGGCAGACGTC
>NZ_JBAUZA010000492.1:0-4137 GCF_049585075.1 Mycobacterium sp.
GCCGCAGCGATGATCGCCTCGGCGTTCAGGTAGTCATTGGTCCGTGGCAGCCGCACGCGAGCGTCGGCCTCGGCGACGTGCGGCGCCCCGGCGTCGGGGTCGGTGTAGACGGCGACGGTGCCCATGCCCAGCCGGCGACAGGTGGCGAAGACCCGCCGGGCGATCTCGCCGCGGTTGGCAACCAGAACTCGAGTGATTTCCATCAGCGTTACATCCGGAAGACGCCGAAGTTCGACGTCCCCTTGATCGGGCCATTGGCTATGGCGGACAAACACATTCCCAGAACGGTACGGGTGTCGCGCGGATCGATCACCCCGTCGTCGTAAAGCATCCCGGAGAGCACCATCGGCAGCGACTCGGCCTCGATCTGGCCTTCGACCGCGGCCCGCATCGCCGCGTCAGCTTCCTCGTCGACTTGTTGGCCACGCGCTTCGGCGGCCGCGCGGCTCACGATCGACAAGACCCCGGCCAGCTGCGCGCCACCCATCACGGCGGCCTTTGCGCTTGGCCAGGCGAACAAGAACCGCGGGTCGTAGGCGCGGCCGCACATGCCGTAATGGCCGGCGCCGTACGACGCGCCGATCAGCAGCGAGATGTGCGGCACTGTCGAGTTGGACACGGCGTTGATCATCATCGAGCCGTGTTTGATCATGCCGCCCTCTTCATAGTCCTTGCCCACCATGTATCCGGTGGTGTTGTGCAAGAACAACAATGGCGTGTTGGACCGGTTGGCCAGCTGGATGAACTGGGTGGCCTTTTGCGACTCCTCGCTGAACAGCACGCCGCGGGCGTTGGCCAGGATGCCCAGGGGGTAGCCGTGCAGCCTCGCCCAGCCGGTGACCAGCGACGAGCCGTAAAGCGCCTTGAACTCGTCGAACTCGGAGCCGTCGACAATGCGGGCGATCACTTCGCGCGGGTCGAACGGGACGCGCAGATCGGCGGGCACGATGCCGATCAGCTCCTCAGCGTCGAACAGCGGCTCGGCGACTGGCCGTGGCGCGGGTCCCTGTTTGGACCAGTTGAGCCGGGCAACGATGCGGCGCCCGATGCGGATGGCGTCGAGTTCGTCGACGGCGAAGTAGTCGCCCAAACCGGAGATGCGGGAGTGCATTTCGGCGCCGCCCAGAGACTCGTCGTCGGACTCCTCGCCGGTGGCCATCTTTACCAGCGGCGGGCCGGCCAGAAAGACCTTCGAGCGTTCTTTGATCATCACGACGTGATCGGACATGCCGGGCACGTACGCGCCGCCCGCGGTGGAGTTGCCGAACACCAGCGCAATCGTCGGTATCCCGGCCGCCGACAACCGGGTCAGGTCGCGGAACATCCGTCCGCCCGGGACGAAGATTTCCTTCTGCGTGGGTAGATCCGCGCCGCCGGATTCCACCAGCGATAGCACGGGAAGCCGGTTCTCAAAGGCGATCTGGTTGGCTCGCAGAATCTTCTTCAGCGTCCACGGATTGCTGGTGCCGCCTTTGACCGTCGGGTCGTTCGCGACGATCATGCATTCGACACTTTCGACGACGCCGATTCCGGTGACCGTACTGGCGCCGACCGCGAACGCGCTGCCCCACGCCGCGAGTGGGCTCAGTTCGAGGAACGGGGAGTCGGGGTCGACGAGCAGCTCGATGCGTTCCCGGGCCGTCAGCTTGCCGCGGGCATGATGGCGCTCGACGTACTTGGGGCCGCCACCGCCGAGCGCGTGGGCCAGCTCGGCGGCGATCTCCTCGAGCCGTGACGTCGCCGTCGATGCCGCGTCGGCGTAGGTGTCGGAGTTTGGATCGAGTGTGGACCGCAGGGTGGTCATGATTGATACCCAAGGGTTTTGGCGGCCAGCGAGGTCAGGATTTCGGTGGTGCCGCCACCGATCCCGAGGATCCGCATGTCGCGGTACTGGCGTTCGACTTCGGATTCGGACATGTAACCCATGCCACCGAACAGCTGGACGGCCTGGTTGGCCACCCATTCGCCAGCTTCGACCGCGGTGTTCTTGGCGAAACACACCGGCGCGATCAGGTTGGTTTCGCCGGCCAGCTGGCGCTCCACCACGTTGCGTGCATAAACGCGAGCGACATCGATGCGACGGGCCATCTCGGCCAGCGTGTTCTGCACAGCCTGCCGGGATATCAGTGGCCGGCCGAAGGTTTCGCGATCGCGGCACCATTGTGCGGTGATGTCGAGACATCGCTGCGCGCTCGAATAGGCTTGCGCGGCAAGGCCGATGCGCTCGGCGACGAATGCCTGCGCGATTTGGGCGAAGCCGCTATTCTCGGCGCCGACCAGATTGGCCGCCGGCACGACGGCATCGGTGTAGGACAGCTCGGCGGTGTCCGACGAGCGCCAACCCATCTTGTCCAGCTTGCGGCTCACTTGAAAACCAGGGGTACCCCGTTCCACCGCGAGCAATGAAACTCCTGCAGCGCCAGGGCCACCGGTGCGTACCGCGGTGACGACGTAGTCGGCGCGTACCCCGGAGGTGATGTAGGTCTTGGCGCCGTTGACGATGTAGTGGTCGCCTTGCGGACTAGAACAGCGTGTCGCCGTGGTCCGCAAGTGCCCGACATCGGAGCCACCGCCGGGCTCGGTGATGGCCAACGCGCCGATCAGCTCGCCGGCCAAGGTCGGACGAACGAATTTGTCGATTAGCCCCGCATCGCCGGACGCGATCATGTGCGGCACCGCGATGCCGCAGGTGAACAGCGACGCGAAGACGCCACCGGGGACACCTGCCTCGTGCAGTTCTTCGCAGACGATCACCGCGTCGGCGCCGTCTCCGCCGCCGCCACCGACTGCCTCGGGGAAGTTCGCCCCCAGCAGCCCGGCCGCTCCCGCGCTTCGGTGCAGTTCGCGCGGCAACTCACCGATCCGCTCGAATTCGTCGACGTGCGGCAGGATCTCCCGTTCGGCGAACGAGCGCACAGTCTTGCGCAGCTGGTCCCGTTCGGGTGTGGTCCAGATGTTCATGACAGCAACGCCTCCGGGATATCGACATGGCGGCTGCGCAGCCATTCGCCCAGCCCTTTCGCTTGTGGGTCGAACCGTGCTTGGTAGGCGACGCCTTGGCCGAGGATGTCGTCGATGACGAAGTTCACCGCACGCAGGTTGGGCAGCAGGTGTCGGGTGACCGGCAGGTCGGCCGTTTCGGGCAGCAGTTCCTTGAGCAGCTCGACGGTCAGGGTGTTGGCCAACCAGCGCCACTGCTCGTCGGTACGCACCCACACTCCGACGTTGGCCGACCCGCCCTTGTCGCCGCTGCGGGCCGCTGCGATCCGGCCCAGCGGCACGCGCCGCGTCGGACCCGCCGGCAACGGCTCTGGCAGAGGGGGCGGGTCGGCGGGTGTCAGGTCGAGAGTCTCTGCCGCGCAAGGGATGTAGGTGCCGGTCCCGTCGGCATCCACGGCGACATGCGGCACTTTCGTGGCGTCGACGTAGCCGGCGGTAAACACCCCATACACCTGACCGTCGCCGGGCGGCGCGGTGACGGTGAAGCCCGGATAGCTTGCGAGCGCTAATTCGACTGCGGCCGAGGAAAACTGGCGTCCGACGTTGGCGGCGTCTTGGTCGCGGACCACGCAGCGCAGTAGCGCACTGGCCGTTTCTTCGGTGTCCGCGTCGGGGTGCTCGGTGCGGGCCAGGGTCCACTCCAACTCCGCGGGTTTGACCGTCAGTGCCGCCTCCAGCTGGCGTCGCACCAACGCGGCCTTTTCTTCGATGTCCAGGCCGGTCAATACGAACGTCATCGAGTTGCGGAATCCGCCGATGCTGTTCAGCGACACCTTCAGCGTGGGCGGCGGCGGTTCACCGACCACCCCGCTGATGCGCACTCGATCGGCGCCGTCGGCGCTCAGCTCGATGGTGTCTATCCGGGCCGTGACGTCCGGATTGGCGTAGCGGGCGCCGGTGATCTCGTAGAGCAGTTGCGCGGTGACGGTGTCGACGCTGACCAGTCCGCCGGTGCCGGGGTGCTTGGTGATCACCGAAGAGCCGTCGGCGTGGATCTCGGCCAGCGGGAAACCGGCGTAGGTCAAATCGGGGATCTCGGTGAAGAACGAGAAATTGCCGCCGGTGGCCTGGACCCCGCATTCGATCACGTGCCCGGCGACCACGGCGCCGGCCAGTTGGTCGTAGTCGGTGCGGCCC
>NZ_JBAUZA010000493.1:0-13224 GCF_049585075.1 Mycobacterium sp.
AGGTAGGGGTGCGCCGGGCGCGGGGCCTCCGGGGAGTCGTCCCGGCAGCCTCGGCCGCGGGGCGGGCAACCGTTGCGGGCCCTGCGGCATCTCGCCGCTCTGCACTGGCAACGCATTGATCACCGGACGGATATACAACCGTGCGGTCTGCCCCAGGTTGCGCGCCTCGCTGCTGTCTTTGCCTGGAACGGTGATGACCAGGTTGTCGCCGTCGACAATGACTTCAGAACCCGAGACGCCCAGACCGTTGACGCGGTCGCTGATGATCTGCTGCGCCTGAGACAGCGCCTGCCGGGTCGGCCGCGAACCATCCGGGGTTCGTGCGGTCAACGTGACCCTGGTGCCGCCCTGCAGGTCGATGCCGAGCTTTGGCGCGGTCCGCTTGTCTCCGGTGAAGAATACCAGCAGGTAGACGCCGATGAGCAGCACCAGGAATACCGACAGGTAGCGGGCAGGGTGCACCGGCGCCGATGGCGATGCCACGTGTTGACTCTCCTCCGCTCATGTGCGATCCGCTCCCCGCGGGTCGGGCGTCGATCAATTCGACTGCACCCGCAAAGGGTACGTGGCGGGCCGCTGACCTTAGTCCTTGGGCAGTCGCTCCGGGTCGTCGGCGAAATCGTCGGCCACCGGGACTTCAGTGGCGTCGTCGTCCAGGATCTCCGGCTCGATGCGGTCCCTGACCGCGAGCTTCATCCAGGTGGTGACGACGCCGGGCGAGATCTCGAGGTCCACGTTGTCGTCAGTGATATGCCGGATAGTTCCCTGCAGCCCGGAGGTGGTGTGCACCCGGTCGCCGACCCGCAGCGACTCGTGCAGGTCGATGGTGGCTTGCATCGCACGCTTCTGCCGCCGAGAGGCGAAAAACATGAACGCGCCCAACACGATGAGCAGCGGTAAAAAGACAACCAATTGGTTCATGACGGCAACGATCTTTCCTGTTCGTCTGGGATTCGGTCACCAGTCTGCCACTACGTCGTCGGAGGTCGACCCGCCACGCGTCTTGACGCACGGCTAGCAGCGTGGGAGAACAGGCGATGTGGTGCGTATCGTCGACTCGGACCAGCACCTGTATGAGAGCGGTTCGCTGTGGGCCGACTTCATTGACCCGGCCGCGCGCGATGAAGCGCTGAGCCTGGTTGAAGACGAACTCGGCTACACCTGGCTGAGCTGGCGCGGCGGCCACCTTGCGCTGGCCGACGTCCATCTTCCCGGTAACACCGCGTCGTGCGGGGATCACCGCAAGCGCCAACGGGCCGGTGAACCCGCGTCGTATCGGTACGCCGATGCGTTACCCGCTGCGTACATCTCGCCCGCATCTCGCGTGCAATGGCTGGACGACGCCGGTCTGGATGAGGCGGTCGTGTTTCCCAACTACGGCCTGCTGTGGGAGCGCCGCCTCGCGTCATCGCTGGCCGCGCTGACCGCCAATATGACGGCGTGGAACCGCTGGTGCGCCGAGGTGCAGGTGCAGGGCCGAGGACGATTGCACCCGGTCGCACACCTCACGCTGCGCGACCCGGATTGGCTTGAGGCGCAACTAGATACGCTCGCGGCCGCCGGTGTCACGCTGGCCATGATCGGCGCCGGACCGGTGGAGGGCCGCGCGCTGTCGCATCCCGAGCATCACCGGATTTGGTCTGCGTTTGTCGACCACGCGATTACCCCGGTATTTCACGTCGCCGATCAGGTGCGGGTGTTCGACGATTGTTGGTATCCAGACGAGCCGGCCGACGAGCTGGTACCCGCGACCGAAGTGGTGTTTCTGTGGGTGCCGCCAGCATTGGCGTTGACGGACCTGATTTTGCACGGCGTGTTCGATCGCCATCCCCGGCTACGCTTCGGCGTCGTCGAGCTGAGCTCGTCCTGGGTACCGCAGTTTCTGCTGTTGCTAGACGGCGCCGCCGACTTCACCACCCAACTGAACGGCAAGCCGGTGGCCAAGCTATCCCGCCGACCGAGCGAGTACTTCCTCGACCATGTGCGCGTGTCGTCGTTCTCCTACGAGGATCCCAAGCGGCTGACCGAGATGACCGGCGACGTGTTCATGTTCTGCAGCGACTACCCGCATTCCGAGGGCACCGCGACGCCGCTCGACGACTACCGCCGGATGGGCTGCGAGGAGCCGGCGATGCCCGGCCTCTTCCACACCAACGTCGACGCGCTGCTTCATCATTGAGCGATGAATCTCAGCGAGGCGTTACGCACCACCGGGGCAGTTCGCGACTTCACCGACCAACCCGTCGACGATGCGGTGCTGGCCCGCGTGCTCGAGACCGCCCGCTTCGCGCCCAGCGGCGCCAACGCGCAGGCGTGGCGGGTCGTCGTGATCAAAGACGCCGAGCGGCGACGCCGGCTGCGGGATCTGTACCTGGAGGGCTCGCGGGACTATATGGCGTTAAGCGCCGCCGGCTTGCGGCCATGGGCGCCGACCAATGACCGCGAGGCCGAAGCGCGTGCGCTTGCCGCCGAAAACCCAGCGGCGCCAGGGGGTTTCGCCGAGCGATTCGATGAAGCGCCGGCGTTGCTCGCGGTGTTCGCCGACCTGGCGATGCTGGCGGCGGTGGACCGCGACGCTGACCGCTACACCTTCGCCGGCGGCGCCTCGATCTACCCGTTCGCGTGGAGCATTCTGTTGGCCGCTCATGACGAGGGCCTGGGCGGTGTGATCACGACCATCGCGATCCGCGAGGAGCAGCAGGTGAAGGCTTTGCTCGGGGCACCCGACCCGCTGGCCCTAGCCGCGGTGATTGCTTTGGGGTATCCGGTGCACCGGCCTCGTCGACTTCGCCGCGCGCCGGTCGCCTCGTTTGCTTCCGTCGATTCGATCGACGGCCCCGTTTTTGGCCCGCCCTGACGTATCCTGTACGGGAGGCTGACACATGAGGAAGTCTGTTCGCCTCCTAGCACCAATGGCCGCGATCGCGTTGATGCCGATGGGGGCTATGACGATGCCGACCGCGAGTTCGGCATGGTGCGACGACGGCCAATTTTGGAGCCCGCATTCCAGTGCATGCCAAGCGCTGCCATGTCCTTCCGGCTCATCGCTCATAGAGGAAGCCGGCGTGTGTCAATGCAACGTCGGGTTGCGTTACAACCCATCGCGGGACATGTGCCAGGTGCCGTTCATCCTCACTGCTCCGATCCTGGGTCGCTGAAACGCTCCTTTGCTACGGTCGAGTCAATCGACGCCGCAGCCTTTGGAGGCATGCAATGAAGAAATTCATTCGCTGTATGGCACCGGCTGCGGCGATGGCGTTGCTGCCGATGTCAGTTGTGACGATCGCGACGCCGGCGGTCAGCTCGGCGCAGTGCGACCCCGGCCAATATTGGGAGCCGTTCAGCAAAGCCTGCTTGCCGCTGGGCGTCGGGCCGACACCGCTGAATTGCGACCCCGGCCAATGGTGGGATCCGAGCGGGAACGTCTGCCGGCCGTTGGGCCAGGGGCCGACACCCCTGGGATGCGATCCCGGCCAGTACTGGGACCCGACTACCAACGTGTGCCGGCCACTCGGCGAAGGGCCTCCCGCCGGATAATTTCGGGTCGTGGCCGGGGCTTTACGCCGGATAGGCTGCTGACGTGTCCGCTGTCGAACAGAGTCGCCACCTCGCCACCGAAATCCCCGGTCCGGCATCGCAGGCGCTGACCAAGCGCCGAGCCGCGGCGATCTCGCACGGCGTCGGAAACACCATGCCGGTCTTCGCGGCCCGCGCTGCCGGCGGCATCGTCGAGGACGTCGACGGCAACCGGTTCATCGACTTGGGTTCGGGTATCGCGGTGACCACGATCGGCAATTCCGCACCCCGTGTCGTCGACGCGGTAGGCGCCCAGGTCGCCGACTTCACCCACACCTGCTTCATGGTGACGCCCTACGAGCAATACGTCGCCGTCGCCGAACATCTCAACCGGCTTACCCCCGGTTCCGGCGAGAAGCGTTCAGTGCTGTTCAACTCTGGCGCCGAGGCGGTGGAGAACGCCGTCAAGATCGCCCGCTCCTATACCGGCAAGCAGGCGGTGGTGGCGTTCGACCACGCCTACCACGGCCGCACCAACATGACCATGGCGCTGACCGCCAAGTCGATGCCGTACAAGAGCGGCTTCGGGCCATTCGCTCCGGAGATCTACCGGGCACCGCTGTCGTACCCGTTCCGCGACGGGCTGATCGACAAGGAACTGGCCACCGACGGCGAGTTGGCCGCGCAGCGCGCGATCGACGTCATCGCCAAACAGGTCGGCGCCGAGAACCTGGCCGCCGTCGTCATCGAGCCCATCCAGGGCGAAGGCGGCTTCATCGTCCCGGCGGAGGGGTTCCTGCCTGCGCTGCTGGACTGGTGTCGCAAGAACAACGTGGTCTTCGTCGCCGACGAGGTGCAGACCGGGATCGCGCGGACCGGGGCGTGGTTCGCCTGCGAGCACGAAGGCATCGAGCCCGACCTGATCTGCATCGCCAAGGGCATCGCCGACGGGCTGCCGCTGTCGGCGGTCACCGGCCGCGCCGAGATCATGGACGCCCCGCACTCCAGCGGCGTCGGCGGCACCTTCGGCGGCAACCCGGTTGCCTGCGCCGCGGCTCTGGCCACCATCGAGACCATCGAGGCCGACGGGCTGCTTGACCGGGCCCGCCAGATCGAACGGCTGATGAAGGACCGGCTGCTCGCACTGCAGGCCGCCGACGATCGGATCGGCGACGTGCGTGGCCGCGGCGCGATGATCCCCGTCGAGTTTGTCAAACGCGACACCGCCGAGCCGGACGCCGCGTTGACCAACGCGGTGGCCAACGGCGCCATCGCCGACGGCGTCATCGTGTTGACGGCGGGCACCTTCGGCAACGTCGTGCGGTTCCTGCCGCCGCTGACGATCAGCGACGAACTACTCAGCGAGGGGCTGCATGTGGTGGCCGAGGCGCTCGCGGCCTGTAACTAGTCCCACGTGCCACATGCGTCGCTGCGTCGGCCGGTGCTGCCGATGTGCCCGCCTCTCAGCGACAACCGGCCCGGTCACGCAACGCCATGACGCGGGTATGAATCCGGTGCTCGGTGCCACGCGGCATCGAACCGGGCCCATACTGTCCCCGTCCCAGCCGGCGCACTCGGCCGTAGCCCATCTCCCACCGCAACGCATCCGAAATGGACTTCGACGCCCGCCCGCACACAGCGAACCCGTGCCACGCGAGGGCGTCCGTCAGCTGGGGAATGGTCGCCGGGCCGTGACGGAACAATTCCATTGTCAGTGCGTAACGAAGCTCAATTCCGCGGAGCTGCAGCGCTTTATTCATCAGCAGACCGTCGCACCCCCGTCTGACAACCGATTGGGTGTCGCTGAGAGGCGGGCACATCGGCGACACCGGCCGACGCAGTGACGCATGTGACAATGGAATATCTCCGCAGACTCTTTCGGGAATATCGTTACCTTTGCTAACGTAGTAGTCCTTAGATGCAGCGTGGCATCCTCCTAGATTTCCCAATTCGCAAGTTCCGAGGTTTCCTTATGTCGATTGATCCCCAGGAGTTGGCCGCCAACGACCCGCAGTTCGCCGCCGCAGCACCTGATCAGGCTGTCGCCGCCGCTATCGAAAAGGCCGCGCCGAGACTCCCGCAGGTGGTCAAGGCTGTGCTCGACGGCTACTCGGACCGGCCGGCGCTGGGTCAACGCGCCGTCGAGCTGGTCAAGGATCCGCAGACCGGACGCACGTCAGCCACGCTGCTCCCCTGGTTCGACACCGTCACCTACGGTGAGCTGGCCGACCGCGTCGACGCAGTGTCCCGTGCGCTGAGCGACGGGGTCGTGGCCGCCGGTGACCGGGTGTGCGTGCTCGGTTTCACCAGCGTCGACTACACCACCATCGACATCGCGCTGGGCCGTATCGGCGCAGTGTCGGTTCCGCTGCAGACCAGCGCGGCGATCGCGCAGCTGCTGCCGATCGTCACCGAGACCCAGCCCACGGTGCTCGCCGCCAGCGTCGACTACCTATCTGACGCGGTCGACCTGCTTCTTGCCGCCGCCGACGCCGGCCACACCCCCGGACGGCTGGTCATCTTCGACTACCGCACCGAGGTCGACGACCACCGCGAGGCGCTGCAGAGCGCCCACGAGCGGCTGACCGACATCGGGCTGACCATCGAGACGCTGAACGAGGTTCGCGAGCGCGGCGCCGGGTTGCCCGCAGTGCCGGCATTCGAGGGCGACGACGACCCGTTGGCGCTGCTGATCTACACCTCGGGCAGCACCGGTGCACCCAAGGGCGCCATCTACCCGCAGAGCAACGTCGCGAAAATGTGGAACCGCTCGACCAAGAACTGGTTCGGGCCGAGCGCCGCATCGATCACGGTCAACTTCATGCCAATGAGCCACGTGATGGGCCGCGGCATCCTGTACGGCACGCTCGGCAACGGCGGCACCGCCTACTTCGCCGCCAAGAGCGATCTGTCGACGCTGCTGGAGGACCTTCGTCTGGTGCGGCCCACCGAGTTGAACTTCGTCCCGCGCATCTGGGAGATGTTGTACAGCGAGTACCAAAGTGAAGTGGGCCGGCGGATAGCCGAGGGCGCCGACCGCGAGACCGTCGAGACCCAGGTGCTGGTCGAGCAGCGCCAGGAGCTGCTTGGCGGGCGCTACATCTTCGCGATGACCGGCTCGGCTCCGACCTCTCCTGAGCTGCGGACCTGGGTCGAGTCGCTGCTGGAGATGCATCTGCTGGACGGCTACGGCTCCACCGAGGCCGGAATGGTCTTGTTCGACGGGGAAATTCAGCGTCCGCCGGTTGTCGACTACAAACTCGTCGACGTTCCGGATCTCGGCTACTTCAGCACCGACCGGCCCCATCCGCGCGGTGAGCTGCTGCTGCGGACCCAGAACATGTTCCCCGGCTACTACAAGCGCGCCGAAACCACCGCCAACGTCTTCGACGCCGACGGGTACTACCGCACCGGCGACGTCTTCGCCGAGGTCGGCCCCGACCGGCTGGTCTACGTGGACCGCCGCAACAACGTTTTGAAGCTCGCGCAGGGCGAGTTCGTCACGCTGGCCAAGCTGGAGGCGGTGTTCGGCAACAGCCCGCTGGTCCGCCAGATCTACGTCTACGGCAACAGCGCGCAGCCCTACCTGCTGGCGGTCGTGGTGCCCGCGGACGTCAACGCGTCGAAGTCAGCGATCGCCGAGTCGCTGCAAAGCGTTGCCCGGCAAGCCAATTTGCAGTCCTATGAGGTGCCGCGCGACTTCATCATCGAGACCACTCCGTTCACCCTGGAGAACGGTCTGCTGACCGGGATTCGCAAGCTCGCGTGGCCGAAGCTGAAGCAGCACTACGGCGAGCGCCTCGAACAGCTCTACGCCGACTTGGCTCAAGGCCAAGCCAACGAGTTGGCCGAACTGCGCCGCAGCGGCGCCGACGCGCCCGTGCTGCAGACCGTCAGCCGTGCCGCGGCCGCCATGCTCGGCACGGCGACCAGCGATCTGACACCCGATGCCCACTTCACCGATCTGGGCGGAGACTCGTTGTCCGCGTTGACATTCGGCAACCTGCTACACGAGATCTTCGCCGTCGATGTGCCGGTGGGCGTGATCGTCAGCCCGGCCAACGACCTGCAGGCCATCGCCGACTACATCGAGCGCGAGCGACAAGGCACCAAACGGCCGTCGTTTGCGAGCGTGCACGGCCGCGGCGCGGTCGAGGTGCATGCCGCCGACCTCACATTGGACAAGTTCCTCGACGCCGGCACGCTGGCCGCCGCGCCGAACCTGCCCGGACCGAGCTCCGAGGTTCGGACCGTGCTGCTGACCGGCGCGACCGGCTTCCTGGGCCGCTACCTGGCGCTGGAGTGGCTGGAGCGGATGGACTTGGTCGACGGCAGGGTGATCGCCCTGGTGCGTGCCCGCTCCGACGAAGAGGCACGGGCCCGCTTGGACAAGACGTTCGACAGCGGCGACCCGAAACTGCTGGCGCACTACCGCGAATTGGCCGCCGACCACTTGGAGGTCATCGCCGGCGACAAGGGCGAGGCCAACCTTGGCCTGGATGCGGCGACATGGCAACGACTGGCCGACACCGTCGACCTGATCGTCGACCCGGCGGCGTTGGTCAACCACGTGCTGCCCTACAGCGAGCTGTTCGGACCGAACGCGCTTGGCACCGCCGAGCTGATCCGCATCGCGTTGACGACCAAGATCAAGCCGTATAGCTACGTGTCGACGATCGGGGTCGGCGACCAGATCGAGCCGGGCAAGTTCACCGAAGACGCCGACGTTCGCGTCATGAGTGCCGCCCGCGCGGTCAACGACAACTACGCCAACGGCTACGGCAACAGCAAGTGGGCAGGCGAGGTGTTACTGCGTGAGGCGCATGATCTGGCCGGGCTGCCGGTGGCGGTGTTCCGCTGCGACATGATCCTGGCCGACACCACATACGCCGGTCAGCTCAACCTTCCGGACATGTTCACCCGGATGATGCTCAGCCTGGTCGCCACCGGTATCGCGCCTGGCTCGTTCTACGAGCTGGATAGCGACGGGCACCGGCAGCGCTCCCACTACGACGGCTTGCCGGTCGAGTTCATCGCCGAGGCGATCTCGACCCTGGGCGCGCAGAACCTGGACAGCGCTGCGACGTTTCAGACCTACCACGTGATGAACCCCTACGACGACGGCATCGGGATGGACGAATACGTCGGTTGGCTGATTGAGGCCGGCTACCCGATCCACCGGGTCGACGATTACCGCGAATGGGTGCAGCGATTCGAGACGGCGCTGCGGGCGCTGCCGGACAAGCAGCGACAGGCCTCGCTGCTGCCACTGCTGCACAACTACCAGCGGCCATCAGTGGCGATCAACGGGTCGATCGCTCCGACCGACCGGTTCCGCGCGGCGGTGCAAGAGGCGAAAATCGGTCCGGACAAAGACATTCCGCATGTCTCGGCGCCGATCATCGTCAAGTACGCCACCGACCTGCAGGTGCTCGGACTGCTCTAGAGTCCACACGCTGAGACCGATCGCCACCCCTCGGCGGCGATCGGTCTCACGGCGTCAAGCTCAGTGGCTGGCTGCGCTGCTGTGTCGGCGGCGGCGGAACAAGCCGCTCTTTTCCTCCCGGTGCGCGTGCGGCGCCGCGTCGGTCGGGGCGTCTGGAGCTACCACCGGTGCCGCTGCCGGTGCTGCGTAAGCAGACGAAGTGTCCGCCTCCGCCACCGGCTCATTCGCCAGTTCGTATTCCAGGTCACGCGCCGTCCGGACCGACATCCGCGCCAAGGCCGCTGCGCCGAGGAAGACGATCAGCGCGCCCAGGCCGGAGAAGTAAACGATCTCGAGCAGAGCCCGCTTGGCGTCCGTCGCGCCGATCGGCTGACCGGCGCTGCCGATCCGCAATGTCGGCGCCAGCGTGCGACCGACGACGAACCAGGCACCGGCGATCACGGCCAACCAGCCGCCAAGCATCGCTGTGGCGCGGTTTCCCGAGATCAGCAGCAAAATGCCACCCGCCACGCTGACGGCGCCGGGGAATACCTCGAGCCAGCCGCGCGCCGTGTTCCACGCCCAGACCTGGTCCGGGGTGTAAGCGAAATGGAAATAGGGCCCGACGAATGGGACCAACGCCCCCCACACGCCGAGAATAATCAGAAGCAGTCCGCTTACCGCGCCACGGCTGCGCGGCATATGCAGGCTGCCGAAACCCGACCGCGAGTCAGTCATTACGAGTCTCCTCAAACAGTTGGACACCGGGGGTGTTGAACGCGTGCTGAGTACCCATTTGCGCCGGCGACGTAACGCTGGGCCACCAGCGCGGGTGCCACGCTAGCCCAGCGGGCGGCGGTGCGCCACGGCGCTGCGGAGCCGCGGAACCGGCCAGCAACCACGACGCCAACATGAACCAAACGCCGCGACTTCGGCGTCTTCTCGAGACACGCCGCGGGGATCGCAGGATTAGCAACGGCCCTATTGGTTTGGATCGGCTTGGATTATTACGACGTGAGGAGGCCGACCACGAGAAGGACTATCGCGATGAGCGGAAAGACGCCCTGGGTCAGCGCGGCTCGCGCTTTGTCCGGTGACGACACCAGCAGCACGACGGCCGCGGAAGCCATGGATCCGACGCCGGCGAATACGAGTGCAGCTCCGATGCCGTTGTGCCCCAATGCAATTGCGGTAATTCCGACCGCGGTGACGATCGCCAGGAAAAGGTTGTAGAAGCCTTGGTTGAACGCGAGCAGCTTGGTCGTCTCGGCTTCCTCTGCCGTGGTGCCGAACGTGGCGCGGCTGCGCCGACTGGTCCAGGTCAGCGATTCCATCGTGAAGATGTAGACGTGCAGCAACGCGGCCAGTGCCGCGAATACCAATGCGGCGGTGATCATCGCGCCCTCTTGTCCCGAGCGACGGCTTCCATCAGCCGTCTGGCGTTCTCCGGAGAGCACAGCAAGTAAACAGTCTCTTGCCACGAGTCGTAGTCGTCTGCCGACATAAGTACCGCATCCCCGGCCCGAGAGGTGATGCGCACGGGCTGGTGGTCAGTGTTGACTTGTTCCAAGAGCGGAAACAGCCGCTGCCTCGCCTCACTTGCGCTAATGCTCATCGCACACTCCCTAGTGCAGCCGCCATGGGGCCGAATGATCAATCGGCGAGCCGTACGGGCAGTTGTTCGACGATAACCCCGATAGCCTCATAGGTTGACCTTGCCCGCGCATCCCTCGTCGCAAGAGGGACACTGTGCTCACGAGCCGCCAACGCGACCAGCGCGTCGTAGGTCGCGCCACCTGTCACACCCTTGCCGGCGCACTCCCGATGGCACAACCGGGCGGCGCGAGCCGAAAGCATGAGCGGTTGGGCGAAGTTCTCGTCGATGAGACTGACCGCATCCGGCGCCGACACGCGGGCATCGCCAGGCAGCCGCGTCAACACCGCATACGTCTCTGCCAAGCTGTGACCACTCAGGCACAGTGTCCGATCTCGAGCCCACGCGGCAACCTGCGCATGATATTCATGGCCGACAACCAATAGCGATACGGCGACGCTAGTATCGACCGCCACCACATCCACAGCGGTCAACGTCGCCCCGCGTCGATGAGTCCGAACATCACCTCATCGGTGACCACGGTGTCGCTACGAGCAACCAGCCGGCCGGTCTCATCGCGTTCAAGTCTCGCGGTGCGGCCACCGGGCGTCACCTGCACCCCATTGCCGTACTGCGAAATATCGACCACCGTTCCCGGTGTAAGACCCAACGCATCGCGCAGCGCCTTGGGCACCACAATTCGGCCCACGGAATCAATGACAGCCTCCATTGGGACCATGGTACCAATGGAATCCCAGTCGGCAGTGTCGCCGCGCCGACCTACTCGAATAGTCCCGGTTGACCCAATCCGCTGGCCCTCGGCGGCGGTGTCATCCCGAGGTGGGTCCAGGCCTGCGGAGTTGCGACCCGGCCGCGCGGCGTGCGCGCAATCATGCCGGCCCGCACCAGAAACGGCTCACACACCTCTTCGACAGTGGTGGCCTCCTCTCCCACCGCCACCGCAAGCGTCGAGACTCCCACCGGGCCGCCGCCGAAGCTGCGGGTCAGCGCCGACAGCACGGCCCGGTCCAGCCGGTCCAGGCCGAGCTCGTCGACGTCGTAGACCTCCAGCGCCGCCTTTGCCACATCGCGGGTGATGACGCCGTCGGCGCGCACCTCGGCGTAGTCGCGCACGCGGCGCAGCAAACGGTTGGCGATGCGCGGGGTGCCCCGCGAGCGGCGGGCGATCTCCGCTCCGGCGTCGGCTCCGACTTCGATGCCGAGTATCCCCGCGGAGCGGGTCAGCACCCGCTCCAGCTCGCTCGGCTCGTAGAAATCCATGTGCGCGGTGAACCCGAACCGGTCGCGCAGCGGGCCGGTCAATGCGCCGGAGCGGGTAGTCGCGCCGACCAATGTGAACGGCGCTACCTCCAGCGGAATCGACGTTGCCCCAGGGCCTTTGCCGACGATCACGTCGACGCGGAAATCCTCCATCGCGAGGTAGAGCATCTCCTCGGCAGGCCGGGCGATGCGGTGAATCTCGTCGATGAACAGCACGTCATGCTCGACGAGGTTGGACAGCATCGCCGCCAGGTCCCCGGCGCGTTCGAGCGCCGGCCCGGAGGTCACCCGCAGCGCCGAGCCCAGCTCGGCGGCGATGATCATCGCCAGCGACGTCTTGCCCAGCCCCGGCGGGCCCGACAACAATATGTGATCTGGTGTGCCGCCGCGGTTTTTGGCACCTTCGATGACCAGCTGCAGCTGCTCGCGCACCCGCGGTTGGCCGATGAATTCCCGCAGCGAGCGCGGCCGCAGGCTGGCGTCGATGTCGCCTTCACCGACCGTCAGGGCGGCCGAGACCTCGCGGTCCTCGACGTCGTCGTCTTCGTCGAACCGGCTCACTTCGTCTTCCCCAGCAGCGAGAGTGCCGAGCGCAGGGCCGTCGAGGTGCTGGCCCCATCATCGCCGGCCAAGACTTTGTCGGTGGCCTCCTCGGCCTGCTTGGCCGCAAAGCCAAGTCCGACAAGGGCTTCCACGACCGGACTCCTCACGGAGTGGCCGTTGACGGCCGTCGCTGCCGGTAAGGCGCCCATCTTGTCACGCAGTTCGAGCACCAGGCGCTCGGCACCGCGCTTGCCGATGCCCGGCACCCGGGTCAGCGCCGTGATGTCACCATCGGCGAGAGCCTGGCGCAGCGCCTGCGCGTCGTAGACGGCCAGCGTTGCTAGCGCGATTTTAGGCCCGATGCCGGAGACGCCCAGCAAAGTCAGGAACAGGTCGCGGGCGTCGCCGTCGGGAAAGCCGTAGAGCGTCATCGAATCTTCGCGGACGATCATTGCGATGATCAGCCGGGCCTCGCTGCCCCGGTGCAGCGTCGCCAGCGTCGACGGGGTGGCCATTACCTTGTAGCCCACGCCGGCCGCCTCGAGGACGACGTGGTCCAACGCGATGTCGAGCACTTCTCCGCGCACCGAAGCGATCATGTTGCGGCCCTCACTTTCGCGACTTTCGCGGCGAATTTCTTGCGCTGCTCGGCGGCCTTAGCTTCCGCTTCAGCCAGCCGGGCGATCATCGGGGCACGCCAACAGTGACAGATCGCCAGCGCCAAGGCATCCGCCGCGTCAGCTGGAGTCGGTTTGGCTTGCAGCCCAAGGATTTTGGTGACCATCGCGGTGACCTGTGCCTTACCGGCGGCGCCATTGCCGGTAACCGCGGCTTTGACCTCGCTGGGCGTGTGGAAGTGCACGTC
>NZ_JBAUZA010000494.1:0-3272 GCF_049585075.1 Mycobacterium sp.
GGGAAACACCATCACCCCGGCAGCGAACTCCATCGCCGAGTGCCGGCGCATCAAGAACACCGAAACGCCGTCTGAGCCCTCGCGGACCAGCATCACAGTCGCCGCGGGCCGCGGCGTCAGCGGAGGCTGGTCCTGCGGTGAATTCACAATCGCCTCCGGTGGGCCGCGCGGGTGCGAGTGCGCCGGGCGAAGTAACGCCCGTCGATCGAGTCGACCGTGATCGCCTGGCCGAACGCCGCCGATAGATTCTCGCCGGTCAGCACGTCGGTCAGCAAACCCGCTGCGACGACCTGTCCCTCCGACATCAGCATGCAGTGGCTGAACCCAGGCGGAATCTCCTCGATGTGGTGACTGACCAGGACCAGTGCCGGAGCATCCGGGTCGGCAGCCAAGTCGGTCAGCCGCGCCACCAGCTCCTCGCGGCCACCCAGGTCCAAACCGGCCGCGGGTTCGTCGAGCAGCAGCAACTCGGGGTCGGTCATCAACGCCCGCGCGATCAGCACGCGCTTGCGCTCCCCCTCCGACAGCGTTTCGTAGGTCCGGTCGGCCAGATGCTCGGCGCCCAGGCTTTCCAGCATGTCAATCGCCCGGTTGTAGTCGACGTCGTCGTAGCGTTCGCGCCACCGGCCAAGCACCGCGTAGCCGGCCGACACAACCAGGTCGCGGACCAACTCGTGGCCGGGAATCCGTTGCGCCAGTGCTGAGGAACTCAAGCCCACCCGGGCGCGCAGCTCGGACATGTCGACCCGGCCGAGGCGCTCACCGAGCACGTAGGCAACGCCGGACGAAGGGTGCTCGGCGGCGGCGGCGATGCGCAACAACGACGTCTTGCCGGCACCGTTGGCCCCGATGATCACCCAGCGTTCGTCGAGTTCGACCGACCAGCTCACCGGCCCAACCAACATGTGGCCATCCCGGCGTAGCGAAACGTCTGTGAAGTCGATCAGCAGATCGGGGTCGGCTGCGTCGCTTCCGGTTTCGCCCACCCGACCATCGTGCCGTACTGCGACGCCGCGACGGCTGTCGGGTCAGTCCCTCGCGAGCAGACCTATTCCGGTGGGATTTCGACGCGTCGCACCATGCCGTCGACCGCGTCGGCGGCCTCGATCTCGCCGCGGGTGACGCCGAGTAAAAACAGCACAGTGTCGAGGTAGGGGTGGCTCAGCGACGCGTCGGCGACCTCCCGCAGCGCCGGCTTGGCGTTGAATGCGATGCCCAGGCCGGCGGCGGCCAGCATGTCGATGTCGTTGGCGCCATCACCGACCGCGACCGTCTGTTCCATCGGCACGCCGGCCTGAGCCGCGAAGTCCCTGAGCGCCTTGGCTTTACCGGCACGGTCGATGACCGGGCCGATCACCCGGCCGGTGATCTTGTCGTCGACGATCTCCAACCGGTTGGCGGCGACGAAGTCCAGCATCAACTCCTCCGCCAGCGGTTGGATGACCTGCCGAAAGCCGCCGGAAACCACTCCCACGTGATAACCCAGCCGCCGCAATGTTCGTATCGTGGTCCGGGCGCCGGGGGTCAGCTCCAGCGCGTCGCCGACGTCGTCGAGCACGGCCGCGGGCAGGCCGGCCAGAGTCGCGACCCGCTGGTGCAGCGACTCGGTGAAGTCCAGCTCGCCGCGCATCGCGGCCTCGGTAATCGCGGCGACGGCATCCTGGGCGCCGACCCGGGCGGCCAACATCTCGATGACCTCGCCCTGGATCAGAGTCGAGTCGACGTCGAAGACGATCAGCCGTTTGGCCCGCCGGGACAGGCTGGTGTCTTCCAGCGCTACGTCGACGCCCACATCGGCGGCCACCGGCGTCAGCGCGGCCTGTAGCTGGCTGCCCACGCCGGGCGGCACCGAGACCCGCAACTCCAGACCGGTCACGGGGTAGTCGGATACACCGCGGATGACGTCGATGTTGACGCCCAAGGACGCGACCTCCCGGGCCACCGCGCCGAACGCCTCGGCGGTGATCGGCCGGCCCAGCACCATGATGGTGTGGGTCGACGGTTCCCGGATGACCGGCAGATCGTCGCTGCGCTCGATGCTGACGTCCAGGCCGACCTCGTGGATGGCCGCCTCGACTTCGGCTCGCAGCGCCTTGCCCTCGGCGACTTCCAGCGGAGCAGACACCAGCACGCCCAACGTCAGCCGGCCGCGGATCACCACTTGCTCGACGTTGAGCAGCTCGACGTTGTGGCCCGAAAGAACTTCAAAGAGCGCCGACGTCACACCGGGCTGATCCACGCCAGTGACGGTGATCAGCACCGACACCTTAGGCGGTGAGTTCACTAGCGGCAGCCGCCGCTACTGTTCAGCGGTCGCGCGATCCGGCTCAGTCCTGGGACCGAACCCGTTCGGCGACTCGCCGGCTGTGGCGTGGCGCCCCACGTGCGCCTCGGCGCGCAGCCGCTCAACCATGTGCGGGTAGTGCAGCTCAAAGGCCGGACGCTCGGACCGGATGCGGGGCAGCTCGGTGAAGTTGTGCCGGGGCGGTGGGCAGCTGGTGGCCCACTCCAGCGAGTTGCCGTAGCCCCACGGGTCGTCGACCGTGACCACTTCGCCGTAGCGCCAGCTCTTGAAGACGTTCCAGACGAACGGAATCATCGACGCGCCAAGGATGAACGCTCCGATTGTGGAGACGACGTTGTACATCTGGAATCCGTCGGTGGGCAGGTAATCGGCGTAGCGACGAGGCATCCCGAGGTCGCCCAGCCAGTGCTGAATCAGGAACGTGGTGTGAAAACCGATGAATGTCAACCAGAAATGCAGCTTGCCCAGCCGCTCGTCGAGCAACCGACCGGTCATCTTCGGGAACCAGAAATAGGTGCCGGCGAAGGTGGCGAACACGATGGTGCCGAACAACACGTAGTGGAAGTGCGCGACCACGAAATAGCTGTCGGTGACGTGGAAGTCGAGCGGCGGGCTGGCCAGCAGCACACCCGTCAGACCACCCAACAGGAACGTCAGCAGGAAGCCGACCGAGAACAGCATCGGCGTCTCGAACGTCAACTGGCCCCGCCACATCGTGCCGATCCAGTTGAAGAACTTGATGCCGGTCGGCACCGCGATCAGATAGGTCATGAACGAGAAGAACGGCAGCAACACCGCGCCGGTGGCGAACATGTGGTGTGCCCACACCGCAACCGACAACGCGGCGATCGACAGCGTCGCGTAGACCAACGTGGTGTAGCCGAAGATCGGTTTACGGGAAAACACCGGGAAGATCTCGGTCACGATCCCGAAGAACGGCAGCGCCACGATGTAGACCTCGGGATGA
>NZ_JBAUZA010000495.1:0-6291 GCF_049585075.1 Mycobacterium sp.
CCCCAGCACGCACTACCGGAAGAGGTCAAGGGCTATTTCGCTGAAATGGGCCGGATCGCAATAAAATTGGGTAACGGCTCACAAGAGGTGCTGTTGACACGCGATCCCAGGAAGGCCGCGCGCATCCGCAGAGAAGACGACGCGATGGATGACCTGCACCGCCACCTGTTCAATGTGCTGATGGATCGCGAATGGAAGCACGGCGTAGCCGCCGCCGTCGACGTGACGCTGCTGGGTCGCTACTATGAGCGTTTCGCCGACCACGCCGTCCTATTGGCGCATCGGGTTATCTTCCAGATGACCGGACGGTTTGCCGGCGGCGATTCGAAACCGAAGTAACACTGGCCATTTCGGCTAGCGTGTCGGCGAATCGGTCGACAGCCCAGTCGATTTCTGCATCGGTTATCACCAGCGGGGGAGCGAAGCGCAACGTTGAGCCGTGTGTGTCTTTGACCAGGACACCGCGCTGGGCCAGGCGCAGGCTGAGCTGCTTGGCGGTGCCGAGTGCCGGATCGATGTCGACGCCGGCCCACAATCCTCGGCCGCGAACCGCAAGTACGCCATCACCGATTAGTGTTCGTAGTCGCCGGTGCAGATGCGCACCCAGGTGTGCGGCGCGGTCCTGGAATTCACCGCGAGCCAGCATCGACACCACGGTGCTGCCGATCGCCGCTGCGAATGGGTTGCCGCCGAACGTCGAGCCGTGTTCACCGGGATGCAGCACGCCCAGCACATCGTGATCTGCCACCACTGCGGACAATGGCACCACCCCGCCGCCCAACGCTTTGCCGAGCAGGTAGATGTCAGACACCACGCCCCAGTGGTCGCAGGCGAAGGTGCGGCCGGTGCGGGCCAGGCCGGATTGGATCTCATCGACGATCATCAAAACACCGCGCGCACAACACAGTTCGCGCACCGCAGGAAGATAGTCATCCGGCGGTACGATGACGCCGGCTTCACCTTGAATCGGTTCCAGCAGCACCGCAACGGTGTTCTCATCGATGGCAGCGGCCAGCGCGTCGGCATCACCGAATGTCACCGAGCGGAAGCCGGGTGTGAACGGTCCGAAGCCGCTGCGCGCGGTCTGGTCGGATGAGAAGCTGACTATGCTGATGGTCCGGCCATGAAAGTTGTTGTCGGCCACAATGATGTTCGCGTGTCCGGCCGGAACACCCTTGACGTCGGTGCCCCACTTGCGTGCCACCTTCAGAGCGCTTTCGACCGCCTCAGCCCCGCTGTTCATCGGCAACACCATGTCTTTGCCGCACAGGGCCGCCAAGGCGGCACAAAACTGGCCGAGCGTCTCGGCGTGAAATGCCCGGCTGACCAGCGTGACGCGGTCGAGTTGCGCGTGCGCGGTCGCGGTGATTTCGGGGTTGCGGTGCCCGAAGTTCACTGCGGAATATGCAGCTAGGCAATCCAGGTAGCGCCGCCCCTCGACATCGGTGATCCATGCTCCCTCAGCGCTGGCGGCCACCACCGGAAGCGGGGAGTAGTTGTGCGCCGCGTGGCGCTCGTCGAGGGCGATCGCCGACGCGGTCAGTACGCCGGGGCTGGTGGTCACGGTGTCCAGCAGAGTCACGAATACACCTCCAGTGTGCAGCATTTGACCGATCCGCCGCCCTTGAGCAGCTCGGACATCTCGACACCGATCGGCTCGAAACCGGCTTGCCGGAGTTGTTCGGCGAATCCGACGGCGGCCGCCGGGTGCACCACATGCCGGCCATCCGATACCGCGTTTAGGCCGAACACGTAGGCGTCGGCACTGTCCACCACCAGAGCGTCGGGAAACAGCGTTTCCAACTGTGCGCGTGAACTTTCGGTAAAGGCTGACGGATAGTAAGCGATCGCCGCTTCATCGAGCACGGCCAACGCGGTGTCGAGGTGGTAGAAGCGCGGATCGACCAGCTCCAAGGTGACGACCGGCCGGTCAAAGATCGCGGCGATCTCGGTGTGTGCCCGGGGGTCGGTACGAAAACCGGCTCCCGCCAAGATCATTGCGCCTACCGGCAGCAGGTCGCCCTGGCCCTCGTTGACGTGCTGAGTCTGCACTGGCGTGTACCCATGTGACCGCATCCAGTCCGCGTAAGCGGTGGACTCGTGTTGGCGCTGTGGGTATTTGAACCGGGCCACCGCCGCCGTGCCGCCCAGTATCAGCCCGCCGTTGGCGGCATAGACCATGTCGGGCAAACCGGTAACGGGTGCGACGAGGTCGACTTTGTGTCCCAGCCGCAGGTACGTGTCGCGAAGGTGCTTCCACTGCCCGAGCGCCACACTGACGTCGACAGGAGTGTCGACGTCCATCCACGGGTTGATCGCATAGTCGACGGCGAAAAACTGCGGAGGCGTCATGACGTAATGCCGAACGCGCGCCGTGCGTTCGGTCGCTTTGGCGGTCACATGCGCCGAGGCGGGCGCCACAGCGTCGGCGAAGATCGTCATAAATCGACGGTATGGGACGCCCTGCGCGCAATCAAACACCGGCTGTTGCTTGTATAGGCGTGTTTCGTTGCGCGAAATCGCATATTGCGGCAGTCTGTTGTGCAGGAGGCCTCGATGGACCGGTTGGATGGCATTGACGAGCAGATTCTCGCGGAGCTCGCCGAACACGCCCGGGCAACGTTCGCCGAGATCGGCGAGCGCGTGAACCTGTCGGCCTCGGCGGTCAAACGCCGCGTCGACCGGATGCTTGACAGCGGTGTGATCCGGGGGTTCACCACGGTCATCGATCGCAGCGCCGTCGGTTGGAACACCGAAGCGTACGTTCAGGTTTACTGCCACGGCAGGATTTCGCCCGACGAGCTGCGCCGGGCTTGGATGGACATTCCCGAGGTGGTCAGCGCCGCGACGGCGACCGGCACCGCCGACGCCATGCTGCGTGTGCTGGCGCGCGACATGCGCCACCTGGAAGACGCTTTGGAGCGCATCCGCACGAGCGCCGATATCGAGCGCACCGAAAGCATCGTCGTGCTGTCCAACCTCATTGACCGATCCCGGGCCGAGGGGTGATCAGCCCCCGGTCGTCGCAATCGTGTAAGAACTGGAGAATATGAGCACTAGCCCGGGCAACGGAATACTGATCGTCGGCGGAGGGCTCGCCGCGACCCGGACTGCTGAGCAACTGCGCCGGGCGGGTTACACCGGCGCGCTGTCCATCGTCAGCGACGAAGCCCATTTGCCCTACGACCGCCCTCCGCTGTCGAAGGAGGTGCTGCGCAGCGAAGTCGACGACGTGACGCTCAAACCGCGTGAGTTCTACGACGAGCACAACATCACCTTGCGGCTTGGATCGGCAGCCACCAGCCTGGACACCGCTGCGCAGACGGTGACACTCGACGACGGAACGACGCTTCGCTACGACGAACTCGTGATTGCGACCGGCTTGGTACCGCGGCGCATTCCGGCGTTCCCCGACCTGGACGGCATCCGAGTGTTGCGTTCGTTCGACGAAAGTCTGGCATTGCGCAAGCACGCGTCGTCCGCACAGCACGCGGTTGTGGTCGGCGCGGGTTTCATCGGCTGTGAGGTGGCGGCAAGCCTGCGCGGCTTGGGAGTCGATGTGGTGCTGGTGGAGCCGCAGCCCGCGCCGCTGGCTGCGGTGCTTGGCGGCCAGATCGGCCAGCTGGTGGCGCGGCTGCACCGCGCAGAAGGTGTCGATGTGCGTACCGATGTCGGGGTGGCCGAGGTCCGCGGACACCAGCATGTCGAGAGCGTGCGGCTGACCGACGGCGCCGAGCTGACAGCCGACTTGGTGGTGGTTGGCATCGGCTCGCGGCCGGCGACCGACTGGCTCGACGGCAGTGGTATCGACGTCGACAACGGCGTGATCTGTGACGCGGCCGGACGAACCAGCGCGCCGAACGTGTGGGCGCTCGGTGACGTAGCGTCCTGGCGCGACCAGGCGGGACATCAAGTGCGAGTGGAGCATTGGAGCAATGTCGCCGAGCAGGCAAGGGTCGTGGTGCCTGCGATGCTCGGGCAGGACCCGCCAGCAGGCGTCGTCGTCCCGTACTTCTGGAGCGATCAGTACGACGTCAAGATCCAATGTTTGGGCGAGCCAATCGCCACCGACATCGTGCATGTCGTTGAGGACGACGGCCGCAAATTCCTCGCGTACTACGAACGTGACGGCGTGGTGGCTGGCGTTGTCGGCGGCGGTATGCCCGGCAAGGTCATGAAAACACGAGCCAAGATCGCCGCTGCCGCACCGATTTCCGAAGTGCTGGGCTAGCCGACCACGTCAATTCAAGAACCGCTCGAGGGCTTCACGGATGCCGGTGAGCGCTTTGGCGGCTTGGTGTTCGATCAGCGCGGCTTCGGCGAGCATGCCGACCCACAACTGCGCGCTTTCGTACGGGTGCGGGCGTTTCAGTGCGGCGAAGTCGGGTTGGAACAGCTGGGCGCCGATCTTGTTGCGGTGTTTGATTTCGTCGGTAACCGCCGGTTCGGCGCGCGCTTCCAGCAGCAGGGCGCGCACGCCGCGGTCGCGTAAACAACCGTCAAGGTAGGTGTTTGCACCGACCATCAGCCGACGGCGCCCGGCCGGCATTCCGGCGATCGCGGGTTGCAGCTGGGCGGCCAGCCGTTCATGGAATTCACGATGCAGCGCAACCAGATACGAGGCTCTGTCGCCGAAGTGGTGAAAAAACGTGCCCTTGGCCACCCCGGCTTCACCGACGATGAGATTGACGCTCAAACCGGCCAGCCCGATTCGTTCGGCCAGACGCAGGCCCGCATCGATCAGCGATTCGCGAGTTTTGGCCATTCCCTCCTGGCGCACACCCGTCATGCCAGCACTCTAACCGCCGTACTTGCGTGCGGCTTTACGCTGGCTGCGTCGCGCGAGCAGCTCGCCGTACTGCTCGCACACGTGGATCACCCCGGTGAGCTGATAGGTGATCCAGCCCCGGTGTGTCGAGGGCAGGTTGTGCTCGAAAAAGCGGTGCCCGGCGATTTGCAAGAGCCAGCCGCCGACGAACATCGGCAGTCCCACTCGGGGTTTGGCCACCAGCAGCGGAGTCGCGGCAGCGATCACGGGCGTGCCGACCATATGCGTGAATCGCGTTCCGCGACTGGTGTGTTGGGTTTTGTAGTACGCCATCTTGTCGGAGAACGGGGCGTCAGGCGCAGGAACAGTCATCGGTCACTCCTTGAAGTCGCGGCGCTGGCAATGATACCGTTGACCGACCAGTCGGTCAATGAAAGGAGCGGCAATGGTGAACGTGGTGCAAACGCGGGTGGGAGAGGTTGCCTACAGCGATACCGGGGAAGGGCCGGTGGTGGTGTTACTCCATGCGACGCTGCATGACCGCCACGACTTCGACGCGATCACGCCGAGCCTTCGTCGCGACCACCGGGTGATCGCAGTGGACTGGCCGGGCCACGGTGACTCGCCGGCCCCGGTGCCGAACTATCAGCCGACCGCGGCTTCCTTCGCCGACGTCCTTGCCGACCTGGTCGCCGCTCTCGACCTGCCACCCGCCGCATTCATCGGCAACTCGGTCGGTGGCTTTGCAGCGGGACGATTGGCGATCACTGAACCCCAACGGGTTTCGCGGCTGGTATTGGTCAACACGGGCGGTTTCGTCGCGAACCTGGCCACCAAGCTCTACTGCCGAGTAATGGGGACGCAGGCGGTGATGAAACGAGTCCTGCCGCGGTTCATCCCCAGCTACATGAAGGCGACCAGCAACAGCGACCACGGGATCCAGCAGCGCGCGCTGGCCCGTGCGAAAACCCGTGAAGGTGTCGTGCTCGCCGCGGCGCTGTGGCGCAGTTTCGCTTCGTCCGACTATGACCTGAGTCCGCACGCTGATCGCATCACCGCGCCGTGCCTGGTTGTCTGGGGATCAAAAGACACCGCCGCCCCAATGCTTGTCGGCCGTGCCACCGCCGCGGCAGTCCCGGGATCGCGGCTGGAGGTGCTGCCGACCGGCCACGTGGTGTTTTCCTCAGACCCTGACGGCTTCCTCGCGATCGCCGCGCCGTTCTTGGCCGGCGCACACGGGCACGTGCCATGATCGCGCTAGTCCCAATTCACCGGCGGTCCGTGCGGCGAACACGTGCCCAGTAGCGTGTCGTCGCCACCCGGCCAGCATCGGGCGCGAACCGCGAATTCAACCGGAGAGTCGGGCGTTCGCCGGTGTGGCTCCAGCATCAGGTGCACGAACGGTGAGTCGGCTCTGGCTCGGGCTCCAAGCACGTCGATTCCGGCCAAAACAGCGGCCTGGTCGTCGGCCGAAAGGTACTGCCACATAATGGAATGCCACAACACGGTCAGCGCGCCTGGGG
>NZ_JBAUZA010000496.1:0-14555 GCF_049585075.1 Mycobacterium sp.
TGTGCCCGTGGGCGTGGATCAGCTCGCGCTGGATCTTGGAGGTGGAGAAGGTCCGTGACATCGAGGTCAACTTCCGGGTCATGAGCCTGGCGGTGCTCAACGAGAACCGCGAGGGCCTGCCTGACGAATACCGCGAACGGCTGGCGAAGGCCTTCGGGCCGGTGCGCGTGGCGATCGCTGCCGAGCAGGCCCACGGCGCCGAGGTGCTCGCACCGCTGTACACCGCGATGGGCACCCGCATTCACAACGAGGACAACAAAGACCTCGACGACGTGATCAAGCAGTCGCTGGCCGAGGTGGGCTTGCCGGCCGAGCTGGCCGATGCTGCGAACACCGATGCCTATGACGACGCGCTGCGCAAGAGCCACCACGCCGGGATGGACGCCGTCGGCGAAGACGTCGGCACGCCGACCATCCACGTCAACGGGGTGGCGTTCTTCGGCCCGGTGTTGTCGAAGATTCCGCGCGGCGAGGAGGCCGGCAAGCTGTGGGACGCCTCGGTGACCTTCGCGGCCTACCCGCACTTCTGGGAGCTCAAGCGGACCCGTACCGAGAAGCCCGAATTCGACTAGACCAGTCGGGCGGCGACCCGCTGCGCCCGGCTCGCCGCGCTTGCGATCGCCGCGGCCCCGCATTGCGCCGGTGAGCACCGGCAGGTAAGGATTGCGGGCATGCGCGTCTACCTCGGCTCTGACCATGCCGGATTCGAGCTCAAGCAGCAGATGATCGACCACCTCAAGAAGACCGGGCACGAGCCAATCGACTGCGGGGCCTTCAGCTACGACGCCGAGGACGATTACCCGGCGTTTTGCATCGACGCGGCTACACGCACGGTGGCCGACCCGGAAAGCCTCGGGATCGTGCTGGGCGGGTCTGGCAACGGTGAGCAGATCGCGGCAAACAAGGTGCCGGGGGCACGTTGTGCGCTGGCGTGGAGCGTCGAGACGGCGACGTTGGCCCGGGAGCACAACAACGCCCAGCTGATCGGGATCGGCGGCCGCATGCACACCGTTGAGGAGGCGCTGTCCTTCGTCGACGCTTTCCTGACCACGCCATGGTCGAAAGCCCAGCGCCACCAACGGCGCATCGACATACTCGCCGAATACGAACGCACTCACCAGGCCCCGCCAGTACCCGGCGCGGTGGGTTAAGACGGCGTGCCCGAAGGGCATACCCTGCATCGACTGGCCCGGCTGCACCAGCGCCGTTATGCCGGTGCGCCAGTGGCGGTCTCGAGCCCGCAGGGTCGGTTCGAAGCGGCGGCAACCGCTGTCGACGGCCAGGTGTTACAACGTGCCAGCGCGTGGGGCAAGCATCTATTCCATCACTATGCCGGCGGCTCGATCGTGCATGTGCACCTCGGCCTGTATGGGACGTTCACCGAATGGCCACGGCCGCTTGATAGTGCGATGCCACCTCCGGTCGGGCAGGTGCGGATGCGAATGGTCGGTGCCGAATACGGCACCGATTTGCGCGGCCCGACGGTGTGCGAACTGATCGACGAGGCGCAGGTTGCCGATGTGGTGTCCCGGCTCGGACCTGATCCGCTTCGTCGCGACGCCGACCCGACGTGGCCGTGGACACGAATCACCAAGTCGCGCAGGCCAATCGGAGCGCTGCTGATGGACCAGACGGTGATCGCGGGCGTCGGCAACGTGTACCGTAATGAGCTGCTATTCCGCCATGGCATCGACCCGTATCGTGCCGGCCGGGCGATCGGTGAGGCCGAGTTCAATTCCGCATGGACCGATCTGGTTGCCCTGATGAAGATCGGTTTGCGCCGCGGCAAGATCATCGCCATCCGGCCCGAACATGACCACGGTGCGCCGTCTTACGGCCCCGGCCGGCCGCGCACTTATGTCTACCGGCGTGCCGGGGAGCCGTGCCGGGTGTGCGGGACCACGATCCGCACCGCCGAGTTGGAAGGCCGAAACGTCTTCTGGTGTCCGACCTGTCAGACCTAATGCAGTCAGTCCTTCTTGACCCCGAGTGCCGCATAGATCTCATCACTGAGCGCCACGCTGCGCGGGTCGGCGTTTGCCTTGGTCTCGTCGAAGCGGTTCATCACATACGCATAGCCGATCCGGTGTTCGAGGTCGACGAAGCCGAACGAGCCGCCCAAGCCGCCGTGGCCGAAGATGCGTGGGTTGGGGCCGTTGACGCAGCGCTGGTTGAGCATGTAGCCCAGCCCCCACCCGTGGTCGGCGACGCGCCGACCGAGGACCAGATCGGTGTCAAAGCCGCCCTGCGACACACGGATCAGATCCATGTGCCGACGGCTGAGCAGTTGCTCCTGCGCTAACGCGTTATAGAAGGTCGCCAGTCCCAGCGCTGAGACCTGCGCGTTAGTGCCCGGAAACTCGACCTCGCGCCACAACTCAAGATCGTTGGAGCCGACTTCGTCGTCCGCTGCGAATCCCATCGACACGGCCAGGCCGGCCTTGGGGTGTTCGGCCAGCGTGGTGGGATAACCAGGCGCGTTGACGTCGGCGAGCATTTGGCGAATGGTCGGCTTCTCCAGCAGATCGGCGCAGCGGCGTTGTTCATCGCGCGACAAGCCGATGTGCAACTCGGCGCCCAGTGGCTCGGCGATCTCGGTGCGCAGGTAGTGACCGACCGTGTGACCGGTGACGCGGCGGAACACCTCGCCGAGAATGAAGCCGAACGTGGTCATGTGATAGCCCTGCGCGGTGCCCGGCTCCCACCATGGCTCGGCGGCGGCCAGCCGTTCACAGACCAAATCCCAGTCCGTGACCTGCTGCCAGGGCAGTCGTTTGCGAGGCCCGATCACGCCCGACCGGTGGTTCATCACCATGGCGATGGTGATGGCCTCCTTGCCGGCCTGCCCGAACTCGGGCCAATAGTGGGCTACCGGCGAATCCAGATCCAATTCACCGCGCTCGACCAGTTGATGGACACAGGTGCTGGTCAGGCCTTTTGTACCGGATAGCACGGTGGCCAGCGTGTCCACCCGCCACGGCCGGGTACCGGCGGCGTCGGCTGTACCGGCCCACAGGTTAACGACCAGCTCGCCGCCCACCCAGGCCGCGACTGCTGCACCGACCTCGCCGCGCAGCACAAAGTTCTGCTCGAACGCGGCGCGTACCCGCTCGAAGCGGGGTGCGCATGAGCCTTGGATATCGACGGCGGCTATGGCGCCTGTGTGCTGAATTTGTCGGCCTCCTCAGCCTCCGGACTTGGCCCAATCGGCCGCCGGCTGCACGTGTCGGCCTCCGGGGGTTCGGCGGCCTGCTCAGCCCTCATAGCGTAGTCCGCCGTCGTGCCAAGTGCGCGGCTTGAGCGGGCGACGGGAATCGAACCCGCGTAGCTAGTTTGGAAGACTAGGGCTCTACCATTGAGCTACGCCCGCGTGCATTTAGTCGAGCGCGACTGTACGTCGCGGCAGACATCAAATCCAAATGATGCAGTCCCGTTACTTCGTTGCGAGGCCGCTACGGGCGGCGCGGGGCTTGGCCGTAGGATCGTCGAGGTCACCGCGGGGTGTAGCGCAGCTTGGTAGCGCATCCGCTTTGGGAGCGGAAGGCCGCAGGTTCAAATCCTGTCACCCCGACCGGCACGCCCCAGCCAACGGGCATCGACAGTTGAACACCGCGAATACGACCGAGGAGCAAACCCGTGAAGAGCACTATTGAGCACCTGAGCCCCACCCGGGTTCGCATCAACGTTGAGGTGCCTTTCACGGAGCTGCAGCCCGACTTCGATCGGGCCTACAAAGAAATGGCCAAGCAGGTGCGGCTGCCGGGTTTTCGTCCTGGCAAGGCACCGGCCAAGCTTCTCGAGGCGCGCTTCGGCCGCGAGACGATGCTCGATCAGGTCGTCAACGAGGCGCTGCCCAGCCGCTACGGCCAAGCCGTCACCGAATCCGATGTGCGGCCGCTAGGCCAGCCCGACATCGAGGTCACCAAAAAGGAGTACGGCGAAGATCTCGTCTTCACCGCCGAAGTCGACGTCCGGCCCGAGATCACGCTGCCGGACCTGAGCGCACTGAAAATCACCGTCGATCCGATCCAGGTCAGCGACGAGGACGTCGACTCCGAACTGCAGTCCTTGCGTGCCCGGTTCGGCACCCTTACCGGAGTCGAGCGGCCCGCCGCGACCGGCGACTTCGTCTCGATCGACCTGTCGGCCACCATCGACGGCGAAGACCTGCCCGAGGCGGCGACCAAGGGACTGTCACACGAGGTCGGCTCCGGCCAACTCGTGGACGGTCTCGACGACGCGATCGTCGGTCTGTCGGCCGGGGAAAGCCGGACCTTCACCACCACGATGGCAGCCGGCCCGCACGCCGGGAAAGACGCCGAGGTCACGGTGACGGTCGGCACCGTCAAGGAACGCGAACTGCCCGAGCCCGACGACGAATTTGCCCAACTGGCAAGCGAATTCGACACCATCGATGAGTTGCGCGCCAACCTGTCCGATCAGGTGCGCCAGGTCAAGCGCGTCCAGCAGGCGGAGGAGATCCGCACCGCCACGCTGGATGCCCTGCTCGACCAGGTCGAAATGCCGTTGCCGGAAGCGATCGTCCAGGCCCAGGTGGACAACGCCGTGCACAACGCGCTGCACAGCCTGAATCACGACCAGGCCAAGTTCGACGAAGCGCTCGAAAAGCAGGGCAAGTCGCGGGAAGAGTTCGACGCCGAAACCCGAACGAACGCCGAGAAGGCCATCAAGACGCAACTGCTGCTGGACGCACTGGGCGATGACCTCGACGTCCAGGTCGCCCAGCAAGACATCACCGAACGGTTAGTGATGACGTCGCGGCAGTATGGCATCGAGCCCCAGCAGTTGTTCAGCTACATGCAGCAAAACAACCAGCTGCCGGCGATGCTCGCCGACGTGCGCCGCGGGCTGACCATCGCCGCGGCGGTCGAGGCGGCGACGGTCACCGACAGTGACGGAAACGTCGTCGACACCACCGAGTTCTTCGGCAAGCGCCCCGAGTCGGAAGACGGGGAAGATGAGATTGACGCCGACGACCTGGAAGCCTCGGCTTCGTCCGAGGAGCTATTGGGCGACACAAAGTGACGCTGTGAGCGAACGCGGGGGCTTCGGGGAGTGTCCGGCGGCCAGGGTTGGTTAGTGTCGGTGAATACGGAACCGAAAGAAAGCAGGTAACCGACTGTGAGCCGTGGGACTGAAATGCGCGCGAGCGCGCAGGGTCTGAGCCTCGTCGACTCGGTCTATGAGCGTTTGCTCTCCGAGCGAATCATCTTCCTGGGGTCGCAGATAGACGACGACATCGCCAACCGGCTCTGCGCGCAGATTTTGCTGCTCGCGGCCGAAGATCCCAACAAGGACATCTCGATATACATCAATTCGCCGGGCGGATCGATCAGCGCCGGCATGGCGATCTACGACACGATGGTGCTGGCGCCGTGCGACATCGCCACTTATGGGATGGGGATGGCCGCGTCGATGGGCCAGTTCCTCCTGGCCGCCGGCACCAAGGGCAAGCGTTACGCGTTGCCGCACGCCCGCATCCTGATGCACCAGCCGTTGGGCGGGGTGACCGGTAGCGCCGCCGATATCGCCATTCAGGCCGAGCAGTTCGCCGTCATCAAGCAAGAGATGTTTCGGCTCAACGCCGAATTCACCGGCCAGCCGATCGAGCGCATCGTGGCGGATTCGGATCGCGACCGCTGGTTCACCGCCCAGGAGGCCCTGGAATACGGGTTCGTCGACCACATCATTACCCGCGCCGAGACCAACGGAGCCCCAGCACTATGAACCCCGAACTTCAGCCCCAAGCGCGCTACATCCTGCCGTCGTTCGTCGAGCACTCCAGTTGGGGTGTTAAGGAGTCGAACCCGTACAACAAGCTGTTCGAGGAGCGCATCATCTTCCTCGGAGTCCAGGTCGACGACGCGTCGGCCAACGACATCATGGCCCAGTTGCTGGTGCTGGAGTCGATGGATCCCGACCGCGACATCACCATGTACATCAATTCACCGGGTGGCGGTTTCACCTCGCTGATGGCGATCTACGACACGATGCAATATGTGCGGGCCGACATCCAGACCGTGTGTCTGGGCCAGGCCGCCTCGGCCGCGGCGGTGCTGTTGGCCGCCGGAACACCGGGTAAGCGGTTGGCGCTGCCCAATGCTCGGATCCTGATCCATCAGCCGTCGTTGTCGGGGGTGATCCAGGGCCAGTTCTCGGACCTGGAGATCCAGGCCGCCGAGATCGAGCGGATGCGCACGCTGATGGAAACCACCTTGGCCCACCACACCAACAAGGACGCCGCGGTAATCCGCAAGGACACCGACCGGGACAAGATCCTGACCGCCGAAGAGGCCAAGGACTACGGGATCATCGACACCGTGCTGGAGTACCGGAAGCTTTCGGCGCAGACGGCGTAATTGCCCGGGTCGCGCGGATCGACCGGCTAGCTGAGGGCAGCCGCCAAATCCGCGATGTCGGTGGGCCGCACGCGGCAGCACCCCCCGATAACCCGCGCACCTGCTGCCATCCACTGCACGGCCAACATCGGCGAGAACCGCGATGGCCCAACCCAACTGCGCCGAGCGGCATCCCAGCGCTCGCCGCTGTTGGGATACACGATCACCGGTTTGCCGATTTCTCGGGCCGACCGGATCGCGGGCAGCACATCGTCGGGTGCGCAGCAGTTGACCCCGACCGCGACGATCTCGGGGATTCCGGCCGCCACGGCGAATGCGTCGCTTAACGGCTGACCGGCGCGGGTGTGTGCGCCGTCGATGGTGTAGCTGAGCCAGGCCGGCACACCGAGCGACCGGACCAGATTCACCAGCGCCTCGGCCTCGTCGACGTCGGGGATGGTTTCCAGGGCCAGCACGTCGGCGCCGGCGTCTGCCAACACTTCCAGCCGGGGCCGGTGCCAGTCCTCCAGCTGCCTAACGCTGAGCCCGTAGCGGCCGCGGTATTCCGAGCCATTCGCGAGGGCGGCGCCGTAGGGGCCTACCGACGCGGCCACCCAGCGCTGTTTGGTGGGCGACCCGTCCCCCGCCAGCGGGAGGTGCCCCCAGCGCCCGGCTTCGTCGCGTGCGCCGTTGGCGAGCTCGACGCTGCGCCGAAGCAACCGGGCGGTGTCGTCACGGCAGATTCCGCTGGCCGCGAACGCGTCGAAGGATGCCTGATAGCTGGCGGTGGTCGCGATCATCGCTCCGGCGCGGTAGAAGGCCGCGTGTACCGCGGCGATTTCCTGCGGGGCGTCCACGAGCAGCCGGGCCGACCACAACGCGTCGGATAGATCATGACCACGTGCTTCAAGTTCGGTGGCCAGGCCCCCGTCGGCGATCAACGCGCTATCCTCGGGCACGGCGAATCCCACAGGCCTAATCTAGGGCCGCCGAGCTTGTCCGCCTCTCAGTCGCGTAACAGCCGCGACACGCCAGGGACACGGTGGCGCGTTCCGGCAAGCGGGGGACCGCCTCAGGCGATATGTTCGCAGCAGACATCCACGAATATCACCGACGCGATTCGGCTCTAACGGTCGCATCGCTGTAGAGCAAGCGGGTAGCGTCGGGAAAATACACGCGGCATAGCACGATCGAGACGTTGAACAGGAAGTAGGCCCCCAGCACATGGCGCGCATCGGAGACGGCGGTGACCTCCTAAAGTGCTCGTTCTGCGGAAAGAGCCAGAAACAGGTCAAAAAGCTAATTGCGGGTCCCGGCGTATACATCTGCGATGAGTGCATCGATCTATGCAACGAGATCATCGAAGAGGAACTCGCCGACGCCGACGACGTCAAGCTTGACGAGCTGCCAAAGCCCGCCGAGATCCGCGACTTCCTAGAGGGCTACGTCATCGGCCAAGACACCGCCAAGCGGACGCTGGCCGTCGCGGTCTACAACCATTACAAGCGGATTCAGGCTGGTGAAAAGGGACGTGATTCCCGGTCAGGCGAACCCGTCGAGCTGACCAAGTCCAACATCCTGATGCTGGGACCCACCGGATGCGGTAAGACCTACCTGGCCCAAACGCTGGCCAAAATGCTCAACGTGCCGTTCTCCATCGCCGACGCCACCGCGCTGACCGAAGCCGGTTACGTCGGTGAGGACGTGGAAAACATTCTGCTCAAACTGATTCAGGCCGCCGACTACGACGTCAAGCGCGCCGAAACCGGCATCATCTACATCGACGAAGTCGACAAGATTGCCCGTAAGAGTGAGAACCCGTCGATCACCCGCGACGTCTCCGGGGAAGGCGTTCAGCAGGCGCTGCTGAAAATTTTGGAGGGCACCCAGGCGTCGGTCCCCCCGCAAGGCGGCCGCAAGCACCCGCATCAGGAGTTCATCCAGATCGACACCACCAACGTGTTGTTCATCGTTGCCGGTGCGTTCGCCGGGCTGGAGAAGATCGTCTCCGACCGGGTCGGCAAGCGTGGTCTGGGGTTTGGTGCCGAGGTGCGTTCCAAGGCCGAAATCGACACCACCGACCACTTCGCCGAAGTCATGCCGGAAGACCTGATCAAATACGGGCTGATCCCAGAATTCATCGGCCGGCTGCCGGTGGTCGCGTCGGTGACCAACCTGGACCAGGACTCGCTCGTCAAGATCTTGTCCCAGCCCAAGAATGCTCTGGTCAAGCAGTACACCCGGCTGTTCGAGATGGACAACGTCGAGCTCGAGTTCACCCAGGACGCGCTGGAAGCCATCGCCGAGCAGGCGATCCACCGCGGCACCGGAGCTCGCGGCTTGCGCGCGATCATGGAGGAAGTCCTGCTCCCGGTGATGTACGACATCCCCAGTCGTGACGACGTCGCCAAGGTTGTCGTGACCAAGGAGACCGTGCAGGACAACGTCCTGCCGACGATCGTGCCGCGCAAGCCGGCCCGCACCGAGCGCCGCGACAAGAGCGCCTAGCAATACTCTCGGTCGTTCGGTAACCGTTGAGTGCCGACGCCGCTCACACAGTTCTGCGGCGAACCGCACGCGCGCTGGATTTACTGAACTTCTTGTTGGCTGACGTCCGCGACGGCTTGGGCCGTGGTGCAGGATCTGACGCACGGGACGGGGCGGTTCAACGTCAGCCTGGGTGCGCTGACCACAGCGTGGGGGATCGGCGCGGCGCTTTCGAACATCCTCGCCGGGTGGATTGTGGTGGTCGCCAGCTACGACGTGGCTTTCAGCTCGCTGGGCGCGCTTGCCGGTGTGGGCTTAGCGCTGTATTTGGTTGCTATGCCCGAAACCGGGCCTAATGCCGCGACCGCTCCGGAAAATCCAGTCGGAAGCGCCTCCCCCAAAGGGGGGAGGCGAGGGTGAGACAAGCCGCTAGCAAATGTTACCGGCGCGTAGTTTCGATTCTTAGACTTCGTCTGCCAGCAAAAGTGACGAACACCACACTTCGTCGCAAGATTCGCCAATCGCGTGTGTCTGACCTCGCATTTTGACCGAGTGGCGGTAACCTGACGGTGTGTATCGGCGTAACTGAATCCCTAAGAAGAGTGCAATAATCGGTACTGCAAGTGACATAAAAACCCAGCCGGGGGATCACTGAAGGCGATACGCACCGGTAGCTGCAGCGTGCCCGTGCGGTGAAACAGCGATGGAAGGCGGGGACGTGGGTCCGAACGACAACGGAGCCAGGTCAGAATCTCACCCAGATTCACACCGAGCCGATGCCGCGCTGCCCGAACCGCAAAAGCGGGAGAAACTAGAACAAATCGTCATCCGGTTCGCCGGAGACTCCGGCGATGGCATGCAGCTCACCGGCGATCGGTTCACTTCCGAGGCAGCGCTTTTCGGTAATGATCTGGCGACCCAACCGAACTATCCGGCCGAGATCCGCGCGCCGCAGGGCACGTTGCCCGGCGTCTCGTCGTTCCAGATCCAAATCGCTGACTACGACATCCTCACCGCCGGTGACCGGCCGGACGTGCTGGTCGCGATGAACCCGGCGGCGCTGAAAGCCAACATCGCCGACCTGCCCATTGGTGGGCTGGTGATCGCCAACTCCGACGAATTCAGCAAGCGCAACCTGGCCAAAGTCGGCTATCAGGACAACCCGCTGGACACTGGGGAACTGTCCGACTACAAGGTCGAGGCGGTCCCCATGACAACGCTGACGCTGGGCGCCGTCGAGGTCATCGGCGCGTCGAAGAAAGACGGCCAGCGCGCCAAGAACATGTTCGCCCTCGGCCTGCTGTCATGGATGTACGGGCGGCCGATCGAAACCAGCGAGCAATTCATCAGGGAGAAATTCGCGCGCAAGCCCGACGTCGCCGAGGCCAACGTGCTGGCACTGAAGGCGGGGTGGAACTACGGAGAAACCACCGAGGCCTTCGCTGTCACCTACGAGGTGTCGCCGGCCAAGCTGCCCGCGGGGGAATACCGACAGATTTCCGGCAACACGGCACTGGCTTACGGCATCGTAGCCGCCGGTCAGCTGGCCGACATTCAGGTCGTCCTCGGCAGCTATCCGATCACGCCGGCGTCGGACATTCTGCATGAGCTTTCCAAGCACAAGAACTTCAACGTGATCACCTTCCAGGCGGAAGACGAGATCGGCGGGATCTGCGCTGCGCTGGGCGCCTCTTACGGCGGCGCACTCGGGGTCACCAGCACATCGGGACCCGGGCTGTCGCTGAAGTCCGAGGCGCTTGGGCTGGCCGTGATGACCGAGCTGCCGTTGCTTGTCATCGACGTGCAACGAGGCGGCCCGTCGACCGGCCTTCCGACCAAGACCGAGCAGGCCGACCTGCTGCAGGCGCTCTACGGCCGCAACGGGGAGTCACCGGTCGCGGTGCTGGCGCCGCGGTCACCGTCGGACTGCTTTGAGACCGCTCTGGAGGCTGTACGCATCGCGGTGTCGTACCACACCCCGGTAATCCTGTTGTCGGACGGAGCAATTGCCAATGGCTCGGAGCCGTGGCGAATCCCGGATGTCAGTGAACTGCCATCGATCAAGCATGTCTTCGCCGACCCCGACGAGCCGTTCCAGCCCTATGCTCGCGACCCTGAAACCCTGGCTCGCCAATTCGCCGTGCCGGGTACTCCGGGGCTCGAACACCGCATCGGTGGGTTAGAAGCCGCCAACGGTTCGGGTGACATCTCCTACGACCCGGCCAACCATGACCTGATGGTGCGGTTGCGCGAGGCCAAGATCGACGGGATCTCTGTTCCTGATCTGGAAGTCGATGATCCGACCGGAGACGCCGAACTACTGCTGATCGGGTGGGGCAGTTCCTACGGTCCGATCGGCGAAGCTTGCCGGCGTGCGCGGCGCCACGGCATCAAGGTCGCGCATGCCCATCTGCGGTATCTCCGACCATTCCCGGCCAACCTGGGCGAGGTGCTGCGGCGTTATCCGCAGGTTGTGGCGCCGGAGATGAACTTGGGTCAGCTGGCGCTGCTGCTTCGCGGCAAGTATCTGGTCGACGTGCAGTCGGTTAGCAAGGTGCAAGGCGTCTCGTTCCTGGCCGACGAGGTGGGGCGCGTGATCCGCGCCGCGCTGGGCGGGACACTGGCCGAAATCGAGCAAGACAAGACGATGGTCGCGAGATTGGCGGCGGCCACGGTAGGAGCGGGAGCGGGAAGCTAATGACTGACCTGATCGGCGTGGATCTCGGGCTGCCGGATGTGCTCACCAAAAACCATGGTGTGCCCACCACCGACCAGCCACAGAAGGCCAAGGACTTCACCAGTGACCAGGAAGTCCGCTGGTGCCCCGGCTGCGGCGATTACGTCATCCTCAACACGATCCGCAACTTTCTGCCCGAGCTGGGGTTGCGCCGCGAAAACATCGTCTTCGTCAGCGGCATCGGATGCTCGAGCCGGTTCCCGTACTACCTGGAAACCTATGGCCTGCACTCGATCCACGGCCGTGCCCCGGCGATCGCGACAGGTCTGGCGCTGGCGCGTGAGGACCTCTCAGTCTGGGTCGTCACCGGCGACGGGGACGCGCTGTCGATCGGTGGCAACCATCTGATCCACGCATTGCGCCGCAACGTCAACATCACCATCCTGCTTTTCAACAACCGGATCTACGGACTGACCAAGGGGCAATACTCGCCGACGTCCGAGGTCGGCAAGGTCACCAAGTCGACGCCGATGGGATCGCTTGACCAACCGTTCAACCCGGTGTCGCTGGCGCTGGGCGCCGAGGCGACTTTCGTCGGGCGGGCGCTGGACTCCGACCGCAACGGCCTGTCTGAGGTTTTGCGTGCGGCGGCCCAGCATCGCGGGTCCGCCATAGTCGAAATCTTGCAGGACTGCCCGATTTTCAATGACGGTTCTTTCGACGCCCTGCGCAAAGAGGGTGCCGAGGAACGGGTGATCAACGTCCGCCACGGTCAACCGATCATCTTCGGCGCCAACGGCGAATACTGCGTGGTGCGATCCGGGTACGGACTCGAGGTGGCCAAGACCGCCGACGTCAGCGTCGACGAGATCATCGTCCACGACGCGCACTTGGCCGATTCGGCCTATGCGTTCGCGCTCTCGCGGCTATCCGAACAGAACCTCGAGCACACCGTGATGGGTATCTTCCGCCAGGTGAGTCAGCCGACCTACGACGACGCGGCCCGGGCACAGGTCCACGCCGCGCAGGAGTCCAAGGCGGCCGACCGTGCCGCGTTGCAATCGCTTTTGCACGGGCGCGACACCTGGACTGTGAACTGAGGTGACGCCCACGGCTGAGCCGGCTTCGTTGGCCGGTGTGGTGTTGGCTGGGGGAGCGTCGTTACGAATGGGCCGGGACAAGGCCACTATGGCGGTTCCCGCGGAACTTCTTGGCTCCCAGGATGGCTCCGAAACTCCGATCACGATGGTCGAGCGGGTAGTCAGCGTTGTCCGGAAGCGGTGTCAGCCGGTTTTCGTCGTCGCGGCGCCGGGCCAACGCCTGCCGGAATTGCCGGCCCAGGTCGTGCGCGACGACGTCCGCGGGCTTGGTCCGCTGCTTGCCACCGGTCGCGGATTACACGCCGCCGCAGCGGCCGGCGCGAGGCGAGCTTTCCTGTGTGCCACCGACATGCCGTTGCTGAGCGCTGATTTGATCGACCTGCTCGAAGAGCGCGCGGTCGAACTGGACGCCGACGTGGTGTTGCCATGGGATGGCCGCGATCACTATCTGGCAGCGGTGTACCGGACCGAACTGGCCGCGCAAGTCGATGCGCTGATCGCGGCCGGCGAGCGGAACATGCGCTCGTTGGTCGATCGGGTGGATGCGCAACGAATCGTGATACCCGAGTCCCGATCACTGGCCAACGTCAACTCCGCGGCCGACATGCGCACACTGCTGCGGGCCGGGCGCTAGCGAGTCGCCGCGGTTTACGCGGGTCCAGTTTCATTCTTGCGAACGATCTCTAGCAATTATCCGATAAATAATCGCGCGTCCCAAAATTTAAATGACAATAAACGTTGCTCAATATTGCTCGAGATAATTCCACCGAAATTCGAACGATTAGTGCTCTAATTGGCAGGCGGCGATAGTTCATTCAATTTTTGCGTCGTGTCCGTATTGCCTTGGGGCAGCGCATGTTTGAGGTCTCGACTTATTGGGTGACGGCTCGCCAAGGCTCACTGTACCCGATGGCGAAACTGGATATTCGGGCCGCGTCCGGCAAAGGGGTGTGCGGACCGCTGGCCAGTTGCGCACAGCCGGATCGTCATCGCGCTGCGGCCTCCATCGACGGCGGCCGACCACAAGGAGACACGACGAAATCCGCTGCCGGATAGCCTTATTGACCACTGACTCTTCGTATGACCGCGTCGGCCACGCGGTGCAGGCCGATCACCTGGTTAACTCTCAAGCCGTCGCGGCGTTCTGGGATGGGTTGATGAAAAGCCTTGGGCTGAACGGATATTGATGTTCTCGACCAGCGGCAGCGGACTGACGGCGAAACGGGACGACCAAAGTCGTCTGCGCTCGGTCAGCTAACACCAAGATCGGGACACCCCGCACACCAGAAGGTGATGGTCGAACCGTGCTTGAAATCGATCGGTTGAGCCCTGACAAACGCGTGGCGCAGTTCACAAAAATTGCGTGATTTGGCTCACGGATACACTCCCGCACTGCCCGCTGGACGTGGGCGGAAAACGCCGACGCGACCTGCGAAGTCAATTAGCTGACACGGTCTTAATCGGCCTGTTATTGGTTCGAGATACCGGCGTGTCTCGATATGACGAATCCATTTCGGTCTCGTACGGTCCGTGTCGGCCAGAAAAAGGCAAAAAAATCGAATCCACGGACCCGCGTGTGAGCGGGGGCTGCGGACGGCGACGACGCCGCCGTGTCGCCGTCGGGCAGCAGCCCGGTCGGTGGCTCACGCCCTCGCTGTCGTGCCCGAACGAGACGGCACGGCTCGAAACAACAAACCCGCCTGGACACAGGCAGCTGCCCATATCGCTGGGCTTGCTTCGGCGCGCGCACCCGCGAAAGGAACGATGTTGAAGAACGTCCGCCAGACGCTCATTATGGCGGGGATCGCAGGTTTCCTCGCCGCGGCGCCGACCGCGCCGTTCATCGCCACCGCCTATGCGGAAGGCGAAGCATGGGACGCGAACGCCGCCTTCGGCACGGCACCCGAGGCGCCCGCTCCGGACGCCCCGCCT
>NZ_JBAUZA010000497.1:0-7824 GCF_049585075.1 Mycobacterium sp.
CCGCCACCCTTCGGCGCACCGCCGGCACCCAGGGCGCCGGGAGCCGCCAACCACGGTCACGGCAAGACCGTGCTGCCCGGCTATTCCCGTGGCGGACAAGTCGTTTCGGTGGACTACCCGCGACCGGCCGCGCCGCCGCTGGACCCTCCGCCGGAAGGGCCATCCGACGCATTCACCGGAATTGCCCCCGACGTCGAGTTGATCTCGATCCGCCAGTCCAGCCAGGCGTTTAACCTCAAGGACGCCTACACCGGTGACGAGGACCCGCAAACGCGGCAGAAGCGGGACAATATCTTCACAATGGCGCGGGCGATCGTGCACGCCGCCAACATGGGCGCGCGGGTGATCAACATCTCCCAGGTGATGTGCATGAGTGCGCGCAGCATCATCGACGCGCCTGACCTCGGTGCTGCGGTCCGTTACGCGGCGGTCGACAAGGATGCGGTCATCGTCGCCGCCGCAGGCGACACCAGCCAGCGCGACTGCAAAGAAAATCCGCTCGTTGATCCTTTGCACCCCAAGGACGTTCGCGACTGGAATGGCGTGACGACGGTGGTGACGCCGTCGTGGTTCAGCGACTACGTGCTGACCGTCGGCGCGGTAGATTCCTCCGGCGCGCCGATGGACAAGTTGAGTGTGGCCGGGCCGTGGGTATCGATCGCAGCACCCGGTACCGACGTCGTCGGGTTCTCACCGCGAGATGACAGCCTGGTCAACGCAATTGACGGTCCGGACAACTCTTTGTTGGTGCCGTCGGGTACCAGTTTCTCCACGGCGATCGTGTCCGGTGTGGCAGCGCTGGTACGGGCGAAATATCCGCAATTGTCCGCCCACCAAGTCATCAGCCGGTTGACCCGGACCGCCAGGCCACCGGCTCGCGGCGTGGACAACCAGGTCGGCTACGGGATCGTCGACCCGGTCGCTGCGCTGACCTGGGATGTGCCCGAAGGGCCTGTTCTGCCCAAAGATTCGAAGGCACCGCTGGACATGCCTCCGGCACCTGCTCCACGCAACATGGTCCCGGTGTGGGTCGCGGCCGGAGGCCTCGGTGGTGCGGTACTACTAGCCGGCATGGTATTCGGTGCAGCAATGCTGTTGCGAAAGACAGGGAGACAGTAATGAAGGCACAACGCGAATACGGCCTGGCCCTGTCGTGGCCGCGAGTGACCGTGGTGTTTCTCATTGATGTTGCGTTGCTGGTGATCGCGAGTCGTCTACCCGAGTCTTGGCAGGCCGGTCACGCGGCCTTTTGGGTCGGAGTTGGGCTCGCGGCGTTGGTGACGATCGTTGCCCTGGTCACCAATGGTGGCGTTCCCGTTGCGTCGGCACCGATTGCGCGCGTACGAAATTGGTACGCCGATCCGGAAGCGCTGACCGTCGGCTGCACCCCCGCGATCGATCACCGGCGTCGCTTCAGCCGCGAAACGGTCGGCCTGCGCGAGTACGACGGCAAGCTGATCGGAGTGATTGCGGTAGAGGCGGCCGTGGAGGCACCCTCGGGACGGCATCGTCATCAAGACGCGTTACCGGCAGCGATGCCGCTGGACGCGGTCATCGAGGCACTGCGCCAGTTCGACGTGCGCCTGGACAGCGTCGACATCGTTTCGGTGGGAACCCGCCGGGCCGGCAACGGCGTGAAATCAGCGGTGCAGGACGATAACGGGCCAACCGGTGATCGACGTCCGCTCGAGGAACGCAACACCTGGCTGGTATTGCGCATGGATCCACTGCACAATGTCCAGGCGGTGGCTGCCCGCGATTCGGTCGCCAGCACGTTGGCGGCGGCTACCGAGCGGCTGGCCCAGCATCTGGACGGGCGAAGCTGCTCGGCACGGCCGCTGACCGCCGACGAGATCGTCGACGTCGACGACGCCGTGTTGGCCGGGCTCCAGCCGGCTCACATCCGGCCGTACTGGCGCTACCTGAAAACCCCCGACGGGTTCGTGACCAGCTTCTGGGTCTCACCGTCCGACATCACCAGCGAGACCCTCCAGGAGCTGTGGCTCACCGATGCCGACGTCACCGTGGTGACGATCAGGCTGATCGCGGATGGTCGGGAAGCCGACGTCGCGGTCTGGGTGCGCTACCACAGTGACAAGCGGCTGCACAAAGAGACATTCAACGGGCTGAACCGGCTCACCGGCCGTCAGCTGGGCGCGGTAGCTTCCAGCATTCCGGCGCCGAGTTCGGGTCGGCCGCTGCCGATGCCGAGTCGCATACTCGACGACGGCGAGGGCATCTTGGTTCCGGTCGGTGCGGTATACCTTCAACAGATGAGTCACGCCGAAGCTTTGCGATGACCCGGCCGCAGGCCGGAGCAGCAGATGCCCGCAACGCAATGGTTGCGGGCCTGCTGGCGTCCGGGATCTCGGTCAACGGGTTACAACCGAGCCAAAATCCGCAAGTGGCGTTGCAGATGTTCACCACGGCCACCCGGCTCGATCCGGACATGTGCGACGCCTGGCTGGCCCGGGTACTCGCGGGTGACCAGACCATCGATGTGCTCACCGGCGCGTGGCAAGCGGTCAAGACGTTCGGCTGGGAGATCCGCCGACTTGGCTTGTCCGAGTTGGAGTTTCGTCCCGAGGTTTCCGACGGGATGTTCCTACGGCTGGCGGTCACCAGCGTGGAGTCATTGGCTGCCGCCTACGCGGCCGCCCTCACCGAAGCGAAACGGTACGCCGAGGCGGCGGAGCTGCTGGATTCCACCGAGCCGCGCCACCCGTTCGACGAGGAGTTGCTCAAGTACGTGCGGGGCTTGCTGTATTTCCGCACCGGTCGCTGGCCCGACGTCTTGACCCAGTTCCCGCCTGGGACCACGTGGCGCCACCCCGAGCTCAAGGCCGCCGGAGCGGCGATGGCGACCACAGCGCTGGCCTCGTTGGGGGTCTTCGAGGAGGCAACCCGACGTGCGCAGGAGGCCATCGAGGGCGACCGAGTGCCCGGCGCCGCCAATGTCGCGATGTACACCCAGGGCATGTGCTTGCGGCATCTGGGCCGCGAAGAGGAGGCCGTCGAGTCTTTACGTCGGGTGTACTCACGCGACGCCAAGTTCACCCCGGCGCGCGAAGCGTTGGACAACCCCAGCTATCGGCTGGTGTTAACCGACCCGGAGACCATTGAGGCAAGAACGGATCCGTGGGATCCGGATAGTGCGCCCACCCGCGAAGAGGCCGAGGCCGCCCGGCACGCCGAAATGGCCAAGAAGTATCTGGACGAAGGCGATGCCGAGCTGAACGCGATGCTCGGCATGGACCAGGCCAAGCGGGAAATCAAGCTGATCAAGTCGACCACCAAGGTGAATCTGGCCCGCGCCAAGATGGGCCTGCCGGTGCCGGTGACCTCGCGTCACACCCTGTTGTTGGGACCGCCCGGCACGGGGAAGACGACGGTGGCCCGCGCATTCGCCAAGCAGCTGTGCGGGTTGACTGTGCTGCGCAAGCCGTTGGTGGTGGAGACCAGCCGCGCAAAGCTGCTCGGCCGCTACATGGCCGATGCAGAAAAGAACACCGAGGAGATGCTCGAGGAGGCGCGCGGCGGGGCCGTGTTCTTCGACGAGATGCACAACCTGCATGAGAGTGGCTACTCCACCGGCGACGCCTACGGGAACGCGATCATCAATACGTTGCTGCTGTACATGGAGAACCATCGCGACGAGCTGGTGGTCTTCGGAGCCGGCTATGCCAAGGCGATGGACAAGATGCTGGAGGTTAACCAGGGTCTGCGGCGCCGGTTTTCGACGGTGATCGAGTTCTACAGCTATAACCCCAAGGAACTGATCGCGCTGACCCAGCTGATGGGCCGGGAAAACGAAGACGTGATCACCGATGAGGCGGTCGACGTGCTGCTGCCGGCCTACACCAGGTTCTACGAAGACGAGAACATCTCCAGCGACGGCGACCTGATCCGCGGTATCGATGTGCTGGGCAATGCGGGGTTTGTGCGCAACGTGGTGGAAAAGGCCCGCGACCACCGCAGCTTCCGCCTCGACGACGAGGATCTCGACGCGGTGTTGTCGAGTGACGTCGACGAGTTCAGCGACGACCAACTGCGCCGGTTCAAGGAGCTGACGCGCGACGACCTGGCCGAGGCCCTCAGGGCGGCGGTGGCGGAGAAGAAGACGGACTAGTGGGTGCGGTCAGTTAACGCCTGTGGAGCAGGAACGTCGTGGCCCGCCCGCATGTGTAACGAACTCCAGCAATTTACCGATAATCCGCCGCGGGTTGCATTGACGGCGTGTCGGTGCTGCTGCGACGATGCATCTACAAATACGTAACGAGCACCTCGCTAGGTGAGGCGTCTGCACGGATATAGGCCACTGACCTCGAACGTCGAGAGACGCCCAGGGTCAGGACAGCTCTTCCCGGGCTAAGGGTTGAGCCCAAGTGGCTTCCGGTTTAGCCGGATACGCCGTGCAGTGCCAAAGCTCCGGCGAGAGGGGTGCCACCCGGCGGTTTCGTCGGGCGATCCACTTCTCTTGGCGGCGCGGCGAGTGCACTGACCGCGAGGGGGTGGGCCGAGACGACGTCCACTGATGGTTCTTGCTCAGAACTAAGCAAGATCGATGACCGTTTCGCCCCGATCCGGTCACGGCAGGCTCCGCGAACTGAACCGGTTTGCGCAAACCTCGTCTCCGGGTCGGATCTTTCATTGAGGAGAAGTCCATGTCATTCGTGACCACGCAACCGGAAACGTTGTCCGCAGCAGCGGGCGACCTCCAGGGAATTGGTGCAGACGTGACCGCCGGAAACGCGGCCGCAGCCAGCCCGACGACGGCGGTGATTCCCGCGGCAGCCGACGAAGTTTCGGCGCTGACCGCGGCCCAGTTCACCGCGCATGCCCAGCTGTATCAAGCGGTCAGCGCTCAAGCCGCGGCGATTCACGAGATGTTCGTGTCCACGCTGAGCAGCAGTGCCGTGTCGTATGCAGAGACCGAAGCCGCCAACGCGGTTGCTGCGGGCTAAGGGGAGGTGTCGCAATGGATTTCGGAGCATTATCACCAGAGATCAACTCCGCTCGCATGTATGCCGGTCCCGGTTCGGGGCCCATGCTGGCCGCCGCGTCAGCGTGGGACGTGCTGGCCGCCGAGCTCGGCTCGGCCGCGTCCTCGTATGCCGCGGTGGTCTCCAGCCTTGCCGAAGGATCTTGGCTGGGACCCGCGTCGGCATCGATGGCGGCCGCGGCGAATCCGTATGTGGATTGGATGAGTTCGACCGCCACCCAGGCCGAGCAAACGGGTTTTCAGGCCAGGTCGGCTGCGGCGGCCTACGATGCCGCGTTTGCGATGACGGTGCCACCCGCTGTTGTCGCAGCCAACCGTGCTCAGCTGGCCGCCTTGGTGGCGACCAATGTGCTGGGTCAGAACACCCCGGCGATCGCGGCCAATGAGGCCCTCTACGCCGAGATGTGGGCCCAGGACGCAGCGGCGATGTACGGCTATGCCGGAGCTTCGGCGGCCGCAGCGACGGTGACACCGTTCGGTTCTCCGCCGGAAACCACCAATGCGGGCGGCGCGGCCAGCCAAGCAGGCACGGTTGCCCAGGCCACCGGCACGTCGTCAAGCGCGGGCGTGCAGTCGACGCTGTCCCAGGTGATCTCAACTGTTCCCAACGCACTGCAGGGGATGGCGTCACCGGCGGCGAGCACCAATCCCTTTGCGCCAGGATCGAATCAGGCCACCACCGGGCTCGCCGGGTTGTTGAACCTCTTCAGCGGAACGACTCAGTCGGCATTCGGGAGCTTCATAAGCTCCGGGCTCTCGAACGGATTCCTTTCGGGCAACTGGATCAACCCGGCCAGCATTAGCCCTGCTGTGACAAGCGCCTTCGCTGATATCGGGTTCTTGGCGGTTGCCGGGCAGGGCTTTGGTGGCGCAGTAAACCCGGCCATGTTGACAGCGACTACCGCGCCGTCGGCGCTGAGTGCCGGATTGGGCCACGCCGGTTCGGCGATGGGAGGGCTGGGTGGACCGGCAGTGTCGGCTGGGATGGGCCGCGCGACCCTGGTCGGGGCGATGTCGGTGCCGCAAAGTTGGGCCGCAGGCACTCCCGGGACCCCCGCCGCGCTCATGTCGTCGTCATCGGGCGGGTGGGCCATCGCGCCGGGCGCCGGGACCGAGATGGCCGGGATGCCGGGTGTGCCCGGTATGCCTGGGGTGCCGGCGGCAGGCATGGGCGGACGAGGGTTCGGCTTCGCTGCTCCCCGCTATGGGTTCCGCCCCACCGTCGTCGCGCATCCGCCGGCGGCTGGATAGCAGAAAGGAGCTAAGTCGTGGTTATCAGGGCCGCCACGATCGGAATTCGACGTTGCGGTTGGCGTCGCGCCCGACGTACCCGTCCACCGTGCCCAGAACCGGGTCCGCACGAGATCCGATTTATGGCGGGCTGCGAACAGCCCCAACAGCTTTCGAATGCCGGTGACGCGTCCGCTGCGCCGGCCCGGGCGCGATATCGGCAATCGTTTGCGCGCGTCGAGTTGACTACCACCGTTGATAATGGAACTATTGCTTCTGCAAGCACCTCGCTAGGTGAGGCGTCTGCACGGATATAGGCCACTGACCTCGAACGTCGAAAGACGCCCAGGGTCAGGACAGCTCTTCCCGGGTTAAGGGTTGAGCCCAAGTGGCTTCCGGCTCAGCCGGATACGCCGTGCAGTGCCAAAGCTCTGACGAGAGGGGTGCCGCGGCCAGCTAAATCTGGCAGGTCCGCCTCATCCCGTGTGCAACGTGTTGGCACCCCTGTGTGCCCTGGCCGTGAGGAGGTGAGGCGAAATGAGTTCTAGTGACAGTCCGTATCCGAGACCGATGACCATTTCGTTCGGATCCGGCCCCGGCGCCATCTCCACTATCTGATCGGCTTGCGCCGCTTCGCTTAACACGCACGCATCGTGTTCGTATGCGCGCGTGGTCCTGTCGTGCTCTGACGCGATCACCGCCGCGGGTTCGTCCTGCTTCGCCTAAGGAGAATTCGATGTCCCTCTTGACCACACAGCCCGAACTGCTTTCGGCAGCAGCCGGCCAGTTGACGGGTATCGGCTCCGAGCTGAAGGCACAGAACGCCGCCGCGGCGGTGGCTACGACGGCAGTGGCGCCCGCCGCTGCTGACGAAGTATCGGCTTTGACGGCAACACAATTCATCTCCCAATCCCACATCTATCAGGCCATTAGCGCTCAGGCCACGGCGATTCATGACATGTTCGTCTGCACCTTGGGCGCCAGCGCCGGTTCCTATGCGACCACCGAGGCCGCCAACGTGATCACCGCGAGCTGAAAGGAGCGCCGCAATGACTGCAGTATTCGACTTCGGCGCATTCCCGCCGGAAGTCAACTCCGCCAAGATGTATGCCGGCCCTGGATCGACTTCGATGCTGGCCGCCGCAGCGGCCTGGAATGGCCTGGCCTCCGAGTTACGTTCGCAAGCAACCAATTACAGTTCGGTCATTTCAAACTTGTCTGGCGAAGGCTGGCGCGGTCCAGCGTCTACGGCCATGGCAGCTGCAGCTGCACCGTATGCGGCATGGATGAACACGACTGCCGCGCAAGCTGAGCAGACCGCCCACCAGGCGGCGGCCGCCGCGGCTGCCTACGAAGCTGCGTTTGGCATGACGGTGCCGCCGCCGATGATTGCGGCGAACCGCGCCCAGTTGGCGGCCCTGGTGGCGACCAATGTGCTGGGTCAGAACACTCCGGCGATCGCGGCCACCGAAGCCCAATATGGCGAAATGTGGGCTCAAGACGCGGCCGCCATGTACGGCTACGCGGGCCAGTCGGCGGCGGCGGCCAAGGTGCCAGCATTCGCCGCGGCGCCGCAGACGACTGCGCCTGGC
>NZ_JBAUZA010000498.1:0-25605 GCF_049585075.1 Mycobacterium sp.
CGTCCGACGTCGGCCACCTGGATCACGTGTTCCTGATCTACATGGAGAACAAGGGCACCGGCGACATCCTCGGCAGCCCCAACGCGCCGTACATCAACAGCCTGATCAACAGCAACGGATATGCGGACAACTACTACGCGCTGGGCCACCCTAGCGACCCCAACTACATCCGGATCATGGGCGGATCGGACTTCGGCATCGACTACAACCCCACCTTGGCCGGCATCAACGCGCCCAACCTCATGCAAGAAATGGATCAGGCGGGCATATCGTGGGCCGGCTACGCGCAGAGCATGCCCACACCGGGTGACCTCGTGTCATCGGGTGACTACTCCGTCGACGAATTACCCTTTGCCCAATTCAGCTACGTCGCCGACAACACCCCCGCCTACCTGCAGGAACACCTGCTGCCGCTGACGGAGTTGTCCACCGATCTCCAGGACCCGAACACCTTCCCGGAATTCACGTGGATCGCTGCTGACGAGGCCCACAACATGGAAGGCCCCGTCAATACTCTTGGTGGCCTATCCCAATTCATTACCACCCAATTCACGGACCATCAGTACAACGTCGCGGCCGGCGACCAGTTCCTGCAGCAAGAGGTGTCCGCCATCGAAAACTCGCCAACGTGGACTGACCCGACCGAAAAGGACGCGATCATCATCACGTGGGACGAGGACAACAACAACCTGTCACTGGGCTTCGGTAACGAAGGCAACAACGTTCCGATGATCGTCATCCCGAACCAGGACGCCGTGGCGAATGGGGGGATGCAACCCGGCCCCTTCACCACCGACGCCTACTACAACCAGTACAGCCTGATGGCCACTATTGAAGACGCCTTGCGTACTACGCCAGGAACTCTGGCCCCGCTCACTGCCAACGACATGTACGCCCAACCCATGAACGCGTTCTGGGACGGCCCGACTGGCCTGAGTGTGGGACGGGTTGGTGTGGCAGGCGCCGCTGCTGGTTAGCCGTGATTGTGCCGAGCCGTTGCTCCCAGAGCCAGCGCGCTTAAACAGTCCTTGGGCCAATCGTTCTCACCGCTTGCTCAAGACCTTTCCGTCGGGATAGCGATCTCGGACTTACAAGCTGCATAGCTGCTCGCTGGCTTGCAGATTCCGCAGCGAGTACGGTATCTAGCGCGGACGAGTTGGCCGGGCGGCCGCGGCTCTTTAACCGAGTCGAGGAAAGTCCGGACTTCACAGAGCAGGGTGATTGCTAACGGCAATCCGAGGTGACTCGCGGGAAAGTGCCACAGAAAATAGACCGCCGCCCTTGAGGTGGTAAGGGTGAAACGGTGCGGTAAGAGCGCACCAGCATTCCGGGTGACCGGAATGGCTCGGCAAACCCCACCCGAAGCAAGGCCAAGAAGGCCGCACTACGGTGCGGTCGCGCAGGCGTTAGAGGGCTGCTCGCCCGAGCCTGCGGGTAGGCCGCTTGAGGCACCCGGTGACGGTGTGTCCAGATGGATGGTCGCCGCCGCGCTACCTAGTGACGCGGAACAGAATCCGGCTTACAGGCCAGCTCGTCCGCCCTGCTTTGTTGACCTGTACGTTCATCGATCCTGCGTCGTTTCCGTCCGCAGTGCGTCCGCAGTAGATCCCAGCACCGAGTCAATCGCCTCCCGTGCCCGGTCGTCTGAGGCAGGCTACAAATGGCTGTAGGTGTCCACAGGCTAACTTGGCGGGTTCTGAGTCCTGCCGGGATTCGGAAACGCCGGGTTAGTGTAGGCCGGCGTCTGTGGTTCACCGCCGGGACCAGGATTCGCTACTGGTGGTGGCCCGGACTCTGGCTCAGCCGGTGGAGTCGGGGGTGATCGATGTTCGGGCGGCGGCGGCTTGGGCACCAAGTAGTTCTTCCACGCGCCCGGTGGGTTCGGTGCAGGGCCGATAGTGTTATCCGGCCAGCGCCATGAACAACTACCGCTAGCACCCCCGAAATCGCCTGCAGGAATGGTTAACCCAAAACCCGCAAAAGTTCCACCGACGGGGGCGTTGCCACCTGGACCACCCATGTTCCATCCGCCATATTCGCAGTGCCAGTGCGTGCTGTTCTCTTCGGTAGGAAAATCGCAGTAGTACGTCGTGGCCCCCGCCTCGAAAGTACTTCCGCCAACACCGGGATAGTCGCATACGCCGGGGCCAGGAATGTTGCCGCCCGGCCCGGCCCAGGCCACAGGGGAATTGAGGATTACCCACAACGTAACCCCTAGTGCCACAAGTAATCTAATTGCCTTGCTCAACGACTCTTTCACTGTAAACGCCTTCTGGCCTCGGCAATGGCAGCGCGTGCCTTCGAGCGGGGGACCGCCACCCCAAGTTCTACAACGCCCGGGACAATCTCGCAGAGGATTTAGGATTCGTCCCATTAGGTTGGTTCTGGCCACCGCCGCACATCTTCGTCGCGATCGGCCTGTTCCTCGTATTGCGCGAACTGCAGTCGGCCGCGCGTCCGCAGTCAGTCCGCAGGAGTTTCGATTCGACGATCGCTTTCAGCTGCCAACACACCCAACGCTCTGACCTGCTGCGTTGTCGATCAGCCAACGCAGCTAAGGCGAGCAAACAACCAGATAACAGAATCCGGCTTACAAGCCAACTCGCCCGCCCTGCGGCTTCACATCTTGCGCAGTGCTTTGAAAAGTTTCCGTAGCGGCGGCTCTAATTGCTCTCGGCATTCGCGTGCCGAATCTGATTCCTGCTGATAGAGCAGCCCGTAGGTGAACGTGTCTTCGCCGGCGGCATGCGCGGCTTCGGCCTGCTGCCTCAAGTGCTCGCGGCTGACAACGCTGTCCTGGTGATCGCCGAGCAGCGACTGTATTTCTTTCGCCCGCTTCGACACCTTCTCCGCACCCGTCGCAGCCGCGGTGTAGCGAAGCCGCTTGGCGCGCTTACGGATTCGATGTATCGCGTCATCGCGATCTTCGTCACCGGCCCGTCGTGCGGCCTTGGCGGCCTTGCGCACCTTCTTACCGGCAGCGACGACCGGTGCTGAGGCGGGCTCCTTTTCGGCCGGCGGGGCTGTCGCGATCACCGCTTCCAGGGCATCGAGCAGACGGAAATATCGCGGTGAACGCAACGCGGCCAACGAATGCCGCAGCCCGGTCCGATAGCGGTATTCGGCGCCGTCGACCAATCGTTCCGCGACGGGGCCGCGGACCAACTCAGGCGGCAATTCGTCTAAGGCGTTGCGGTAGCGCTCGGCCAACACTTCGGCGTCGCGGGCTTCCCCCAAGGTATTGGCCAGCTCGCGCAGCTCGTGGAGGATCGACGTGTCATCGGGGAGCGCAAACGAATCCGGCGACGCCTGTAATAGGCTGCGCATCCTGCGAGTGGTCACCCGCATTTGATGCACGGCATCGTCCGCCTCAGCGCGCACGGCCCGATCCCACGCCAGCAACTCGTCGAGTTGCTCTGCCACTGCCCGGTGTATCGAGTCGCTCGCCGGCAGCTCATTCGGCGTCGTGCCGAGCACCCGCGCCAGCTTGGAACCGTGGCCCGCCGGCCTTGCGCCGGCGCCGAGCAGCCGGTCGGTGAGCTTGTCCAACAGCTCGGTATTCGCTTGGGGCTGGGTGAGTTCGAGCTCCCACTCCCGCCATCGCTGCTCGACTTGAGGCGCATCGGGGGTGGCTGCCCGCGAGGCGGTGACCTGGTCGTCGCAGAATTCAGCCAGCACTGCGTCGTCGGCGCCGTGCAGGTGGTAGACGCCCCGCGTGGTGGTTATTCGCGCGACCGGTCTCAGCGGGCGGTCCCGGACGATTGCGAGCACGACGTCTACCAACTCGGTCGGCACATCTTCGTGGCTTTCGTCGTCGCTGCCGTCCGTGGCATTAAGCGGTGCGCGCACCTCGGTGCGGGCATCGGTTCCCGCCGGCAGCTTCAGGTGCCAACCGGCATCCTCACCGCCGGTGCGGCGGCGCAACGTGATTTGTTTGGATGCCAAATCACGCGCCGGCGTATCGAAGTAGACAGCATCAAGGGTCTGCGTCGCTAGCCGCTCCACCCGAAGGATGTCCGCTATGCCGGCGAACGATGGTGAGCTGGTGGACTCGCCGACGTCGAACTTGCGTTCCACTTCCAAATAACGCGACGTGCTCGGGACGTTATCAGGCATCGTCGCTTGTGGCGCCTCTAGAAGCAGTGCTCGTCGGCGGGAAAGGTTCCGGCGGCGACTTCGTCGGCGTATTGGGTTGCCGCGCGGCGTAATTCGCTTCCGACATCACCGAACAGCTTGACGAACCGGGCCGTCTTGCCGCTGGTCAGCCCAGCCATGTCTTGCCAAACCAACACCTGGGCATCGCAATTGGGCCCTGCTCCGATTCCAACGGTCGGGATGGTCAACTTGCCGGTGATCTGGGTGGCCAACTCGGCCGGCACCATCTCCATCACCACGGAGAACGCACCGGCCTCGGCTACGGCGATCGCGTCGGCGATGGTTTGTTCGGCGGCGTCGCCGCGGCCTTGCACCCGAAAACCACCGAGGGTGTTGACGCTTTGCGGGGTGAAGCCGATGTGGGCCATCACCGGGATACCTGCGGCGGTCAGGATGGCGATCTGCTCAGCCACGCGCTCGCCGCCTTCCAGCTTGACCGCATGTGCGCCGGCTTCCTTCATGAACCGGGTCGCGGCGCTCAGCGCCGCCGTCGGGCCGGCTTCGTAACTTCCGAATGGCATGTCTGCCACCACCAGAGCGTGCGGCGCGCCCCGCACCACGCCGCGCACCAGCGGAATCAGCTCGTCAATTGAGATCGGCACTGTGGTGTCGTAACCGTAAACGACATTGGCGGCCGAGTCCCCAACCAGCAAAACCGGTATGCCGGCCTCGTCGAAGACTTTGGCAGTGGAGTAGTCGTAGGCCGTCAGCATGGCCCACTTGTGGCCCTCGGCCTTCATCTTCTGCAGGTGATGGACGCGGACCTTTGTGCGCGGCGCAGTGGTGGGGTGAGCCCCGTAAACAGCGTGCTCAGACATCATTGTCCCTAGTGTGGTCGGGTCGATCCTCGTGGCCCAGCAGGGTCCCCGGGTTCGTCTGACCTGACTAGTCTGCCACCTGAGGCCGCGCAAATGCACACCCGGCTCAGTGGACTTCCTCACACCGATATCCATCGCGACGATTCCGTCGACCGCCGTGCGGTCCCGGACATACCATCGGCGAATGCAACGGCTAAGCGGACTCGACGCCAGTTTCTTGTATTTGGAGACACCATCGCAGCCGCTGCATGTCTGTTCGATTCTCGACGTCGATACGTCGACGATGCCGGGCGGCTATACCTTTGACCGACTGCGTGACGAATTGGCGGTCCGAATCAAGGCAATGCCACAGTTTCGGGAGAAGCTCGTTGATAGCCCGCTGAATCTGGATCATCCGGTCTGGGCGGACGACAACAACTTCGACGTGAGCCGGCACCTGCACCGCATCGGACTGCCGCCACCGGGCGGGCGAATGGAGTTGGCCGAGATCTGCGGTCATATCGCCAGTTTGCCGCTGGATCGCAGTCGACCGTTGTGGGAGATGTGGGTCATCGAGGGTGTGGCGGGCACCGATGCCCAGCAAGGTGGGCGTCTTGCGGTGATGACCAAAGTCCATCACGCCTGCGTGGACGGCGTCACCGGCGCAAATCTGATGTCGCAGCTATGCAGCACCGAACCCGATGCGCCGGCACCCGAACCGGTGGAGGGGGCTGGTGACGCCAACCAAATTCAGATCGCGGTGAGCGGGTTGGCAAAGTTCGCATCGCGGCCGCTGCAGCTGGCCGGTGTGCTGCCGAAAACGGTGTCGTCGGTACTCGAAACGGTGCTTCGGGCACGAAGCGGCTCGGCGATGGCTGCTCCGTTCGGGGCGCCACCGACCGCCTTTAACGCCAGCATCACCGCACACCGCAACGTCGCGTATGCGCAGCTGGATCTCGAGGACATCAAAACCGTCAAGAGCCATTTCAACGTCAAGGTCAACGACGTGGTGATGGCGCTCGTGTCCGGTGTGCTGCGGCAATTTTTGCTCGACCGCGGCGAGCTGCCGGATTCGTCGTTGGTGGCGATGGTGCCGGTATCTGTGCACGGCCGGTCTGATCGCCCTGGGCGCAACCAGGTTTCGGGCATGTTCTCCCGGCTGGAAACCCAGATCGCCGACCCCGCTGAACGCATCAAGTCCATCGCTGAAGCGAATTCTGTTGCCAAGCAACATAGTTCGGCGATCAGCGCCACACTCCTGCAGGACTGGTCGCAGTTCGCCGCGCCGGCGGTGTTCGGTTTGGCGATGAGGGCTTACGCCCGCACCAGGCTGACCAAAAAGCCGGTGCACAACCTGGTGATTTCCAACGTGCCGGGTCCGCAGATGCCGCTGTATCTGCTGGGCAACGAGGTCAAAGCGATGTATCCGCTGGGGCCGATCTTCCACGGCTCGGGCCTGAACATCACCGTGATGTCGCTCAACGGCAAACTCGACGTCGGCCTGATCGCCTGCCCGGAGCTGGTGCCGGACTTGTGGGAACTGGCCGACGACTTCGCCGTCGGGATGGAAGAACTGCTGCTCGCGACCCATTAGGGCGTCCCGTCGCCCGTGCGGCAACCACGACCACTCGTCGGCGCATGGCAGCATGTTGGGCATGGGTATCCCTCGCCGCGACACGGTCGCGCGCACGATGTTGATCTGGACCGTGCTGGCGGTGGTTGTGGCGACGGTCGCGAGCTGCACCCACGTCGTTGCGGGGCGCGCACGGTTGGCCGGGCCGAGAATCGGTCAGCCCGTGGAGTGGGGGCCGTGTCGTGTCGCCGGCGGCGGCGGGACCTCGATAATCAAGATCCCCGGTAACGGGCAGTGCGGCAAGCTGGCGGTGCCCATCGACTACCGCCACGTCGACGGCGACGCCACAACGTTGGCGTTGATCAAGTTTCCGGCGACGAGAAAGAAGATCGGGTCGCTGATCGTCAACCCCGGTGGACCGGGCGAGTCGGGGATCGAGGCCGCGCTGGGCCTGCTGCAGTCCCTTCCACCGCGGATTCGCGAACGGTTCGACCTGGTCGGCTTCGATCCGCGCGGGGTGGCGGCGTCGCGACCGGCGATCTGGTGCAACTCCGACGCCGATAACGACCGGCTGCGCACCGAGCCCCAAGTCGACTACAGCCCGGCGGGCATAGCGCATATCGAGGCCGAGACCAAAGAGTTCGTCGGCCGTTGCGTCGACAAGATGGGCAAGAATTTTCTGGCGCACATTGGAACCGTTGACGTCGCCCGTGATTTGGACACCATCCGCGAAGCGCTGGGCGACAGCAAACTGACGTTCTTGGGCTACTCGTATGGAACCCGAATGGGCGCCGCCTATGCCGAGGCATACCCGAAGAATGTCCGGGCGATGATCCTCGATGGTGCCGTGGACCCGAATACCAACTCCATCGAAGCAGACCTGCGGCAGGCCAAGGGTTTTCAGGATGCGTTCAACGACTTCGCGAAAGACTGCGCCAAGTCTTCGTCGTGTCCGCTGGGCACCGACCCGGCCAAAGCGGTTGCCGTCTACCACAGTTTGGTTGACCCGCTTGTCGACAAGAACAATCTCATGGTCGGCAGGCCGGCACGCACCAAAGATTCCCGCGGTCTGAGCTACAGCGACGCGATCGTCGGCACGATCATGGCGTTGTATTCGCCGACCTTCTGGCATCACTTGAGCCAGGGATTGACCGAGCTGGCCCAGCATCGCGGGGACACTCTGCTCGAACTGGCCGATCTGTACATGCGCCGCGACAAGCACGGTCACTACACCGACGCCACTGACGCCAGGGTGGCGATCGACTGTGTCGACGATCTGCCGGTCAAGGATCGAGCCAAGGTCATCGACGAAGACCGCCGCTCGCGCCAGGTTGCACCGTTCATGAGCTACGGAAAATTCACCGGCAACGCCCCATTGGGTACCTGCGCGTTCTGGCCGGTACCGCCGACCAGTAAGCCGCACACCATTTCGGCTCCCGGCCTGGCGCCGACGCTGGTGGTGTCGACCACCCGTGATCCGGCGACGCCGTATCAAGCCGGTGTCGACCTGGCCAACCAGCTGCACGGCGGTCTGCTCACCTACGACGGCACCCAGCACACGGTGGTGTTCCAGGGCGACAGCTGTGTCGACGACTACGCGACGGCCTACCTCCTCAACGGCGCTCTGCCGCCGCAGGGGGCGAAATGCTAAGACCGCGCAGGAGATAACGAGACCAAGGTGTGACCTTGGGGATCACTACCCGTGGCCGAGGCGTGCGACGATTGGCAGCCATGTGGCGCATGAGACGTTTGTTCTCTGCGCTGCTTTCTTTGGTACTGGCGATCGCGGCAGCCGTAGCGACCATCCCGATCGCGCCGACGGCGCGAGCAACCCTGACCTGGGGTAACTGCGGGCGGTTTCTCAAACACCCGGACGACGTTCCCGCTGCGCAGTGCACGACCGTCCCGGTTCCCATCGACTACGCCAACCCTGGCGCGGGCCAAGCTCAGCTCGCCGTCATCCGAATTCCGGCGACCGGTCCGCGGATCGGCGCACTGCTGGTCAACCCGGGTGGCCCCGGAGCGTCGGCGGTCGACATGGTCGCCGGGATGGGAGCGCAGCTGGCGGGCTCCGAAATCAGCCGCCGCTTCGATTTGGTCGGATTCGATCCCCGCGGTGTCGGCCACTCCACGCCGCCGCTGCGCTGCCAGACCGACGCGGAATTCGACGCTTACCGCCGGGAACCGATGGTCGACTACAGCCCGCCGGGCGTGACGCACATCGAAGAGGTCTATCGACAGCTAGCGCAGCGCTGCCTCAACCGGAATGGTTCGGCATTCTTGGAGAACCTCGGGACAGCGTCGGTCGCACGTGACATGGACGCGGTGCGCCAGGCGCTGGGCGACGACCAAATCAACTATCTCGGCTTCAGCTACGGCACAGAATTGGGCACCGCATACGTCGAGCGGTTCGGCGATCATGTGCGGGCGATGGTGCTGGACGGCGCGATCGACCCAGCCGTGGGCCCAATCGACGAGAACATCAACCAGCAGGCTGGGTTTCAGACTGCGTTCAACGATTACGCGGCGGATTGCGCCCGCTCGTCGGACTGCCCGCTGGGCACCGACCCCAACCAATGGGGCAGCCGCTTTCACCAACTGATCGATCCGCTGGTGAACAAGCCCGCCCACACCTCGGATCCACGCGGGCTGAGTTACGCCGACGCGGCCACCGGCACCATCAACGCGCTCTACACCCCGCAGTTCTGGAAATTCCTGACCAGCGGTCTGCTCGGTCTGCAGCGCGGCACCGATCCCGGCGACCTGCTGATGCTGGCCGACGAGTACTACGACCGCGACGACAACGGGCACTACGACAACTCGCAGGACGCGTTCAACGCGGTCCGCTGCGTCGACGCGCCCGAGCCGACCGATCCGGCGGCCTGGGTCGATGCCGATCGCCGCATCCGTGAGGTTGCGCCGTTTCTGTCCTACGGGCAGTTCACCGGGCACGCGCCGCGCGATTTGTGCGCGCTCTGGTCGGTGCCCGCTACGTCGTCCCCCGCCCCGGCGGCGCCCGTCGCGCCGGGCAAAGTGGTCGTCGTCTCCACCACCCACGACCCGGCCACTCCCTATCAGGCCGGCGTGAACCTGGCCCGAGAACTCGGCGCCGCACTGATCACCTACGAGGCCACCCAACATACGGTGGTATTCAACGGCGACCAATGCGTCGACGGGGCGGTGGTTAGCTACCTAGTCGACGGGGTATCGCCGGGAAACTTGCGGTGTTCGGCGCGGTAGTAACACGGAGTTAACTGGCTTTGCATATTGTTCCGGGTATGGACCGACAAAAGGAATTCGTGCTCCGCACGCTGGAGGAGAGGGATATCCGCTTCGTCCGGCTGTGGTTCACCGATGTTCTCGGCACCCTCAAATCGGTCGCGATCGCGCCCGCCGAACTCGAAGGCGCTTTCGAGGAAGGTATCGGCTTCGACGGGTCCTCCATCGAGGGCTTCGCCCGCGTCTCGGAATCCGACACCGTGGCCCACCCCGACCCGTCCACCTTCCAGGTGCTGCCGTGGACCACCGCCTCCGGCCACCACCACTCGGCGCGGATGTTCTGCGACATCACCATGCCGGACGGCTCACCGTCGTGGGCCGACCCGCGCCACGTCCTGCGTCGTCAGCTGAGCAAAACCAGCGACCTCGGCTTTTCCTGCTATGTGCATCCGGAAATCGAGTTCTTCCTGCTCGAGCCGGGCCCCGAGGATGGCTCGACGCCCATTCCGGCCGACAACGCCGGCTATTTCGACCAGGCCGTGCACACCGCCTCCAACTTCCGCCGCTATGCGATCGACGCGCTGGAGTTCATGGGGATCTCGGTGGAGTTCAGCCACCACGAAGGCGCGCCCGGACAGCAGGAGATCGATTTACGCTTCGCCGATGCTTTGTCGATGGCCGACAACGTCATGACGTTCCGCTATGTCATCAAAGAGGTCGCGCTGGAAGAGCGGATGCGAGCGACGTTCATGCCCAAGCCATTTGGGCAATATCCCGGCTCGGCCATGCACACCCATATGAGCCTGTTCGAGGGTGAGGTCAACGCGTTCCACAGCCCCGACGATCCGCTGCAACTCTCCGATGTCGCCAAGTCGTTCATCGCCGGGATTCTCGAGCACGCAAGCGAGATCAGTGCGGTTACCAACCAGTGGGTCAACTCCTATAAGCGGCTGGTGCTCGGCGGTGAGGCACCTACGGCCGCATCGTGGGGGGCGGCCAACCGGTCGGCTTTGGTTCGCATTCCGATGTACAGCCCGAGCAAAACTTCCTCGCGACGTATCGAGGTGCGTAGCCCCGACTCGGCCTGCAACCCGTACCTGGCATTCGCCGTGCTGCTGGCTGCCGGGCTGCGCGGCGTCGAAAAGGGTTATGTGCTGGGTCCGCAAGCCGAGGACAATGTCTGGGACCTCACGCCCGAGGAGCGCCGCGCGATGGGCTACCGCGAGCTACCGTCCAGCCTCGACGAAGCGCTTCGTGCGATGGAGAGCTCCGAGCTGGTCGCAGAAGCCTTGGGGGAGCACGTCTTTGACTTCTTCTTGCGCAACAAGCGCCAGGAGTGGGCCAACTACCGCAGAAATGTCACGCCCTTCGAGCTGAAGACTTACATCTCCTTGTAGGTTCTTTGCGCCCCGGTGGCGCGATCGCTTCGTCAAGTCCTAGGGAATCTGCGCTACCGTCGTGGTCGTGGTTCAACCCGTTACGGAGCGGTCGAAAGTACCCAGCGTTGGCAGGCTCGGGTTAGTCGACGCGCGCGCGGCCGCCAACTTGGCGAAGCTGGGCTGGAACACCGAAGCGCATGTCGACCTGCTGTGGTCGCTGTCGCGCGCACCGGACGCCGATGCCGCTTTATGCGCGATCATCCGGCTTGCCGATGCGCTCGGCGACGACTGGGACGAGCTCAATGCGGCACTGCCGACCGACCGCGGCCTGCGTGGTCGGCTGTTCGCCCTGCTCGGGTCTTCGCTGGCGTTGGGTGATCACCTGATCGCCAATCCCCAGGCGTGGCGTCTGCTGCAGGGCGATGTGAAGCTGCCGTCCGCCGAGCAGCTGCGAGCCGCCTTTACCGAGTGCGTCGCGGACACCTCAGACGGCCTGAGCTCGGTACCGTTGCGGCTGCGCATCCTCTACCGCAACCGGGTGATGGTGCTGGCCGCCCTGGATTTAGCGCCAACCGTCGAGAACGAACGGGTGCTTTCTTTCACCTCCGTCGGTGCCCACCTGAGCGACATCGCCGACGCCGCATTGGCAGCCGCGCTGACCCTCGCCGAGACAGGAGTCTGCGGCGACGCCACGCCGCCTCGGCTGGCTGTCATCGCGATGGGCAAATGCGGAGCGCGCGAACTGAACTACGTCAGCGACGTCGACGTGATCTTCGTCGCCGAGCACGCCGACGCGGTCGCTGCCCGCGTCGCCGGCGAGATGATGCGGGTGGCGTCTGAGGCCTTCTTCCAGGTGGACGCCGGGCTACGCCCGGAGGGCAATCAAGGCGAACTGGTCCGCACCCTCGACTCGCATATCGCCTACTACCAGCGCTGGGCCAAGACCTGGGAGTTTCAGGCGCTGCTGAAAGCCCGGCCGGCCGCGGGTGACGCCGAATTGGGCAAGCAGTATGTCGCCGCGTTGATGCCGATGGTCTGGACCGCTTGTGAGCGTGAAGATTTCGTGCCCGAGGTTCAGGCGATGCGGCGGCGGGTGGAGCAGCTGGTGCCCGCCGATATCCGAAGTCGCGAGATCAAACTCGGCAGCGGTGGGCTACGCGATGTCGAGTTCGCGGTGCAGCTGCTCCAGCTGGTGCACGGTCGCACCGACGATTCGCTGCACGTGGCTTCGACGATGGACGCGCTGGCCGCCCTAGGGACCGGCGGCTACGTCGGCCGCGACGACACCGCCAACCTGACCGCGTCCTACGAGTTCCTTCGGCTGCTGGAACACCGGCTGCAGTTACAGCGACTCAAACGCACGCATATGTTGCCCGCCTTCGACGACGACGAGGCGCTGCGCTGGTTGGCGAGGGCCGCGCATATGCGACCCGACGGGCGTTTCGACGCGCTAGGCGTGCTGCGCGAAGAGCTCAAGCGGCACAATCTGCGCGTCTCCCGACTACACGCCAAGCTGTTCTACCAACCGCTGCTGGAATCGCTTGCGCCGGAAGGCCTGGAGTTCTCTCACGGTATGACACCAGCGGCGGCGGAACGGCAGCTGGCCGCGCTCGGCTACGACGCTCCGCAAAGTGCAATGACCCACCTCTCGGCGCTGATCAACCAGAGCGGTCGCCGCGGTCGGGTGCAATCGGTGCTGCTGCCCAGGCTGCTGGACTGGCTGTCCGATACCCCCGATCCGGATAGCGGGCTGTTGGCCTACCGCCGGATCAGCGAGGCGATGGTCAACCAGCGTTGGTATCTGTCGACGCTGCGGGACAAGCCGGCGGTCGCCAAGCGGCTCATGCATGTGCTGGGCACGTCGGCGTACGTGCCGGACCTGTTGATGCGCGCCCCGGAGATCATCCAGCACTACAGCGACGGGCCGGCGGGCTCGAAACTGCTTGAGGTCGACCCCGAGACGGTGGCCGGTGCATTGGTCGCCTCGGCGGCCCGGCAAACCGATCCGGTACGGGCCATTGCCGTCGCGCGCTCGCTGCGCCGTCGTGAGCTGGCCCGCGTCGCCTCAGCCGACCTGCTGGGCATGCTCAAGGTCACCGAGGTCTGCGCGGCGCTCACCTCAGTGTGGGTTGCGGTGCTGCAGGCAGCCCTGGACGCGGTGATCCGCGCCAACCTGCCCTCCTCGGGTAAAGCCCCGGCTGCCGTCGCGGTGATCGGAATGGGGCGGCTGGGCGGCCGCGAGCTGGGCTACGGGTCCGACGCCGACGTGCTGTTCGTCTGCGAAGCCGTCGCGGGGGTCGAAGATTCGGAGGCGGTGCGCTGGGCGGTGTCGGTGGCCGAGCAGGTGCGGGCGCTGTTGGGCACCGCAAGTGCTGATCCGCCGTTGGAGATCGACGCCAACCTGCGGCCAGAAGGCCGCAGCGGTCCGCTGGTCCGCACGCTGGCGTCATACGAGGCGTACTACGAGCAATGGGCGCAGCCCTGGGAAATCCAGGCGTTGCTGCGGGCCGATGCGGTCGCCGGTGACGCGGATCTGGGCCAGCGATTCCTGTTGATGGCCGACAAGACCCGTTATCCCGCCGGTGGGGTGTCCGCGGAGGCGGTGCTGGAAATCCGGCGCATGAAGGCCCGGGTGGATTCCGAGCGGCTACCGCGCGGGGCCGATCCCAACACCCACACCAAGCTGGGCCGCGGCGGACTGGCCGATATCGAGTGGACTGTGCAGCTGCTTCAGTTACGGCATGCCCACGCGATCGAGGCGTTGCACAACACCTCCACGCTGGAGAGCCTGGATGCCATCGCCGCCGCGGAACTGATCTCCGCCGAGGACGCCGAGCTGCTGCGGCAGACCTGGCTGACGGTGACCAGGGCCCGCAACGCGCTGGTCCTGGTTCGGGGCAAGCCGACAGATCAGCTGCCCGGACCCGGACGTCAGCTCAACACTGTCGCGGTCGCCGCCGGCTGGGAAAGGAGCGGGGACGGCGGCGCATTCCTGGACCACTACTTGCGGCTGACCCGACGTGCAAAAGCTGTCGTGCACAAGGTTTTCGGTGAATGACGCAGGCTTACGAAGAGATGAGCGCCGACGAGCATGATCGGCTCGCTGGATTGTATGGTCCGCTGACCGACACCGTGCGCGAGCTCATCGAGGCCACCATTCGTACCGAGGCCGACCAAGATGCCATCCAGGCCGCGCAGATCGCGATCCAGGCGGCGACGGACGCGCTGCGCAGCAAGCAGCGCGATGAGACGCAGGTGGTGCGCTACGCGGTTGGCGGGCGGCCCGTCGTGTGGAGCAACGCGGTGATCGGCCTGCGCAACCCGATCGCGCCGCCGCTGACGATCCACCATGAGGACGATGGCACCCGCTGCTGGAGCGAGTTCACCCTCAACACGGCCTACGAGGGGCCGCCCGGCCTGGTGCACGGTGGCGTATGCGCCCTGGTCCTCGACCATGTCCTCGGCGAGGCCGCCAGTGAGGGCCTGACGAAACCGTTGTTCACCGGAACACTCACCGTGCGATTCGTGCGCGGCACCCCGTTGGGCAGGCTTCGCGCTGACGCCGCCATCGAGCGCACCGAAGGTGTGAAATCCTTTGTATCCGGTCATCTTTCGAACGCCGAAGGAATCACCGTCGAAGCGGAAGGGATCTTCATCAAGCCGGCATGGGCGCGGGACGCCGGATGAAGTTTTACATCAGCAGCGCATACTTGAATACCCGCGAGATCGTGGAGGTCGCCAAGGTCGCAGATGACCTCGGCTATGACGGCATCGGGATTCCCGACCACATCGTCAACCTGGAAACCCTGAGCACCCCGTATCCCTACACCAAGGACGGCCAGCGGCGATGGCAGCCCTTCACCGAGTGGCCTGATCCGTGGGTTCTGGTCGGCGCGCTTGCCCAGGTCACGACGCGGCTGAAGTTCGTCACCACGGTCTACATCCCGGCCATGCGCAACCCTTATTCGGCGGCCAAGGCCATCGGAACCGCGGCATACCTGGCCGGCGGGCGGGTTGAGCTCGGTGTTGGCGTCGGCTGGTGTGCCGACGAGTTCGCCTTGATGGAGCAGCCCTTCAAGGATCGAGGCAAACGCACCGACGAGATGCTCGAACTGATGCGGACACTGTGGTCGGCGGGCTGGGCCGATTTCGACGGCGACTTCTATCAAACGCCCCGGTTGGAGATGGAACCCACGCCGCCGCGGATACCGGTCTATGTCGGTGGGCTGAGCGAGACCGCGCTGCGCCGCGCGGCCCGCCACGATGGTTGGATCGGCGACCTGATCAAGACCGACCGCGCCATTGCGGCTGCAGCGCGATTGCGTGAGCTGCGGGCCGAAAATGGTTTGGGTATGGACGATTTCACCATCCTCACACCGTTGACGGATGCGATCACCATCGCCGACTACCAGCGCGCCGGGGATGCCGGGATCACCGGCATCCTGACCATGCCATGGATGTTCTACAACGGGCCGGATGCCAGCCTGGCCGAGAAAGTCGACGGCATGAAAAGGTTCCGCAAGGACCTCGCGCTGGACGGTTGACGCGGATTGCGGAAAGGAAATTATTCCGTCGTCCGCTGGTTTGGCCTAACGTGTCAAGGGTGGAGGAAACCGGAAACCCCGAATTAGTGCCGGTAGAGGCATTGCGCTCAGGTGACCCGATAACCGACGTCCACGGTGGCGGCCAGCATTACACAGTCCTCGAGTCGAAAGCCTTCGACGAGAGCTGCGTGGTCCTCGAGCTCGAGTCGCATGCCAACGACCAGCTGCGAGTGATCGAGATGTCCTTCCCGGCCGGCTACTACATGGGCAGGTCGCCTCGGCGCATTCTGTGACGCCTGCGGCGTCCAGCTGATTCGGGGGGCAACAGGTGCGGCGGTTATCTCCGCCTGCACAATTCACGCTATGCCTGAAGTCAAGCCGTTCCGCATCGATGTCCCGTCCGACGTTCTCGATGATCTGCAGACCCGCCTGGCGCACACCCGCTGGCCGGAAGCCGAGTGTGTCGACGACTGGACCCAGGGCATCCCGTTGGCCTATACCCGTGAGCTGGCGTCATATTGGGCTGATGGTTACGACTGGCGGTCCCGAGAAGCCGCGTTGAACCGCTTCGATCAGTTCACCACCGAAATCGACGGTCTGGACATCCATTTCATTCACCAGCGATCGCCGCACGCGGACGCTTTTCCGCTGCTGATCACCCACGGCTGGCCCGGCTCGATCGTGGAGTTTCACAAGGTGATCGAGCCGCTGGTCGAGGCCGGGTTCCACGTGGTGTGCCCGTCTCTTCCCGGATACGGGTTCTCCGGCAAGCCGTCGGCGACCGGATGGGGCGTCGGGCGGATCGCGCAGGCGTGGGAGACGCTGATGGGACGCCTCGGCTACGAGCGCTACGGCGCGCAGGGTGGTGACTGGGGAGCGGCGGTCACGACGCAGATCGGCCGCAACCGTGGCCACTGCGTGGGAATCCACTTGAACATGCCAATCGCCCGGCCCGCGGCGGAGTCCGGCGGCGATCTCACCGAAGATGAGCAACAAGCGCTGGCGGCATACGCAGAGCACAGCAAATGGGGAACCGGCTATTCCAAGCAGCAATCCACTCGTCCGCAGACCCTCGGTTACGGACTCACCGACTCGCCGGTCGGACAACTGGCCTGGATCGTCGAGAAGTTCTGGGCGTGGACGGACTGCGACGGGCATCCCGAAAACGCAATCAGCCGCGACGAACTCCTCGACAACGTGATGCTGTATTGGGCCACCGGTAGCGCTGCATCCTCAGCGCGGCTGTACTGGGAAAGCTTCAACAGCTTCATCACCGACGGCCGCGTCGAACTGCCCAGCGGCGTCGCCTCTTTTCCCAAGGAAATTCTGCGTACCCCGCGACGCTGGTGTGAGGCCGCCTACAACATCACCCACTGGACGACGATGCCGCGCGGTGGGCACTTCGCGGCGTTCGAGCAGCCGGATTTGTTCATCGACGACGTCCGAAAGTTCTTCGCGACGGTCCGCTGAACCTTCGCCGGGGCGCAACCCTCGACCGCCAGCGACCGCGCCGGGCATCGAGTGCGTAGACGCCGCCGCCGGTGAAGATCAATAGGAAGAAGGCAAAGCAGTACATCACCGCGGCCTCGCCGTGATTGTTGATCGGGAAGAAGCCGTGCGGCAGGTGCGCGGTGAAGTAGGCGACCGCCATCTCGCCGCATGCCAGGAAGGCGGCTTCGCGGGTGAATAGGCCGACGGCAATCAGTGCGCCGGTGATCGTTTCGATCCAACCCGCGTAATAGTCGGGCCAGTGGCCGACCGGCGCGGTGAAAGGCGCCGGCCAGCCGATCAACTTGGACAGACCGTCGCACAAGAACAGCAGACCGAACATGACCCGGAAGACCGTGAGGGCTATCGGATAGTACGAATTGAGCCGGGCCTCGAGATTTCGCGCCATGCGCCGACGATACGTGTTTACAGCTGCGCCCAGACCGACTTCGTCTTCATGTAGGCCTCGATGCCCTCCCGGCCGAACTCGTGGCCCCAGCCGGACTGCTTGTAGCCGCCGAACGGCACATCGTGGTCAAACACCAACTGGCAGTTCACCTGAACGCTGCCCGCCTGTAGCCGCTTGACGATCCGGTGGGCGCGGCCAACGTTTTCCGTCCAGACGGTTGCCGCCAGGCCGTAGGTAGTGTCGTTGGCCATCGCCACGGCCTCGTCCTCGTCGTCGAATGGCAGGATGCTGACCACCGGGCCGAAGATCTCCTGCTGATACAGCCGCATCCCGGGATCGACGTTGGTCAGCACCGTGGGGTGCACGAAGTACCCTTTGCGGTCCAGGCGGTAGCCGCCGGTGACCACGTCAACGCCGTCGCTGCGGCCTTCGTCGATGAAGCCCATCACGCGAGTCAGCTGCTTCTGGCTGATCAGCGGGCCGCTGACGCAGCCCTCCTCGCTGGGCGCGCCCAGCTTGAACGTATTCGCCATCAGCGCAATGCCTTCCACGACTTGGTCGTACACGCCGCGCTGCACGAAGATCCGCGACCCGCACACGCAGCCCTGGCCGGAATGCACGAAGATGCCCAGAGACGCCATCAAAATGCACTTGTCCATATCGGCGTCGTCGAAGATCAGTACCGGCGACTTCCCGCCAAGTTCGAGCATGACCTTCTTCAGGTTGCCGGCGGATGCCCGCACGATCTCCTTGCCGACCTCGGTCGACCCGGTGAAGGCGACCTTCTCGACGCCGGGATGCGCGGTGATCGCGGCGCCTGCGGTGTGGCCGTAGCCGGTCAGCAGATTGACGACACCGTCCGGTACGCCCGCCTCGTGCACCAATCTGTCCAGCAAAAGGGCCGAAAGTGGGGTTTCTTCAGCGGGTTTCACGAGCATGCTGCAGCCGGCGGCGAGCGCCGGCGCGAGCTTTGCGCTCGCATTGAAGATCGGGCCGTTCCACGGGAAGATCAGCCCAACCACTCCAAAGGGTTCCTTGAGGGTGTAGGCGTGCATGTTGACGAAGGTGTCCGTCGCGATGCCGTCGGTCTTCACGTCGTAGGCCACGCCGTTGAGCTTCGAACACCACCCGGCGTAGTAGCGGAAGAACTCCGAACAGGTGGACATCTGCAACTGCGCCTGCATCAGTGGCATGCCGGTGTTCAGCGAGTCGAGCTGAGCGAACTCTTCGGCGTGCTCGTCGATCAACTCACCGATGCGCCACATGATCTTGGCCCGCTCGCGACCCGGCAGCGCAGACCAGACGCCGGACTCGAAAGATGCTTTCGCCCGCGCGACCGCGTCGTTGACCGCTTCCGGCCCGCAGTCGGTGAATTCGGTGATCGGCTCCTCGGTTGCGGGGTCGATGACCTGAATAACCTCGCCGGCGCCGGGGCGCTTACGGAGGTCGTCCAATACCGTCTGCAGCGTCATCTGATCCCTTCCATAGCGTGAATGCTGAGCACCTGCTTAGCATCCACGACACTGCCTGGTCAAGATCGGTGATTGATGGCCGGCTTGAAATCGACCGCAGATACGAAACCACCCGCGCTGCCGTTGCGGCGCGGGTGGTTTCGTCTAGCGGGTTAGCCGACTCACACGTCGTAGTAGAGCGCGAACTCGTACGGGTGCGGGCGCACCTGGACCGGCAGGATTTCGTTCTCGCGCTTGAAGCTGATCCACGTCTCGATCAAGTCGGGCGTGAAAACGCCTCCCTCGGTGAGGTATTCGTGGTCTGCCTCTAGGCGATCGATCACCGCGGACAGTGAGGTCGGAGCCTGCGGGATGTTGGAGGCCTCTTCCGGCGGCAGCTCGTAGAGGTCCTTGTCAACCGGCGTCAGCGGCTCGATCTTCTTCTTGATGCCGTCCAGGCCCGCCATCATCATGGCCGAGAATGCCAGGTACGGGTTGCCTGACGAGTCGGGGCAGCGGAACTCCAGCCGCTTGGCCTTCGGGTTGCTGCCGGTGATCGGGATCCGCACGCAGGCCGAACGGTTGCGCTGGCTGTAGACCAGGTTGATCGGGGCCTCGAAGCCGGGCACCAACCGCTTGTAGGAGTTCACCGTCGGGTTGGTAAACGCCAGCAGCGACGGCGCGTGGTGCAGCAGGCCACCGATGTAGTGCCGGGCGGTGTCGGACAGACCAGCGTAGCCCGTCTCGTCGTACATCAGCGGGCTGCCGTCTTTCCACAGCGACTGGTGGCAGTGCATGCCGGAGCCGTTGTCACCGAACAGCGGCTTGGGCATGAACGTGACGGTCTTGCCGTGCTGCCACGCGGTGTTTTTGACGATGTACTTGTACAGCTGCAAGTCGTCGGCCGCGTGCAGCAGCGTGTTGAACTTGTAGTTGATCTCGGCCTGACCGCCGGTGCCCACCTCGTGGTGGCCCTTCTCCAGGCTGAAGCCGGCCGTGATCAGGTTCGTCAGCATCTTGTCGCGCAGATCGACGTAGTGGTCGACCGGGGCAACCGGGAAGTAGCCACCCTTGGGGCGGACCTTGTAACCGCGGTTGGGACTGCCGTCGGTCTCGGTCGGCTCACCGGTGTTCCACCAACCCGAGATCGCGTCGACCTCGTAGAACGAGCCGTTGGTGCGCGAGTCGAAGCTCACCGAGTCGAAGATGTAGAACTCGGCCTCGGCGCCGAAGTACGCGGCGTCGGCGATGCCGGTGCTCCTCAGGTAGGTCTCCGCTTTGCGGGCGACGTTGCGTGGGTCCCGTGAGTACGGCTCGAGGGTGAACGGGTCGTGCACGAAGAAGTTGAGGTTCAGCGTCTTGGCTTCGCGGAACAGGTCGATCTGCGCGGTGTCCGGGTCGGGCAGTAGCAACATGTCGGATTCGTGGATCGCCTGGAACCCACGAATCGAGGAGCCGTCGAAGGCGATCCCCTCCTCGAAGGTGCTCGCGTCGAAAAATGAAATCGGAATTGTGAAGTGCTGCATGATGCCGGGCAGGTCACAGAACCGGACGTCGACGAATTCGACTTTCTCATCCTTGGCGAGTTTGAGGATGTCATCGGCCGTCTTTTCGGACACCGTAGCGCTCTCCTTTGCAGCGGGCTTCGAATCTACTGTCGTCATTAAAAGCGCTCTCCTTTACTGGCCCTGACTGGCCGATTCGACCAGACGCTATGGAGGCAAGATTTCCCGAGGGTCAACCCTGCGTTGCGCCGACGTTACGCGACGGCGCGTTTCGCCGCCCAGCGTTGGCAGGCCTCACCTTATTGTGGGGTGATGGCCCGCAGCATCGTATCTTGGCTGTCCGGCCCTGGGCCACTCGAGTCCGGGTCGGAGCAGCAATACCCGGGCGAGCGCCTCGGTTTGCCCGAACGCGGCTCGCGTTCGCTGGCCCGGCTTGGTCGCCGGTTGGTCGCGCTGCTCGTTGACTGGTTGCTCGCTTACGGCTTGGCCGCACTCGGTATGACGTTCGGGCTGATCTCCCCGCGATGGCTGTCGTCGGCAGTGTTGCTCATCTGGTTGGTGCTGGGAGTACTCGCCGTCCGGTTGTTCGGGTTCACCCCTGGCCAGTTCGCGCTGGGACTTCAGGTGGCGTCCGTCGACGAACGGCTACACGTCGGGGTGGGTCGCGCCGTGGTGCGCGGCGTGCTGATCGCGTTCGTCATACCGGCGCTGTTCGTCGACGCCGACGGTCGCGGGTTGCACGATCGCCTGACCGCCACCGCCATCGTGCGGCGCTGACTTACCGGCGGCGCACGGTTCGCTGGACGCCGCGCATCTTCGCGGTGCCGGGCAGTGGGCCCTTGGGCATCGCCGCCGTCCCGGCCCGGGAACCCAGCGCGCTCAGCCGCGATTCCAACGAGTCCATCTGCTTGGCAGTGATATTGGCCGGCAGCCGGGTGAGGTGGCGTTCGAGCTTGGCCAGTGGAACTTCTCCGTCGCCGTTGCCGACGATGATGTCGTAGATCGGGATCTCGCCGACCAGCCGGGCGGTGCGCTTCTTCTCCTGGGCAAGCAGCGGTTTAAGCCGCGCCGGCGAGCCCTCAGCCACCAGGATGACCCCGGGCCGGCCGATCACCCGGTGCACGGCGTCGAAATGGCCGGTCGCCGCCACACCCGGGGTGACGCGCCACTTGCCGCGCAGATTATCTAGCGCCCAGGCAGCGGCGCCGGTTTGGCCCTCGGCCTTGCGGTAGACCGACCGCTGCGCGCGCCGACCGAAAATGATGAACGCCACCAGAACGCCGAGCACCACGCCCAGCGGAATCATGGTGAGCATGGTGAACCCGCCGGTCGTCACCCCGACCGCCACCGAAACGCCCACGATCAGCAGGAACGCGCCGATCATGTACGGGATTAGCCGCTTGTCCTCTTGGCGCTGCATGTTGAACGCTTGCCAGAGCTGACTACGGCGCTCTTTGCCAGCTGCTTTGCGGGCCGCTTTCGCTTCGGCCCTGGCGGCCTTGGTCGCCTTGGCATCACGGAGTTTCGCCATAGGCTTCAGGATACGGGCGGGCGAGCCTGGACAGCCTGCCGGTAGAGCCGCCCGGCCCGGTATGACGAGCGCACCAGCGGCCCGGCCAGCACGCCGGCGAAGCCCAATTGTTCGGCGTAGTCCGAATACTCCACAAACTCGTCGGGAGGGACCCAGCGCTCGACGGGATGATGGCGCGCCGACGGGCGCAAATATTGGGTGATCGTGACAATGTCGCACCCGGCCTCAAGCAGATCGGTTAGCGCCGTGCGCACCTCCTCGGGCGTCTCACCCAACCCGAGAATCAGGTTGCTCTTGGTGACCAGCCCGAACTCTCGCGCCGCGGTGAGCACGCCGAGGCTTCGCCGATAGGAGAAGGCCGGGCGGATTCGCTTAAACACGCGCGGCACGGTTTCGACGTTGTGCGCCAACACTTCCGGCGTAGATTCAAAGACTTCTCGCAGCCGGTCGGGATCGCCGTTGAAATCGGGGATCAACAGCTCGACGCCGGTGGACGGGTTGAGTCTCTTGATCGCGCGCACGGTCTCGGCATAGAGCCATGCGCCGCCGTCGGGCAGGTCATCGCGGGCCACTCCAGTGACGGTCGAATACCGCAGGCTCATCGCCTGCACGCTTTCGGCCACCCGTCGCGGTTCGTCGCGGTCCAGGGGGACAGGCTTGCCGGTGTCGATCTGGCAGAAGTCACAACGACGAGTGCATACCTCACCGCCGATCAGGAAGGTGGCTTCGCGGTCTTCCCAACATTCGTAGATGTTGGGACAACCGGCCTCCTCGCAGACGGTGTGCAGGCCCTCGCGCCGGACCAGGTTTTTCAGCTCGGTGTACTCCGGACCCATCCGCAGCCGCGTCCTGATCCACGGCGGTTTGCGCTCGATCGGGGTCTGCGCGTTACGTACTTCCAGACGCAGCAGCTTCCGACCCTCGGGGGTGACGGTCACGATGTCGATGCTACGCGGACCGGCATCGGCTGCGGCCCAACCACCAGCCGGCCGTCCAGGGCGTCGCACACCGCCTCGGCGACCGCGGACCGGACGTCGTCGACGCCGACCCGGCGACCCAGTTCGTTCGATATCGACGTCACGCCGGCGTCGGTGATGCCGCACGGCACAATCCTTTCGAACGCGCCCAGGTCGCAGTCGCAGTTGAGCGCGAACCCATGCAGCGTCGTCGCCCGCGAGACCCGTACGCCGATGGCGGCGACCTTGCGTGCGGGCCTGCCACCGCCGGCCGGCAACCATACCCCGGATCGGCCGTCGACCCGGCCCACTGCCAAACCCAGCCCGGTGCAGACCTTGATCAGCGATTCCTCAATGCGCCGAACGTAATTGACCACATCCAGCGGCTCGGCAAGCGTGACGATCGGATAGCCGACGAGTTGGCCGGGGCCGTGCCAGGTGATCTTGCCGCCACGGTCGGTTTCGATGACAGGCGTACCGTCCGTTGGGAGTTCGTCGGCGGACGTGCGGCGTCCAGCGGTGTAGACCGCCGGGTGTTCGAGCAGCAGCAGTGCATCGGTGCCGCCCGCCATCCGGGCGTCGGCCAGCTCACGTTGCAGCTGCCACGCAACCCTGTAGTCGACGGTGCCCAGTTGACGGACAGCGATCGGGGCCGCGCTCGAGCGGATAGAACTCACACGGCAGAGGTTACGCGCTCAGGCGACATCGGGCCTTGCGGTGGCGTACCGCAGTGCCTCACCAACGGTGTTGTGGTGGAACTCGAAACCCGCGCGTTCGAGCACGGCCGGGATGGCGCGTTGCCCGGTCAGCAGGCCTTCGTCGGCGAACTCGCCCAGCGCGGCACGTACGGCGAATCCCGGCATCAATAGCGGGGTGGGCCGGTTCACTGCTCGGCCCAGTGCCGTGGTGAATTCCGCGTTGGTGACGGGTGCCGGGCCGGTGATGTTCACCGGGCCGGAGATCCGGCTATCGGAGATCGCGAACTGCAGAGCTCGGACCTGATCCTCGAGGCTGATCCACGACATGTACTGGCGGCCGTTACCCAGGCGGGCGCCAAGTCCCACCGAGAACAGCGGCCGCAACCGACGTAGCGCTCCGCCGGAAGAGGCCAGCACCAATCCGGTGCGGGCCAGCACAACACGGGCGCCGGCGTGCCGGGCAGGCGCGGTGGCCGCTTCCCAGTCTTTACACAATTGGGCCAGGAAACCCGTTCCGGCCGAATCGGTTTCGACGACCACCCGATCTCTGGTGTCACCGTAGAAGCCGACCGCGCTGGCATTGACCAGCACGCCGATTCCGGCGTCGGCGACCGCGGTGGACAACACTTCGGTTGGCGTGATGCGGCTATCGCGCAGGTTTTGTTTGAACGCCCCTGACCACCGCCGCTGCCCGATGTTGATGCCGCACAAATTCACCACGGCGTCGACTCCGCTCAATGCACCGGCGTCGAATTCGCCACTGTCCGGATCCCAGTGCAGCTCACCGGCATTCGCCGGAGTGCGGCGCACGATCCGCAGAACCCGATGGTCCGCCGCGCGCAGCGCCGTCACCAACGCCGAGCCGATCAGCCCGGATGATCCCGCGATCGCGATGACGGCATTGGCCACGTTAGCTACAGTCCCAGGTCTGCTTCGAACGCGCCTTCTTCGAGCCGATGCTTGATGGTCGTCAGGAACCGCCCTGCGTCGGCGCCGTCGATCAGCCGGTGGTCATAGGTCAGCGGCAGGTAGCAGATCGAGCGCACCCCGATCGATTCGTTGCCGGTGTCATCGACGACGACGCGTGGCCGTTTGACGATGGCGCCGGTGCCCAGCATCGCAGCCTGCGGCGGCACCAGGATCGGGGTGTCGAAAAGCGCGCCCTGGCTGCCGATGTTGGTGATCGTGAAGGTCCCTCCGGACAGCTCGTCGGGTTTGAGGTCTCCCGACCGGGCGCGGCCGGCGATGTCGGCGATCGCGCGCGCCAACCCAGCTAGTGACAGGTCACCGGCGTTGTGGACGACGGGGGAGAGCAGGCCCTGCTCTGTGTCAACGGCGAAGCCAAGATGCTCGGCGTCGTAGTAAGTGATCTCCTTGGTGTCTTCGTTGTAGCTGGCATTGACGTTCGGGTGGGCCTTGAGCGCATCGATGACGGCGCGTGCGATGAACGGCAGGAAGGTCAGGTTCACACCCTCCCGTTCGGCGAAGGCGCGCTTGGCTTTTTCGCGCAGCGCCACGATCCGGGTCATATCGACTTCATGGGTCTGGGTGAGCTGCGCGGTGGCTTGCAGCGATTCCCTGGTCTTCTTCGCGGTGATCTGGCGAATCCTGCTGGCCTTCTGGGTGGTTCCCCGCAGATGTGCCAGCGCGGGCGCCGGGGTCGGGACGCTCGGTTTCGGGGCGGACGGAGCCGCAGCCGCTGGCGCCGCGGCGGCCGGAGCTGTTTTGGCTCCTTCTTTCTGCTGCGCGGCCGACAGCACATCCTGTTTGCGGATACGCCCACCGACTCCGGTCCCGCTCACCTCGGTAAGGTCAATGTTGTTCTCGGCGGCCAACTTTCGGACCAGCGGTGTGACGTACGGAGCGCTTGACGGGCCAGCGGCCGGCACGTGATCGGGGC
>NZ_JBAUZA010000499.1:0-4642 GCF_049585075.1 Mycobacterium sp.
TGTCGTCGGCGGTGTCCAAGGGTCTGCGGCCAGGCATCACCAGCACCATCGCCGCATAGCGCAAGATGGTTTCGGCCAGCTCGTCGACAGCCTGGTCCCCGATCCGCTCGGCGAAGCCGTCGGGAAAGATGATGCGCAATGCGGCCGCCATCCGTTCGACCGCGGCATCCCAATGCTGGTGGGCCAGCTCGAGCATCAGGCCGGGCTCGTCGGCGAGCATGCGGGTCAGCACGCGGTGCTGGCGGAAGCGCAGAATCGACAGCGTGAACGCCTCGACATAGTAATTCGATTGTGGCCGACGGCTTTTCAGCTCCTCGGCGATGTTGGCGAATAGCACCGTGTTTTCTCGGTCGATGACCGCCCCGACCAGTTCGTCGCGTCCGGCGAATCGCCGGTAGATCGTGGTGCGGCTGACCCGCGCGCGGCGGGCTACATCGTCGAGCGCGACCCGACGGAAGCCGTGCTGTTCGAACTCGACGACGGCGGCGTCGAGGATGGCGGTGGCGGCGGAGTCAGCGGGCGTAACCGGCACGGGCAAACCCGTTGTAGCGCAGTCGCATCGGAAGATGATCCCATAGCCAGTTGACCGGCCGTGACCGCCACATTGCGGCGAAACGCTGGTAGCGGCGCTCCTGGCGATCGCTCCAGGGCAGACCGAGCAGGGTGCGCGCCCGCGGCGGCAGGCCACCGGTGGTCAAGAATGCCGCGACCGGATTGAACGCCACCGAGAGCGCGCGCCACAGCAGCGGCGGGATGCCCTTGGGGCAGGGGAATCCTTTAGTCACATATCCGACACCGTATTTGGCGGTCGGATGGGCGATCATGACTTGGTCGAGCATATGGTCCCAGTACCGCTGGAACTCGGCGTAGTCGGCCGGCATCGGCCGCTCGCTGACGCCGTAGCGGCGATACCAGGTCTTCGACTCGAGGTAGATCTGTTCCTTCTCGTCGTCGGTGAGGCGTTTGACGAAGGTGTCCGCGAAGTACAGCACCTGCTCGACGAACGTGGCGTGCGCCCAGTAGTAGGTGTCGGGATCTAACGCGTGATACCGTGCGCCGCTAGGCATTTCACCCTTGATGGCGCGATGGAAATCGCGCACCTGCTGGCCGGGGTGGTCGCCATCGGAACCGTAGACGGTCATGAAGATCGGCGGTAACGAGCGTTTGACCCGGGCCGCGGTGTCGTCGAAGAACACCGAGTGGTCCAGCACGCCCTGGCCGAGTTCGGCGAGCATGTTCTGCAGCACCGCGGGACGGGGGCCGATCAAGAACATCCGGTTGTCGCCGAAGTAACGCCACACCAACGACTGCGGCCCCAGCGGCAGGGCGTCGGTCGTCGTCTCGGGCTCGATCAACTCGGTCATATGGGACAGTGTTACATATTTTGCACTTTGTACCAAACGCAGCGGTCCCTCGCTGGTGACCGGCGTCACCGCCAGGCGTTGTTGCCGGACTGTTGTCGGACCGTTGCCGCTCAGCGCCCGTTGGCTTGGCACGATTCGCTGGTGAATGCCATGACCCGTCAGTCGAACCGCCGGACATTCCTGCGCTTGGGGGCCACCGGTATCGGGGCAGCGGGTCTGTGGGCGCTGGGCGCGCTGCCGGATGCGACCCGTGCCGCGCCCGCCCCGGCGAGCAGTCCGCTGCCCACCCGCGAAGAGGGCTCGTTCATCTCCGCGGCGCGCGGCGGAAAGAACACCAAGTGGATCATCGCTCGCCCGCCCGGCCAGACCGGCCCGTTGCGCACGGTGATCGCCCTGCACGGGCTGGACAGCGACGCGGCTGGGGTGATGAGCCTTGGTGTCGAGGACGCCCTGGCCAAACTGCCCGCCACCGGCAAACCGTCGATTGCGGTGGTCAGCGTCGACGGCGGCAATAACTACTGGCGGCCGCGGGCCTCGGGTGAAGACTCCGGCGCGATGGTGCTCAACGAGCTGATTCCGATGCTGGCCGCCAAGGGGCTCGACACGTCGCAAGTGGCGTTCATGGGCTGGTCGATGGGCGGATACGGGGCGATGCGGCTGGGCTCTCGACTGGGCCCGACCCGGACCTTCGCGATCAGCGCGATCAGCCCCGCGCTTTACCTGACGTATTGGGGAGCACCGCGCGACGCTTTCGACAGCCTCGACGACTTCCGGAAGAACTCCACGGTTAACACCGCAGACCTGACGTCGATTCCGTTGCGGGTGGACTGCGGCACCGGCGATGGCTTCTACGTCGCCACACGAGAATTCGTCAACCAGCTGCCCCGGCAGCCGGCCGGCGGGTTCTACGCGGGCGGCCACGACGCGGAGTTCTGGCGTCAACAGCTTCCGGGCGAGCTGGCCTGGTTGGCATCCTGAAATCGGTCGCGCCGCCCGGCTCGGCGCAGCCGGGCCACTCCGACCACCGCCAGCATCCCGGCCGCCGTCGCCAGCAGCAGCGTCACCAGCAGCAGCGACGGGTCGTAGATCACCGACGTGGTGACCGGCTGACCGTCGGCCACGGGTGCGACGGGCACGGTGGAGCGCACTTCCGACCAGCTGATCGCGCAGCCGGCAACCGCGGCGCACGCTAGGGCGAGCTCAACAACGGCCCGAAATCGGGCCATCACCAGCGTGATTCGGCGTCGTCGCCGTCGTCGTTGTGCGGCTCGGGCGGTGGACTGTTCGGTCCGACGCGCTCCTCGACCAACGGGGTCAGCACTGCGCGCAGGTGCCGGTGTTTGCGCGCCCAAGCTTGCGCCGTGCGACCGCCACTGAGTCGTAGACCGATGCCCATCCGGCCTTTGGGCACCCCGACCAGCTCACCGAGCGCCCGGGCGGTCTGCCAACGCTCCAGCTCCTTTTCGGATGTCAGCGGATGGTCGGCTGGCGGGTAGACCTTGACGATCTCGGCGACCTTGATGGTTTCGGTGCCGTGACGCAGCGTCTGCTTGGTCAGCTCCACCGACGTGTGGATACGCGCCGCCTTGACCTGCAGCGCAACGAAACCGGTCACGAGTACCAAAAACAGTAGGGGCACCGCGAACTGCCAGCCGTAACCGTTGGACTTCTCGATCCAGAGAATGGCCCCGGCCGACAGCGGGCCGGCCAGCACCCAGTACCAGCTGGCGCCGACCTCGCGAAAGAGCGGAGCGGCCTCGGTATCCGTGCCTGCGGTCACAGAATCATCATCCCTGCTGCATCCGACCCCAAACCACCTGGGGGCCCTGTCGACTGCTCATCTGGTGAAGTACGCGTGGGCGTCGCTGCGGTGCAGTAGGAACATCCCGCCGGCGATCAGCACTGATCCGACGATCCCGGCAACGCCGCAGATCACTGCGTACATCGGTGGCCAGGTCACGGTGAACAGCCGGGTCGCGATGTAGATCACGGCGGCGATCCCGCCGCCGCTCAACACCGTGCGGGCCCAGCGATATCCGGCCCGCATCAGGATCAGGAAAGTCACCACGATTGCGCACGACACGGCGGTGAAAAGCCCTGATGCGACGTAGAGCAGCGCCGATCCGCGACCGCCCGACGACCCAACCATGTCGGCGGCGTAGCCGATCACCATCAACGGCAACGCCACCAGCCACAGCCAAAACCCGGTGTCGACGTCGACGGGCCGGGTGTGCGGTTCCGGTGCCCCCGGCGGCTGCGGCGGGACGGGACCCGTCACGACAGCCAGGCCGCCGCCTCGGCGGCCCAATACGTCAGCACGATGTCGGCGCCGGCCCGGCGGATACCGGTCAAGGACTCCAGCGCGGCGGCCCGCTCGTCGATCCAGCCGTTTGCGGCTGCTGCGCGGATCATCGCGTACTCCCCCGACACCTGGTAGGCGGCGACCGGCACCGGCGAGATCGAGGCCGCGGCTGAGACGAGATCGAGATAGGCCATCGCGGGTTTGACCATGATGATGTCGGCGCCCTCGTCGAGGTCCAGCTGCACCTCGCGCAGCGCTTCGCGGGCATTGCCCGGCTCCTGCTGGTAGGTGCGCCGATCGCCGGACAGGCTCGAGCTCACGGCGTCGCGGAACGGTCCGTAGAACGCCGAGGCGAACTTGGCGGCATACGCCAGAATCACGACGTCGGCGTGGCCGGCGGCGTCCAGCCCATCGCGGATAGCCGCGACCTGGCCGTCCATCATGCCGCTGGGACCGACCACATGTGCACCCGAATCTGCTTGGGCTACAGCCAATTTCACATACCAAGACAGGGTGGCATCGTTGTCCACGCGGCCGCGCTCGTCGAGCACCCCGCAATGCCCGTGGTCGGTGAATTCGTCCAGGCAGGTGTCGGCCATCAGCACGGTGGCATCGCCGAGGTCCTTGGCCAGATCGCGCAACGCGACGTTGAGGATTCCGTCGGGATCGCAGCCCGCCGACCCGGTGGCGTCCTTGTCCTCGTCGCGAGGCACGCCGAAGAGCATCAGCCCACCCACCCCGGCGGCCACCGCCGCCGCGGCGGCGGCCCGCAACGATTCGCGGGTGTGCTGCAGCACACCGGGCATCGAGGTGATCGGCCGCGGCTCGTCGATGCCGTCGGCGACGAACATCGGAAGCACCAGATGCCTTGGCTCCAGCGACGTTTGCGCCACCAACCGGCGCAACGCCGGAGTCGAGCGGAGTCGACGCGGACGCTGCCGCGGGAATGCGCTCATGCGTGGCGCCCCGCCACGAC
>NZ_JBAUZA010000500.1:0-1745 GCF_049585075.1 Mycobacterium sp.
CGCCGGGACCGCCCGGGGCGCGCACCGAGCCGCTGGGACCCCCCGGCCCGGTTCCGCCACCGTCCACGTTCGCGCCCGGATACCCACCTGGACCCCCGGCACCACCGGGACCCGGCAACCAGCTGCCGGCACCGTACATCGCACCCGGCGTACAGGGCAGCATCCCCGGCGGCGCCGGAGGCGGCTCGGGAGGTCAGAGTGGCTCGGTAGGAGGTCAAAGTTGAGCACCGTCTTTGATTTCCGCAACCTCCGGCTGCCGAAGCTGTCGCGGGCGTCGGTGATCATCGGCGCGCTGGCGGTTGTGCTGGCGCTTGTTCTCGCGTTCGTTGGGTTCCAGCTGTTCAAGAAGTTGACGAATAACACTGTGGTGGCCTACTTCCCGGAGGCCAACGCCCTCTATTCGGGCGACAAGGTCGAGATCATGGGTGTCAAGGTCGGTGCGATCGACAAGGTCGAGCCGGCTGGCGACAAGATGAAGGTGACCTTCCACTACAGAAACAAGTACAAGGTGCCCGCCGACGCGCAGGCCGTGATCCTCAACCCGACGCTGGTGGCATCCCGGCTCATCCAGCTGGAGCCGCCCTACAAGGGCGGTCCGGTGCTGGCCGACAACGCGGTGATCCCGGAAGAGCGCACCCAGGTGCCCACCGAGTGGGATTCGCTGCGCAACTCGATCACCCACGTGATCTCGAAACTGGGCCCCACCAAGGAGCAGCCCAAAGGGCCGTTCGGCGACGTCATCGAGGCCTATGCCAATGGGCTGGCCGGCAAGGGCAAAGAGATCAACACCACGTTCAACGCCCTGTCGCGGTCATTGACCGCGCTCAACCAAGGTCGCGGCGACTTCTTCGCGGTGGTGCGCAGCCTGGCGCTGTTCGTCAACGCCCTGCACGCCGACGACCAAAAATTCGTCGCGCTGAACAAGAACCTGGCCCAGTTCACCAACAGCTTGACCGGCTCTGATCGTGACCTGGCCAACGCAATACAGAACCTCGACGGTTTGCTCAGCACAGTTCGGCCATTCCTGGACAAGAACGCCGAGGTGCTGACGCATGACATCAACAACCTCGCCGACACGACCAACTCGCTGGTCCAACCCGACCCGTTGAACGGTCTGGAAACCGGCCTGCACGTCCTGCCGACGGCGCTGTCGAATGCCAACCTGATTTACCACCCGGCGCAGAGTGCGATCGTCGGCCAGCCGGCGGGTGTACTCGGCACCCAGGGTTTCGCGAACCCGATGGAATTCGTCTGCAGCGCGATCCAGGCCGGCAGCCGGTTGGGCTATCAGGAATCGGCCGAGCTCTGCGCGCAGTACCTGGCGCCGGTTCTCGACTCGATCAAGTTCAACTACCCGCCATTCGGCCTGAACTTGTTCAGCACCGCCGCGACGTTGCCCAAAGAGGTTGCCTACTCTGAGCCGCGGCTGCACCCGCCGGACGGCTACAAGGACACCACCGTGCCCGGGATCTGGGTGCCCGACACGCCGACGTCGCACCGCAACACCCAGACCGGCTGGATCACCGCGCCGGGCATGCAGGGCGTCAAGGTGGGACCGGTGACGGCAAGCTTGTTGACCCCCGATTCGCTTGCCGAACTGATGGGTGGGCCCGACATCGCGCCGGTTCAATCGAACTACCAGACCCCGCCGGGCTACCCGAATGCCTACAACGAAGAGCCTGGTCCGCTGCCCTACATCGGGCAGCCGGGCAATCCGGCTCCGGTTCCGCCGCCGCCACCGGGAC
>NZ_JBAUZA010000501.1:0-2713 GCF_049585075.1 Mycobacterium sp.
GCGCTGAGCCGCAGCGATGTGGTCGGCGCCGCGACATCCGTGGCCGAGCGGGTGGGCGGCGCGGACCGGATCGCCGTGCTGGCCACGCCGACCGCCTCGACCGCGTTGGCCATCGCCGGATGCCTGATCGCCGGCGTTCCGGTGGTCCCTGTGCCCGCCGACGTCGGGCAGACCGAGCGCCGGCACATCCTCACCGACTCCAGCGCGCAGGCCTGGCTTGGCCCGGTGCCCGACGAGCCGGAAGGCTTGCCGCACATCCCGGTGCGCACGCACGCCCGTTCCTGGCACCGCCTGCCCGAGCCGTCCCCGCAGGACACCGCGCTGATCATCTACACCTCGGGCACCACCGGCCCGCCCAAAGGGGTGCAGCTGAGTGGCCGGGCGCTTGCCGCCGACCTGGATGCACTCGCCGAAGCTTGGCAGTGGAGCTCCGAGGACACCTTGGTGCACGGGCTGCCGCTATTCCATGTGCACGGCCTGGTGTTGGGGCTGCTCGGGTCGCTGCGATTCGGAAACCGCTTCGTGCACACCGGAAAACCGACGCCCCAAGCCTACGCAGCAGCGAAAGGCACGCTGTACTTCGGTGTGCCGACGGTGTGGTCAAGGGTGGTTGCGGACCAAGCTGCAGCCGAGGCGCTGCGGACGGCCCGGCTGCTGGTGTCTGGCAGCGCCGGCCTGCCGGTGCCGGTATTCGACCAGTTGGTTCGGCTCACCGGGCACTCGCCCGTCGAACGCTACGGCGCCACCGAGTCGCTGATTACGCTGTCCACCCGCGCCGACGGCGAACGCCGTCCCGGCTGGGTCGGGTTACCGCTGACCGGGATCGAGACTCGATTGGTCGACGACGACGGTGCCCCGGTGCCGCACGACGCCGAAACGATTGGGCGGCTTCAGGTTCGCGGCCACACCCTGTTCAACGGCTATCTGAATCGGCCGGATGCCACCGCTGATGCGTTCGACACCGACGGCTGGTACCGCACCGGTGATGCCGCCGTCATCGACAGCGACAGTATGCATCGCATTGTCGGCCGCGAGTCGGTAGACCTGATCAAGTCCGGCGGATACCGGATCGGCGCCGGCGAAATCGAGACTGCACTGCTCGGGCATCCTGGGGTGGCCGAGGCGGCAGTGGTCGGGCTGCCCGACCCAGACCTCGGCCAGCGTATCGTCGCATACGTCGTTGGTGACGCCGAGCCGCAGGAATTGATTGACTATGTTGCTCAACAACTTTCGGTGCACAAACGACCGCGTGAGGTGCGGGTCGTGGATACCTTGCCGCGTAACGCGATGGGCAAGGTGCTAAAGAAGGAGCTGTTGATCCGCGGCTGACGTAGGACGGATCTTCCCCTACCGTCGTTATCGTGCAGACCCGCAGCGTCACGCCGATGAGGCGAGTTGCCGCCGCATGTCTGGTCGGCTCGGCGATCGAGTTCTACGACTTCCTCATTTACGGCACCGCGGCGGCGCTGGTTTTTCCCACCGTCTTCTTTCCTCACCTCAGTCCGACATTGGCCACGATCGCGTCGATGGGCACGTTCGCCAGTGCGTTTGTGGCTCGGCCGATCGGCGCGGCGACGTTCGGTTATTTCGGGGATCGGCTGGGCCGGAGGAAGACCCTGATCGTCACGCTGGTATTCATGGCCGTCGCCACGGTGTCCGTGGGCGTGGTTCCCAGTACGGCGGCCATCGGTCCCGCAGCCCCGCTGATTCTCATTGCGCTGCGGCTCATGCAGGGATTTGCTGTCGGCGGCGAATGGGCAGGCGCAGCCTTGCTGAGCGCCGAGCATGCACCACCCGGCAGACGCGGCCGGTATGGCATGTTCACGCTGCTCGGCGGCGGCACCGCAGGGGTGCTTTCCAGCCTGACGTTTTTAGGTGTCAACTTCAGCATCGGAGAGGACAGCCCCGCCTTCATGGCGTGGGGGTGGCGCATACCGTTTCTGATCAGCGCCGTTCTGATCGGTATCGCCCTATATGTGCGGGTCAGAGTCGACGAGACTCCGGTATTCGCCGAGGAGAAGGCCCGAAACCTTGTCCCCACAGCGCCAATAGCGGAGTTGCTGCACTTGCAACGTCGGGAAATTCTGTTGGCCGCGGGCAGCATCCTGGGCGGCTTTGGATTCGCCTATATGGGCAACACCTACCTCACCGCGTACGCCCATACCCATCTCGGATACACCCGCGGCTTCATCTGGGCAATCGGCGCGCTGGGCGGGTTGGCGAGCATGGTGTCCGTCGCGCTCTCGGCCAGTCTGAGCGATCGATTCGGCCGTCGCCGGATCATGTTGCTGGGCTGGGTGGGGTGCGTGCCGTGGGCGGCGGTAGTGATTCCGTTGATGGACACCGGCAAGCCCGCGTTGTATGCAGTCGCGATCGTCGGGATGTTCGCGATCGCCGGGATCGGTTCCGGACCCACGGGCGCTTTCATTCCCGAGTTGTTCGCCACCCGGTACCGCTATAGCGGATCGGCGCTTGCGGTCAACCTCGCCGGCGTCGTTGGCGGCGCGTTGCCGCCGTTGGTCGCGGGAACACTGCAGGCAACCTACGGCAGCTGGGCGGTCGGCCCCATGCTGGCCGTCCTGGCCTCGGCCAGCGTTGTGTGCACCTGCCTACTGCCCGAAACCAAAGGAACCGTGCTTGAAGCCACGCCAGGCGCGGGCGTCGCCGGGGTATCAACGGGCGGTTGATCGCACCGCATTTTTTCCCTGTTTCA
>NZ_JBAUZA010000502.1:0-1890 GCF_049585075.1 Mycobacterium sp.
GATCTGACGCGTCGAGATCGACGCTAGTGCAAGCATTTTCGCGTTTTCCGGCGCTGGCGTCGATCTCGGCGCAAGGCTTGGTGCTTTCAGACGACGATCGCGTCGGGTTCGGCAAAACCGGGAACCAGCTCTTCCGAAAGCGCCCTGGTCGGCACGTGCGCATCCAATTGGCACATGATCGCCATCGCGGAGGCGAGCACTCGCATCGGGATCGCCAGCTTCGGCGGCAAATCCATCTGGCGGGCCGTCTTGATCTGCGACACCGAACGGTCGAGCTGACGATAGGTCATTCGTTGCAACCATTTGCGGGTGTAGTGAAACACCTCGACTTCGACCGGTTCGACGTACTGGCGCAGCATCTCGTCGATGTCGCGCACCGACACCTGCTGGCCCTTCTGGATGAAACCGCCTTTTTCCATCGTCGCCAACACCAGGTCGTATTTCTTCTCTCGTGCCAGCCGGATCGTCATACCGAGTTCGACCGGGAACCCGCCGGGCAGGGGAGCGACGGCACCGAAGTCGATGACGCCCATCCGGTCGTCGGGCAGCAGCATGAAGTTGCCGGGGTGGGCGTCGCCGTGGATCATCTCCAGCCGGCGTGGTCCGTCGAAGATGAATTCGGCCAGCCTGGTTCCCATCAGGTCGCGTCGTTCGACGGTGCCGTCGCGGATGATTTCCGACATCGCCACGCCTTCGATCCACTCCTGAACCACGACCTTGGGTGCGCTGGCCACGATGTGCGGCACCAAGAAGTGCGGATGGCCTTCATACGCCTTAGCGAAGGCACGCTGGTTGTCCGCCTCCAGCCGGTAGTCGAGTTCCATCTCGGTGCGTTCGATCAGCTCGTCAACGATGCCTTGAACATCCACCCCGGGGGCGAGCTGTTTGACGACGCCGATCATGCGCCGCAACGTCTTCAGGTCTGCGCGCAACGCTTCGTCGGCGCCTGGGTATTGGATTTTGACGGCGACCTCGCGCCCGTCCGACCACACCGCCTTGTGCACTTGGCCGATGCTGGCCGAGGCCACCGGAGTGTCGTTGAAGTCGGAGAAGCGTTGGCGCCATTTGGTGCCCAGCTGCGCATCGAGCACCCGGTGCACCTTTGCCGCGGGCAGCGGCGGCGCATCCTTTTGGAGTTTGGTCAGCGCTTCGCGGTACGGCTCGCCGAACTCCTCGGGGATCGCGGCCTCCATCACCGACAACGCCTGGCCGACCTTCATCGCGCCGCCCTTGAGCTCGCCTAGCACGGTGAAGAGCTGATGTGCGGCCTTCTCCATCAGTTCGGCGTTGACCTCGTCCTGCGACTTGCCAGCAAGCCGCTTGCCGAACCCGAGCGCTGTGCGGCCAGCGATGCCGCCCGCCAAGCCGGCCAGCTTAACGTTCCGCGCAGCACCCTTACGTTTAATGTCTGCCACGTAAACCATCATCCATGACGGGTCGGTGCTTACCCGCACCGATCTGAAAACAAGTGCTGTCAACATGAACACAGTGGGTGCCTGGGCCAATGCCGCGCCACGATCGAGCCCGCATGGACGTCGAACTCCAGCGTGGCGTTCAACGCCTGCGGCGGCCCGGGATCGCCGTCGGGGTCCGATCCTCGGACCGCGCCGATCACGCGGTTGACCTGGCTGAGCGCCAGCGCCGCCGTGGCCAGCAGGGTCGCCCGGTCGGCGACGCCGACGGTGTCGCGCAGCTGCGCGGCGACAGCAGGCCACGCCGCATCTCGGTCCCTGCGATGCAAATCCGCGCACCCCAAACAGCTGGTCACCCCGGGGACCACCAGCGGGCCGACCAGGCCGGTGCCGTCGCGCACCCGCACCGCGAGATGCGCGACGCCCTGACTGTGCAGGTCACGCAGCATGCGCGGGTCGGCGACGAGGTTGTCGGACA
>NZ_JBAUZA010000503.1:0-1727 GCF_049585075.1 Mycobacterium sp.
CTGATGCACCACCGGGGCCGGTGCCGTGATGGTCTGCGGAGGCGGTGGAGGCGGAGCGGCCGACGGTGGTGGTGACGGCGCTGGCGCGGCCACGGCGGGCGTATGTGCGCTCGGGGGGGTCAGATGCTTCGTCGGGCTGGGCTGTGCGGCATGGCTGGTTCCATGACCCATCGGCGGCGCAACGTCGGCCCCCAGCGACGTCAGCAGCACCACAAAGCCGATCAGGAGCACGGCCACTATCCCACTACCTGCTAGCAGGAGCCGCCGGTGTGGACGGAGGCCGTCGTCGTCCTCGTCCGCCAGAGCGCTGTAGGCGAGGACGCCGTCACCCATTGGGGCATTCAGGGAATCGTCGAGGTATGCGTGTGCGAGCGGGTTCACCTCGCCGGTACCGGGATCCTGCGCGTAGGCCAGCGCAGCGGTCGACGACGCGAACAGCGGAGCATTTGCGGAGGCCAGCGCCGCGCCGCGGGCGAGCGCCAGGTCGGGTTCTTCGGATGTACTCAGTGGGATGGAGACCAGCGCCTCCAAGCGCCGCACGATGGGGACGATGTCGAGGCCGCACCCAACGACGAACACCCCGTCGGCACGCGACTGCCTCCCGTCGAGCGCAGCGACAATCGCGGCCAGCTTGGCAATCTCCACAGCGGTGCGCCCAGCCCAGTCCGCAGGCTGTCGGTGCAAATCGACGATGGAGCCGTCGGCGGTTTGGACCACGGCCAGGGTCACGCTTTCCGGCTCGACGAACAGCAGTGCGGTGTACTCGTAGCCCATTGCCTGGCCGACCGTCTGGGTCAGCGCGGCCGCCGCGAGAAGGGGCGAGACCAGCATGACGCCGCCGATCTGCCACGCGGCGAGCTCGTCCTGCAGCACAGCGACGTCGGTCGGCTCGGTCCAGGTCACACCGGTCGACATCAACCGGTAGCCACCTTCGGTTGCGCTTTCTCGGGTGCCGAGGATCGCGGCGATCACCTGAGCCGGTGCCGTTGTTGCCGAGCCGCTGGCGAACGCGACCGCGAACTCGTCGGCTTCGACAGTCACGCCGTCGGCGTTTTCGCCTTCGACCAGCACCATGCGGACGACCTCGGGTGCCATCGACACACCCAGAACGATGTCCACTACTCCTCCAAAGTCCTTCGCTAATGACGATCTGGGCGAAGGAGTGCGCCGCGCGGCCGTCACCCACAGTTTCGCGACAGTTGGATGCGGCGTTACTTTCCCGGTTGGCGCACTGAGAATGCGACGCCGCTACATATGCCGGGCCGATCCGGCGTTTCCACCCTACTCGTGGCTAAGCGGTCCGGGTAGGCGCAAAGGATTCAACAGCCGGGGGCCGTTAGTACCCAGGACCTCCGTATGGATACTGCGGCTGATACGGGCTCTGTGGCTGGTAGGGGCTCTGCGGCTGGTACGGGGTCTGAGGCTGGTTCGCCGCGCCGCCCTGCCCCTCCGGCACCTGAACCGGGATCGGCATCGGTACGAACGGGAGCCTCAAGTACGTCGTCGTCATCACTTCCGATGGTGTCGTGCTGGTCGTCGTGCTGCTGGACGGCGGCGGTGTGGTGGTGGTGGTCGGGGTTGTGCTCGTCGTCGTTGGGGTAGTGCTGGTCGCCTGCTGCGTGGTGCTTGGCGGCGGCTGGTAGGTCGTCGTCACCGGTGGCGGGGGCGGAGGCGGCGCCTCGCTGGTCACTGGCGGCGCGACGGTGGCCGACGGCGCGGGGCTCGGC
>NZ_JBAUZA010000504.1:0-10907 GCF_049585075.1 Mycobacterium sp.
GCGAGGATTCCATCGCCTGCAAGAAAGCGGTCTGGCTTTGTTCGATAAGCTGGCGGCCTTGCGGGCCAAGCGATTTGGAAATCTCCAGGGCTTGAGCCAGCGAGTGGGAGGCCGGGGCACGGACCGGGCCGGGGAAAGCCGCCAGATGCGGTCTGAGGAGGTGGGCGTATCGGGCCGCCAGAATGGACCCGGCCAATGCGATGCCGAGGGCGGCACCAACCTCACGGGTGGTGTCGTTGACCGCCGAGGCGACCCCCTGCTTCTTGTCGGGCACTGAGGTCATGATCGCCAACGTGCTTGGTGCCGTGCAGAATCCAATGCCGGTACTCATCACCAGGAGCGGCCACATGATGTCCCAGTAATGGGAGTGGACCTGTAGGACCCCCATCCACAAGAACCCGGCCGAGATGAGCAGCAGCCCGAGGAAGACCACCAACCGGAGGCCCATGCGTGGCAGATACCACGGGGAGAGCGCGGACAATGTCAGCATGGGCGCCATCAGCGGGCTCAACGCAAACGCGGTCTGGATCGGGCTGTAGCCCATGACCAACTGGATGTATTGCATGATGACGAAGAAGAATCCGAACATAGCCATGAAAAACACTGTGATCGTGGCCGATCCGGTGGCGAAGTCCGGCCGGCGGAACAACCGAACGTCGAGCAGAGGATGGTGCCGTCGCGCCTCGACGAATCCGAATGCCACCGCCAATGCCACCCCGACGCTCATCGACCCGCACGCCAGCGGATGGGTCCACCCTCGCGCGGGTGCCTCGAGCACACCGAACACGAAAACCGCGACAGCGCCTGCGATTAAACCCGCGCCCGCCCAGTCCAACGGGGTGGCCTCGTCGTCGCGCGAGGACGACACCGTGCACGCCAACACGAAGATCAGCAGCGCAAAACCAGCGAAGGCCCAGAAGATGGATCGCCACGACCAGAAATGCAGCAGCGTGCCCGATCCGAGCATGCCGATCACGGCGCCGCAGCCCGCGACGCCGGCCCAAATGCCGGTAGCCTTCGCGCGCTGGTCTTCGCGGTGAGTGGCCGTCAACAGCGACAGGGTGGCGGGCATGATGAACGCCGCTCCGATGCCGGCGACACCGCGGGCCACGATGAGCTGCAACGGGCTGGTGAACACCGTCGACGCCAGCGATGCGATCGCGAACGTGGCCAAGCCGATAAGGAAGGCGCCCCGGCGTCCATACCGGTCACCGATAGCTCCGGCAGGTAACAACAGGCAAGCGAGAGCCACCGAGTAGCAGTCCACTATCCAGGTCAGCTGGGACTGCGTCGCCGAGGTGGCTACCGCGATGTCGCCCAGCGCGGTGTTCAGCGCGACCATCGATGCGATCACCAGCGTCACGCCCATGCAGGCCACAACCATCGTCCAGATTCGCCCCCGGTGCGAACCGAGCGCAGCAGGTCCTTCAGTACGCTGGTCAGGTCGGATGAGGGCGTCGACCATGAGCGATGCGTCTCCCTTCGGCGACGAGGTATTTTTGAGACTAACAGTCTCGTTAGTAGACGGACAGTCTTGTCGTTAAACATGGAGGTGGTCGACATCACCGACAAGACCGACCCACGGCCCGCGCGTTCACGGGCTCGGTTGCTGGACGCCGCTACCGCGCTGCTTCGCTCGGGTGGCCCAAGCGCGGTGACCGTCGACGCGGTCACCCGTGGTGCCAACGTAGCCCGGGCCACCTTGTATCGTCACTTCCCCAGCGGAAACGATTTGCTGGCAGCGGCTTTCAACAGCTTGATACCGCCGGCGCCGATGCCTTCTGACACTGGCCCGTTGCGGGACCGCCTAATCGGCGTAGTGCTGGGATTTGGACAATCGATAGCCGAGGCCCCCGGCATGCTGACCGCGATGAGTTGGCTGGCGCTGGGGCGGGACTTGGAGCAGTTGCCGGAATCCCAGCCCACCCGCACTGCCGACAGCACGGCGATCAGCACGCTTCGCGAGCGCATCGCCCAGCAATACGCGGCGCCGTTCGACGCTATCTTCGATAGCCCTGAAGCCGCCGAGCTGGGCGAAATCGATCGCACCCGGGCGATTTCGCTGCTGATCGGCCCGGTGGTGTTGGGCCGGCTGTCTACGCTGCCCGACTTCGACTACCGCGAGTGCGCGCGTGCCGCCGTGGACGGCTTTCTGCACGTGCAGCGCACGCAGCGGCAGTCGCTCAACGAAGTTCGTAGCGAATCGGCAGGTGCTTGAGTCCGCCGACAAAAGTCGTCGCGGTTAGCTCCGGGTCTCCGTTGAGCTCAATGGATTTCAACCGTAGGAGCAGCTCGGTGAAGAAGCTGTTGACCTCCATGCGCGCCAGCGCGGCGCCCAAGCAGAGGTGCACGCCGTAGCCGAATGCCAAGTGTTTGTTCGGTTCGCGGAAGCAGATGGGTCAACGCTGCATGTAGCCGCGGCTCGTCGGCATAGGATGTCGGATCAGCGAATACCTTCGCAGCTTCGTCAATGATTGGTGTGCTCATCGGCTTTCTTGTCATGTCGCGTCGATTTTTGACGTGCGTCAGGTTTTCCAGTCTCCGTGATCGACGATTACCGCGGAGCGGTTTTCGGCGCTCCGTAGCTGTCGTCCTGTTGATGACAGTTGTAGCGGCGGCCTGTGGTCGGGGCGGCGTGACATCGGTGAAGCCATCGGCGTATGCCGGTCCGCTCGATGCCGGCGTCGTGCGCACCTCGATGGGCCTGATGCGCGGCATGGCCGCCTCGGATTACCGTCTGTTTCAAGGCATTCCGTATGCGGCGCCTCCGGTTGGGCCGCTGCGGTGGCAGCCACCGCGGCCGGCGGCGAAGTGGTCGGGGATGTTGGACGCGACCAAACCGGGGCCGCAGTGCATGCAGGACACCGGCCCCAACCCGCACGTGGGCAAGCCGACCAGCGAGAACTGCCTCACCCTCAATGTCTGGACACCAGCGCCCGAACGCGGCACCGGTAAGCGCCCGGTCATGGTGTGGATCCATGGTGGCGGCTTCGTCAATGGCAGCGGAGACATCTATGACTCGCGTTGGCTGGCGGCGAGGGGTCACATCGTCGTCGTCACCCTCAACTACCGGCTGGGTGCGCTCGGGTTTTTGGCCCACCCGTCGCTCGGCCCAGCAGACACCATCGGAAACTATGGGCTGGCCGACCAGCAGGCCGCGCTGCGTTGGGTGCGCGACCATATCGCCGATTTCGGTGGCGATCCGCGCAAAGTGACCATTGCCGGCGAATCCGCCGGCGGCATGTCGGTGTGCGATCACCTGGTGGCGCCCGGGTCGGCGGGACTGTTCCGGTCGGCGATCATTCAAAGCGCGCCTTGCCAGGCGCAAACCGACGTAGCGACCGGGCAGCGCCGCAGCCGGGATTACGTGGCGTCGAGCGGGTGCCGCAATACCGCCAGCACAGCGGCGTGTCTGCGCGCGCTGCCGGCGGCCGCGCTTGACCGTCCGCCTTGGTACGTCTTCATCGGGGACTCCGACGCGCTCTCCGGTCCGGTCACCGGTACAGCGTTGTTACCGGATGCGCCAGTCGCGGCCATCGCGGCCGGCCGAGCCGCCCGGGTTCCGGTGCTTATCGGCGTCAACCACGACGAGTTCACCATGTTCGCGGCACTGCGGTACTTGAAGTTGGGCCGGGGCATCAAAGAGGGCGAATACCCTCGCCTGCTCGCGGACATCTTCGGTACCGACGGCGCCGCGGTGGCGGCACGTTACCCGCCGGATCACTACGGCGGGGACGCGTCGCTTGCCTACTCGGCGGCGCTCACCGACGGCGTCTTCTCTTGCGTCGCCGACCGATTGGGCGATTCGTTAAGCCAACGGGGCGCGACTGCACCAGTGTACGCCTACGAGTTCGACGACCCGCATGCGCCGACGCCAAATCTGTTGCGGCACGCCTCTTTTCCGGTCGGCGCCAGCCACTCGTTGGAGCTGCGGTACCTCTTCAAAGTCGGCGGCGCACCCGTGCTGGATCCCGCACAGCGGATGCTGTCCGACCAGATGATCGGCTACTGGAGTCATTTCGTCACCAACGGCGCGCCGAAGGCCACCGGCCAGCCCGCCTGGCCGGCCAAAAGCGACGATCCCGGCCACAATCTCTGGATGTCGTTGCGTCCCGGCAACACCGGCGTCGTCACCAACTTCGAGGAAGCGCACCAGTGCGCATTCTGGGCGTCGCTCAAGGGCAAGTCGTGAGCACCTTCGCGCAAGCTTGGTGTGCGGCCTGGAACCGGCATGACGTCGACGCGGTACTTGCGCATTTCCACGATGACGTCGTCTTCAGCTCGCCGGTTGTGGCTCGGGTAGTGCCCGACTCCGGGGGAGTGGTCCGTGGAAAGGCCGCCCTGCGCGAGTACTGGACCGCCGCGCTGAAAACCATGCCCGACCTTCACTTCGAAGTCGTCGGTGTGTATCAGGGCGAATCGGTGGTGGTCATCAACTACCGCAATCAACGCGGCGCCTTGGTCAACGAAGTGCTGGAGTTCGACGGCGATCTGGTGCGCCGCGGACACGGAACTTACTTGGTAGGCAGCTAGTCTGGGTGACAGTAGGTGCTCATCGCAGCCTTCACGACCGCATCAATATCTTGGGCCGCGATGCCATCTCCAATCAAACCGTTCTGGGTCTGCCACGGCGCCGCGCCGGCGGATTGGAATGCGCACACCAGGTGCCCCGCATTGATCAGCGTGGCCGACGGATAGTGGGTAATGCCGTGCGTACCAAGCTCGTTCAAGTAAGCGTCATCTTGGGGGTCGGCGCGGGCCAGCGGCGCGCTGCTCATCAGCCCTACGGCTGATGCGATCAGAGCGGCTGCCACGGTTGTCGGTTGCATGGTGTTGTCCCTCAAGTACACCGCGTCCGCGTCGTTTAGGAAAGGCGCGCGTTGGACGTAACCCAGGTGGTGATGTCGGCGTGCACCACCTCGGTGCCGTGCCGGTCGGTCACCGTGACCGGCACGACGAGCTCAAAGCCTTCGGTGATCTGCGCGAAGTCCGGCGGGTCCAGCTGAGCCCGGGCCCGCAACGACGTGGTGGCCTTCTCCAGGTATTGCACGGTCATCGCTTTAGGTATCCAGCGATGGCTGCGTGGCACGGTGGTCTCCATCAGCATGCCCATCGCGACCTCGGCGGCGTTGCAGGCCGCGATCGCGTGCACGGTGTGCAAATGGTTGTAGACGAAGAACCACTTGGGGTCACGTCAGGTTACGGAAGCCATCGAGCACAGGCATGCCTTCTCCTGGCCCAGTCGCTCGGCCTCACTGCCGCTCGGTTCATTCTCGAATGTGTAGCGAATATTGAACGGCTTGTTCGTGATGAAAAGCATGAGACAGTCACTGTCCTCGGTCGCACCGTGATACATCGTCATACCCTCGGGGAACCAGACAAAGCTCCCCGGCCCGAAATCCCCCGCCTGGGTCCGCAAGGTTCCGCTTAAAACAAACATGCCGTGCGCGCAGTCGTGGGTATGCCACGGGTTGATGAACCCGGCGTCGTAACGCAAAAGCATGCAGGACATCCCGGTGTCGGGGTCGAACGTGAATGGTTTGAGCGACAGACTCCTGCCGAGCTGTTCCAGAGGCAGCTCAAGCCAGTCCATGGAATTGGAATCGAAGACCTCGACGTCGTACTGATCGGGCTGGCTCGTCATGTCGACTCTCCCTCTCTCGTGGGTGTCAAGAAAGTATGGATCGGCAAGTTAGGCCGCTGGGCCAATTCGTGGCTGACCACCACGCGACGTTGAGGGAGTCGAACGCGATTCTCCGCTTGGAGCTCCTACATCGGGGCGATGCCGACGGAGTCCAGGTTGAAAACCCTGCCTTGTCCCAGGCAGGGAAGAGCAACAGTGGTTAAACCTCCACAACCTTGACGAAGAACCACTTCGGGATGCTGACCTCGGCGCAGCCCGGCTCCATCTGTCGCACGTGCGGCAGTACCGAAGCGAAGTAAGGGACTCGGGCCATCGCTGCCGCCGAGAAGAGCCGGGTGCCACCGGGACGGCCGGAAAACCGCCGCCATGCCGCATACGTGCTGGTCGAGCCTGTCATGCCGGAATACCTTACTCCGGAGTAAGAAGACGTTATTCGGCCGCCGGCCGTCGGGGCCGTCGCCCGGTCGGGGGGATTTGGCCGATACCGGGATCTAGGGCATACTGTTCAGGTTGCCTTGCGCCGGGTTTAGGCCTGGTCGGGCATACGACCGGCGCCCAAACGGGCGCCTCCGGTCCCATCCTTGGAGCGCGACGAATTTCGATCGCGGACCAGGCTGCGTGCGGGCGACACACCCGACCGCGGGGGCCGGTGGACCACGACAGGTAAACAGCGGCGCAACATGCGGGCGCACGGCCTTGATCGGCCAGATCCGATCAGGTGATCGGTGCCCGACGGAACAGAGTGAGGTAGGAGAAGCGTGGCGGGACAGAAGATCCGCATCAGGCTCAAGGCCTACGACCACGAGGCCATTGACGCCTCGGCGCGCAAAATCGTCGAGACGGTTGTCCGAACCGGCGCAAGCGTGGTTGGCCCGGTGCCGCTGCCCACTGAGAAGAACGTGTACTGCGTGATTCGGTCTCCGCATAAGTACAAGGACTCGCGGGAGCACTTCGAAATGCGCACCCATAAGCGACTGATCGACATCCTCGACCCGACACCGAAGACCGTTGACGCGCTGATGCGCATAGATCTGCCTGCCAGCGTCGACGTCAACATCCAGTAGGAGATCTGCGAGCAATGGCGAGACAGGGCATTCTGGGCACCAAGCTGGGTATGACGCAGGTGTTCGACGAGAACAACCGTGTTGTGCCGGTGACGGTGGTCAAAGCCGGGCCGAACGTGGTGACTCGAATCCGCACACCTGAGGTTGACGGGTACAGCGCGGTGCAGCTGGCCTACGGGGAGATCAGTCCTCGTAAGGTCAACAAGCCGCTGGGCGGTCAGTACGCTGCCGCCGGTGTCAACCCGCGCCGGCACTTGGCCGAATTGCGGCTCGACGATATCGAGGCGGCAGCCGGTTACCAGGTTGGTCAGGAGCTTACGGCCGAGATCTTTTCTGCTGGAAGCTATGTCGATGTGACCGGCACCTCGAAGGGTAAAGGTTTCGCCGGAACGATGAAGCGGCACGGCTTCCGTGGTCAGGGCGCCAGCCACGGCGCTCAGGCGGTCCATCGTCGTCCCGGTTCTATCGGCGGTTGCGCCACTCCGGCGCGGGTGTTCAAGGGCACTCGGATGGCCGGCCGGATGGGTAATGACCGGGTGACCACCCAGAACCTCTTGGTGCACAAGGTCGATGCCGAGAACGGCGTGCTGCTGATCAAGGGTGCTGTGCCTGGTCGTACGGGTGGGCTCGTGATGGTCCGTAGCGCGATCAAACGAGGTGAGAAGTAATGGCTGCCGAAAAAGCCGCAAAGGCTCTAAAGATTGACGTCAAGACGCCGGCCGGCAAGACCGAAGGCTCGGTTGAGCTGCCTGCTGAGCTGTTCGACGCACCCGCGAATATCGCGTTGATGCACCAGGTGGTGACTGCCCAACGTGCCGCGGCCCGACAGGGCACGCACTCGACCAAGACCCGCGGCGAGGTTCGCGGCGGTGGCCGAAAGCCGTACCGGCAGAAGGGTACTGGTCGTGCCCGACAGGGCTCGACTCGCGCTCCGCAGTTCACCGGCGGTGGTGTCGTGCACGGTCCTACGCCGCGTGACTACAGCCAACGCACCCCGAAGAAGATGATCGCCGCCGCGCTGCGCGGCGCGTTGTCGGACCGGGCCCGCAACGGTCGTATCCACGCGATCACCGAGCTGGTGTCCGGCCAGACTCCGTCGACCAAGAGCGCCAAGGTCTTTCTCGCCACGTTGACCGACCGCAAGCAGGTGCTGGTGGTCATCGGACGTAGCGACGAGACCGGCGCCAAGAGCGTGCGCAACCTTCCCGGTGTGCACACCCTGACGCCGGACCAGCTCAACACCTATGACGTATTGCGCGCCGACGACGTGGTGTTTTCCGTTGAGGCGCTGAACACCTACATCACCGCCAACACCAAATCGGATGAGGAGGTCTCGGCCTGATGGCGACCGTCACTGACCCCCGCGACATCATCCTGGCTCCGGTCATCTCCGAGAAGTCCTACGGCCTCATCGATGACAACGTCTACACGTTCCTGGTGCACCCCGACTCGAACAAGACCCAGATCAAGATCGCGATCGAGAAGATCTTTTCGGTCAAGGTGGCGGCAGTGAACACCGCTAACCGTCAGGGCAAGCGCAAGCGCACCAGGGCCGGATTTGGCAAGCGGAAGAGCACCAAGCGCGCCATCGTCACGCTGGCGCCCGGCAGCAAGCCGATCGACCTGTTCGGAGCACCGGCCTAGCCGGGGATAGAGAGACTTAACAGACATGGGAATTCGCAAGTACAAGCCGACGACTCCGGGTCGCCGCGGTGCCAGCGTCTCCGATTTCGCCGAGATCACTCGATCCACGCCGGAGAAGTCGTTGGTCCGCCCCCTGCACGGTCGTGGTGGACGCAACGCGCACGGCCGGATCACCACCCGGCACAAGGGTGGCGGACACAAGCGTGCTTACCGTGTGATTGACTTCCGCCGCAACGACAAGGACGGCGTCAACGCCAAGGTCGCGCACATCGAGTACGACCCCAACCGCACCGCGAACATCGCGCTACTGCACTTCCTGGACGGCGAAAAGCGTTACATCATCGCGCCGCAAGGTCTTTCGCAGGGTGACGTCGTGGAGTCCGGCGCCAACGCCGACATCAAGCCCGGCAATAACCTGCCGCTGCGCAATATTCCGGCCGGTACGTTGATCCACGCCGTGGAGCTGCGGCCGGGCGGTGGCGCCAAGCTCGCTCGCTCGGCCGGGTCCAGCATCCAATTGCTCGGCAAGGAAGGCACTTACGCCTCGCTGAGGATGCCCAGCGGTGAAATCCGTCGCGTCGACGTGCGTTGCCGCGCCACCGTTGGCGAGGTCGGCAACGCCGAGCAGGCCAACATCAATTGGGGTAAAGCCGGGCGGATGCGCTGGAAGGGCAAGCGGCCGTCGGTGCGTGGTGTGGTGATGAACCCGGTGGACCACCCGCATGGCGGTGGTGAGGGCAAGACCTCCGGTGGTCGTCACCCGGTCAGCCCGTGGGGCAAGCCCGAGGGTCGAACCCGTAAGAGCCACAAGCCCAGCGACAAGCTCATCGTCCGACGCCGGCGCACCGGCAAGAAGCACCGCTAGGAGTAGCCGATGCCACGCAGTCTGAAGAAGGGTCCGTTCGTCGACGACCATCTGTTGAAGAAGGTCGACGTGCAGAACGAGAAGAACACCAAGCAGGTCATCAAGACCTGGTCGCGTCGGTCGACCATCATTCCCGACTTCATCGGGCACACGTTCGCAGTCCACGACGGCCGCAAGCATGTCCCGGTGTTCATTACCGAGGCGATGGTGGGCCACAAGCTGGGCGAGTTCGCGCCGACACGCACCTTCAAGGGACACATCAAAGACGACCGGAAGGCCAAGCGGCGATGAGCGCCCCGACTGAATTTCCCTCTGCGGTAGCCAAGGCACGGTTCGTGCGGGTATCGCCGACCAAGGCGCGCCGGGTGATCAACCTGGTGCGCGGCAAGTCGGTGTCAGAGGCGCTGGACATTCTGCGCTGGGCGCCGCAGGCGGCCAGCCTGCCGGTGGCCAAGGTCATCGCGAGCGCCGCTGCCAACGCCCAGAACAACGACGGCTTGGACCCGGCGACCCTGGTGGTCGCGTCCGTCTATGCCGACGACGGTCCGACCGCCAAGCGGATCCGGCCGCGCGCTCAGGGCCGTGCCTTCCGAATTCGCAGGCGCACCAGCCACATCACGGTGGTGGTAGAGAGCCGGCCAACCAAGGATGCGCGCGGTTCGCAATCTGCGAGCGCGGCACGCGCCCGCCGTGCGCAGGCCAGCAAGGCTGCCGCGAAGGCGCCGGCGAAGAAGGCAACCGCCGAGAAGGCGACTGCCGACAAGGCGCCGGCGAAGAAGGCTGCAGCAGAGAAGGCGCCGGCCAAGAAGGCTCCCGCCAAGAAGGCAACCGCTGAGAAGGCAACCGCTGAGAAGGTAACCGCTGAGAAGGCTCCCGCCAAGAAGGCTACTGCCGAGAAGGCACCGGCCAAGAAGGCGCCCGCAAAGAAGACATCCGCCGCGAAGTCCACTGGGACGCAAACGTCTTCGGAAACGAAGGGAGGCTCGCACTAGTGGGCCAGAAGATCAATCCGCATGGATTCCGTCTCGGTATCACGACCGACTGGAAGTCTCGGTGGTATGCAGACAAGCAGTACGCCGAGTACGTCAAGGAGGACGTGGCCATCCGTCGGCTACTGTCCACCGGCCTGGAACGCGCCGGGATTGCCGACGTGGAGATCGAACGAACCCGGGACCGAGTTCGGGTGGACATCCACACCGCACGGCCGGGTATCGTCATCGGCCGCCGCGGCACCGAAGCCGACCGCATCCGTGCGGATCTGGAGAAGCTGACCGGCAAGCAGGTCCAGCTCAACATCCTCGAAGTGAAAAACCCTGAGTCGCGAGCGCAATTGGTCGCACAGGGCGTCGCGGAGCAGTTGAGCAACCGCGTGGCTTTCCGGCGCGCGATGCGAAAGGCCATCCAGTCGGCCATGCGTCAGCCCAACGTCAAGGGCATCCGAGTGCAGTGCTCCGGTCGCCTCGGCGGCGCGGAAATGAGCCGCTCGGAGTTCTACCGCGAAGGCCGGGTGCCGCTGCACACGTTGCGCGCCGACATCGACTACGGCCTGTACGAGGCCAGGACCACCTTCGGCCGCATCGGCGTGAAGGTGTGGATCTATAAGGGCGACATCGTTGGTGGCAAGCGCGAACTGGTCGCTCCTTCGGCCGCCGGTGCCGAGCGTCCTCGCCGCGAGCGGCCGTCGGGCACC
>NZ_JBAUZA010000505.1:0-1651 GCF_049585075.1 Mycobacterium sp.
GCGACGTTGCGGGCCTGGCTGCGCGCCTACGCCCGTGACCACCCGCGCCGCGGGTTCCGGCCGGCCTACCATGACGCGCGCGGCGAGGGTTGGTTCGTCAATCACAAGAAGATTCAACGCCTTTGGCGCGAGGAGGGGCTCCGCGTTCCCGCACGGCGACGCCGCAAACGCCGCGGCGCCTCCACCGCGTACGACACCCCGAGCGCGGATGCGCCCAACCAGGTGTGGGCAGTGGACTTCCAATTCGATTCCACCACCGACGGGAAACCGATCAAGATCGTGTCCGTCGTCGACGAGCACACCCGCGAATGCCTCGGCGGAATGGTCGAGCGCAGGATCACCGGCGAGCACCTCATCACCGAGCTCGACCGTCTGGCCGGTCAGCGTGGCGCTTATCCGGCGGTGCTGCGTTGCGACAACGGACCCGAACTCGCCTGCACCGCCATGACGGACTGGGCCGCCGGACAGGTCGGTCTGCACTACATTCCGCCGGGCCAGCCGTGGCGCAACGGCTACGTCGAATCATTCAACGCTCGGATCCGCGATGAATGCTTGAACACCCACAGCTTCTGGTCACTGACTCAGGCCCGCGTGGTCATCAGCGACTGGAAGCACGACTACAACCATCATCGTCGGCACTCATCGCTGGGCTACCAACCCCCAGCCAGCTACGCCGCCAACTGCACCCACGGTCACGCGGCTCGTCTCGCCCCGCGGCTTAGCCGAGATGTGAGACATGACGAATAAGACAAGAAACGAGACGGCACAAGACATGCTCACTGGGACAACGTCTCCGGCGTAAACCCAACCTATCCTGTCTCGTCTCTCCGGATTCGAGACAGGATTGCCAGTGGCAAGTAGCCGCGTTGATCTGCGATAGGGCGGATTGCGTCCCCAGAGGCTCATCAGAAAATTCGATGTTCATTTTGCCCCGCCGGGACCACTCGAGGGCTAGCTTGACGAAACCGGAGATGGACGGCCTCGACGGGGAGGTTCAAAGATTGGCTGCACAACGTTACTCCTCGAACCACACGAGCCCATCACAGCGGGCTCTGGATCGCTGGCGTCGTGTAATCGGCTGGGGCAGCAGTGCGGGCGCGGCCCTGACCTTCACCGTCGGTCCGCTAGCCGCCATCCCCGCGGCACATGCTGACGGCCTGGATGTCATCTTCGATCCGATCATCAACGCCGTCGATCACGCCATGACAGGAGCGGACGCGTTGGCGAGTCTCAGCTCCGCTGCGAGCCTGGATCTCGGTGGCCTAGGCGGTAGCGCATTCGATCAATGGTTGGCGCTGCCAACGGATTCGGTCGCCGGTATTGGTACGGCCACCAGCGCGAGTGCCGCTTCGGATGCCGTAGCCGGAGCAAGCAACGCGGCTGAGGGCGCCGCAGCATCGTCGGATTCCGCAGCGGGGTTCGACGCGACGTTCTTGCAGGCCATTCATACCGATGAGCAGAACTGGATCAACAGCCCGCTGGGCGAATCCATCGACAACACGATCAACAAAGACTTCGGCGAGTATCTGATCGGTAACGGGGCCAACGGTGTTGGCGGCGGCACGTTGGCCGAGGCCACCGGTGGTAACGGCGGCGCGCTGTTCGGTGACGGCGGCAGCGGCGCCACCGACGCAGCGGGGCAGGGCGGCGA
>NZ_JBAUZA010000506.1:0-1686 GCF_049585075.1 Mycobacterium sp.
GAGCACAGCAGATGAGCTCCGCCCGTCGTTCGTCGCCGCCACCGGCGCGGCCGCCAGTTGCACGCCAGCGCCGACCACACCGGCCGGGGCCGCCGACCGGGCCACTGCCACCGACTGGGCTGGTGTCGTCGCAGAGCACACCGGCACAGAACCGTCCTGAGCTCTCCGACGCCGCACTGGTGTCGCGCTCGTGGGGAATGGCGTTCGCAACCCTGATCAGCCGCCTCACCGGGTTTGCCAGGATCGTCATTCTGGCCGCGATCCTGGGTGCGGCGCTGTCCAGCGCGTTCTCGGTGGCCAACCAGCTGCCGAACCTGGTGGCGGCGCTGGTGCTGGAGGCGACATTCACCGCGATCTTCGTGCCGGTGCTCGCGCGCGCCGAGCAGGACGACGCCGACGGCGGTGCGGCGTTCGTGCGGCGCTTGGTCACGCTGGCCACCACGTTGCTGTTGGTGACCACGCTGTTGTCGGTGGCCGCCGCCCCCCTGCTGGTCCAGTTGATGCTGGGCCGCAGCCCTCAGGTCAACGAGCCGCTCACCGCGGCATTCGCCTACCTGCTGCTGCCACAGGTGATCTTCTACGGCCTGTCATCGGTGTTCATGGCGATCCTGAACACCCGCAACGTATTCGGGCCGCCGGCCTGGGCGCCGGTCATCAACAACGTCGTCGCAATCGCCACTCTCGGCGCCTACCTGGCCACGCCGGGCCAGTTATCGGTGGACCCGGTGCAGATGGGCAACGCCAAGCTGCTGGTGCTGGGCGTCGGAACCACATTGGGGGTGGTCGCGCAGACGGTGGTGCTGCTGGCTGCGATCCGGCGTCAGCACATCAGCCTTCGCCCGCTGTGGGGAATCGACGAGCGGCTCAAACGCTTCGGCACGATGGCCGCCGCGATGGTGTTCTACGTGCTGATCAGCCAGATCGGTCTGATCGTCACCAACCAGATCGCCAGCACCGCAGCCGCTTCCGGGCCGGCCATCTACAACTACACCTGGCTGGTGCTGATGCTGCCGTTCGGCATGATCGGGGTGACCGTGCTGACGGTGGTGATGCCGCGGCTGAGCCGCAATGCCGCCGCGGACGACACCCCGGCGGTGCTGGCCGACCTTTCGCTGGCCAGCCGCCTGACGATGATCACGCTGATTCCAACGGTGGCGTTCATGACGGTCGGCGGGCCGGCGATCGGCAGTGCGTTGTTCGCCTACGGCCATTTCGGTGACGTCGACGCGGGCTACCTGGGCATGGCGATCGCGTTGTCGGCGTTCACGTTGATCCCCTATGCCATCGTGCTGCTGGAGCTGCGGGTGTTCTACGCCCGCGAGCAGCCGTGGATACCGATCGTGATCATCATCATCATCACGACCGTCAAGATCGCCGCTTCGCTATTGGCGCCCCACGTCACCGACAATCCCGACCTGGTCGCCGGTTACCTCGGATTCGCCAACGGTTTGGGATTTTTGGCGGGCGCAATCGTCGGCTACTACCTACTGCGACACGCCTTGCGGCCGCCCGGCGGCCACCTGCTTGGCGTCGCGGAGGTGCGCACCATTCTGGTCACGATCACCGCGTCGTTGCTGGCCGGGTTGATCGCGCACGTGGTGGACGAGCTGATGGGGATGCGGAGGTTGACCGCCTACGGCGGCGGCGCCGGCTCGCTGCTGCGGCTGTTCGTGCTCGCGGTGATCA
>NZ_JBAUZA010000507.1:0-10612 GCF_049585075.1 Mycobacterium sp.
GTACACCCAGCAGCGGCGCCTGGTCGCCGGCGGCACGCCGCCGGTCGGCCGCGGCAGCGTCGGCCAGCGCCGTCTCGGTGAGCACCACACGGAAGGCGTTCAGCGTCGACTGGCTCAGGTCGATGGCGTGCAGCGAGCGGCGGACCAACTCGTCGGACGTCACCTCACCGCTGGCCAACTGGTAGAGCTGTTCGGTCAGGGTCGGAAATCGGGGAGTAGCGGCGTCGATCATCGGTACAGACATTATCGGCGCGGGTGCGAGGCTTCGTCGCAGTGCGGTGACAAACTGGTATCTATGCGGCTGTACCGAGACCGTGCGGTGGTGCTGCGCCAGCACAAGCTCGGCGAAGCCGACCGGATTGTCACCATGCTCACCCGCGACCATGGCCTGGTCCGCGCGGTGGCCAAGGGTGTGCGCCGTACCCGCAGCAAGTTCGGCGCGCGACTGGAGCCGTTCGCGCATATCGACGTGCAATTGCATCCGGGCCGCAACCTGGACATCGTCACTCAGGTCGTTTCGCTTGACGCGTTCGCCACCGACATCGTCTGCGACTACGGCCGATACACCTGCGCATGCGCGATGCTGGAAACCGCCGAGCGCCTCGCCGGTGAGGAACGGGCCCCGGCCCCGGCATTGCATCGACTCACGGTCGGAGCCTTGCGGGCGGTGGCCGACGGTCGCCGACCCCGTGAGCTGGTGCTGGACGCTTATCTGCTGCGGGCCATGAGCATCGCGGGGTGGGCCCCGGCGCTGACCGAATGTGCCCGCTGCGGCACACCTGGCCCGCATCGGGCATTTCACATCGCCGCCGGCGGCAGCGTCTGCGGGTACTGCCGCCCCGCCGGTGCGACCACACCGCCGCTGGGTGTGCTGGATCTGATGTCGGCGCTGCACGACGGGGATTGGGAGGCCACGGAGACCGCACCGCACTCGGCCCGTAGCCACGTCAGCGGATTGGTGGCTGCCCACCTGCAATGGCATCTGGAGCGGCAGCTGCGAACGTTGCCGCTGGTCGAGCGGACAGGCCGGGCCGACCAGGTCTATCAGAGCCTCGCCGATCGTCGCATAGCTCTGGTCAGGCAGGATGTGGCCCATGGTGCGGAACCAGAAGCCGGCTGACTTTCCGCAACTGCCCCCGGCGCGCGACGACTATCCGACATTTCCCGACAAGTCCACCTGGCCCGTGGTCTTTCCCGCGCTTCCGCCGTCGCCCGGCGGCGGCCCGCGGCGGCCCCCACAACACATTTCCAAGGCGGCCGCTCCGCGGATCCCCGCGAGCCAGCTGCCCAACCACGTTGCGATCGTGATGGACGGCAACGGCCGCTGGGCCACCCAGCGCGGACTAACCCGTGTCGAAGGACACAAGATGGGGGAGGCCGTCGTCATCGACATCGTCTGCGGCGCAATCGAAATCGGCGTCAAATGGCTCAGCCTCTACGCGTTTTCCACCGAGAACTGGAAGCGCTCCGCCGAGGAAGTGCGCTTCCTGATGGGGTTCAACCGCGACGTGGTGCGACGGCGGCGAGTAAACCTCAACGAGATGGGCGTCAAGATTCGCTGGGTGGGCTCGCGGCCACGGTTGTGGCGAAGTGTCATCAACGAGTTGGCGATCGCAGAGGAGATGACGATACGCAACGACGTCATCACGGTGAACTACTGCGTCAACTATGGTGGCCGTACCGAAATTGCCGAGGCCGCAAGGGATATCGCGCGCGAAGCCGCTGCGGGCAGACTGAACCCAGAACGGGTGACCGAGGCGACCGTTGCCCGCCACCTGCACCGCCCCGACATTCCCGACGTGGATCTGTTATTGCGCACCTCGGGCGAGCAGCGGACCAGCAATTTCATGCTGTGGCAAGCGGCCTACGCTGAATACATCTTTCAAGACACGCTCTGGCCCGACTACGACCGCCGCGATCTGTGGGCGGCTTGCGAAGAGTACGCGTCGCGGCACCGACGATTCGGGACGGCTTGATGGGCAGTCACACGAGTCACCACGTGAAAGAGATGCGCGTTGTGCCCGCCTCTGAGCGACAACCGGCCGTCGAACAGTTTTCGCATCGTCGAATCGACGGAATTGTCGCTCAGAGGCGGGCACATCGTGTCGCTCGCCAACGCCGAGATCCGTGTGGCAGATGTGAAAGTGATCAAATGCAGATGAGGGCAAGCTAGTGCCATCCTTGCAGGAACGTTTGCTGACAGTACTTTCCGAGGTGTTGCCCCTCGAAGAAGAATCCGACGGTGCACTGACCGTGCGACACGACGGCACCATCGCGTCGTTGCGGGTGGTGACCATCACCGAAGAGCTCGATCTGGTGTCGCTGACCCAGATTGTGGCGTGGGATCTGCTGCTTACCAAGAAGATTCGCGACAGCGTCGCCGAGCAGGCACGCAGTACTCTGCTGGGATCGGTGGCACTGGTCGAAAAGGTCGGCGAAGCGACCGCCAAACGCAACTCGAACAAAACGGCAGACGTGATGCTGCGCTACAACTTTCCGGGCGGTGGCCTCAGCGACGACGCGCTGCGCACCCTGATCCTGATGGTGCTCGACAAGGGTGCCGAGATCCGTCGCGCGCTGACGGATTGAGTCAGCGGCAGTCCGAGCAGGTGCCGAAGATCTCGATGGTGTGACTGACATCGGAGAAGCCGTGTTCGGTGGCCACCTCGGCCGCCCACGCCTCGACCTCGTGGTCGCCCACTTCGATGGTCGATCCGCAGCTGCGGCATACCAGGTGGTGGTGATGGTGTTCCGAGCAGCGCCGGTAGACCGACTCCCCGGTGTCGGTGCGCAGCGTGTCGAGCATGCCGGCCGCGGCCATCGACTGCAGCGTCCGGTAGACGGTGGTCAGGCCGATGTTCTCGCCGCGCTGCCGTAGCTCGTCGTGCAGTTCCTGGGCTGACCGGAAGTCGTCGAGCGTTTCCAGCAGCGACGAGATCGCCGCCCGCTGCCGGGTGGACCTTTCGCCAGTGGTCACTACTTGTCCTCGCCGGCGTGCGCGACGGCGTCGATCACGATATGGGCCAGGTGGTGATCCGCCAGCCGGTAGAGCACCTCGCGGCCGGACCGCTCGCCGGTGACCACGCCCGCGGCCTTGAGGATCTTGAGGTGCTGGCTGACCAGCGGCTGCGGTACACCCAGCGCATCGACCAGTTCATGCACGCAGCGCTGGGATTCACGCAATTGCAGCACGATGGCGATCCGTACCGGCGCGGCCAGCGCGCGGAGCAGCTCACCGGCGGCTTCCAGGATTTCCCGCGGCGGTGGCGCTGGCAGTTCAACCGCGTCACCGTGCTGGTGTTGGTCTACCAGTTCGTCGCCGTTGGCTGCCGTTGAGGTCGAGGAGGACATACTGGCTCCACTGTCACATGCATGATCACGCATGTCAAAGAAGCTCGGCGGCTAATCGCTACGATGACGGATGCTCTACAGGCTCGAAGTGTCCCCGCATCGAAGACAGGAGTAATCACCTCGTGGCGTCCGTCATCGACACCGTCGTCAACCTCGCCAAGCGGCGCGGCCTGGTCTACCCCGCCGGCGAAATCTACGGCGGCACCAAGTCGGCATGGGATTACGGGCCGCTGGGGGTGGAACTCAAGGAGAACATCAAACGGCAGTGGTGGCGCGCGGTGGTCACCGGCCGCGACGATGTCGTCGGCCTGGACTCGTCGATCATCTTGCCGCGCGAGGTGTGGGTCGCCTCCGGACACGTTGAGGTGTTTCACGACCCGTTGGTGGAGTGTCTGAACTGCCACCATCGGCACCGCCAAGATCATATGCAGGAGGCGTACGCGGCCAAGAAAGATATCGCCGATCCCGATTCGGTGCCGATGAGCGAGATCGCCTGCCCCGACTGTGGCACCAAGGGCCAATGGACCGAGCCGCGCGAGTTCAACATGATGCTCAAGACCCATCTCGGTCCGATCGAAACCGAGGAGGGCCTGCACTATCTGCGGCCAGAAACCGCGCAGGGGATTTTCGTCAACTTCGCCAACGTGGTGACGACCGCGCGCCGCAAGCCGCCGTTCGGTATCGGTCAGATCGGCAAAAGCTTCCGCAACGAGATCACCCCGGGCAACTTCATTTTCCGCACCCGTGAGTTCGAGCAGATGGAGATGGAGTTCTTCGTCGAGCCCGCGACCGCCACAGAATGGCACCAGTATTGGATCGACACCAGGTTGCAGTGGTACGTCGACCTGGGCATCGAGCCCGCGAACTTGCGGTTGTATGAGCACCCCAAGGAGAAGTTGTCGCACTACTCCGATCGCACCGTCGACATCGAGTACAAGTTCGGCTTCGCTGGCAATCCGTGGGGCGAACTGGAGGGTGTCGCCAACCGGACAGACTTCGACTTATCCACGCACGCAAAGCATTCCGGTGTGGATCTGTCCTTCTACGATCAAGGTACCGACACCCGGTATGTGCCTTACGTGATCGAGCCGGCGGCGGGGCTGACGCGATCGTTCATGGCGTTTCTGGTCGACGCCTACCACGAGGACGAGGCGCCCAACGCCAAGGGCGGCATGGACAAGCGCACGGTCCTGCGCCTCGATCCCCGGCTTGCGCCGGTCAAAGCTGCCGTGCTGCCGCTATCCCGGCACGCCGATCTGAGCCCCAAGGCCCGCGATCTGGCCGCCGAACTACGCAAATGCTGGAATGTGGAGTTCGACGACGCCGGCGCCATCGGCCGCCGTTACCGTCGCCAGGACGAGATCGGCACCCCATATTGCGTGACGGTGGATTTCGACTCGCTCGAGGACCACGCCGTGACCATCCGGGAGCGCGACGTGATGACACAGGACCGGGTGGCCATCGATGCGGTGGTGGACTATCTGGGATCGCGCCTGCGGGCCTGCTAGAGGGCGAGTTGCAACACGGGAAAGAATTTTCGTCAACTTCCCAACTATTGCTCACATGACCAATATCATTGGCCACGCAGACGACATAGCGGACGAGTATCCCCCGATTTGGCGCGGCAGCACACTAGGGCGTGGTGGGCTGCCGCGCCTCTCCATGTCTGGCGCGACGCGACCTCAGAACCGGCCCCCGCCGCCCATGAAGCCGCCGTCGGACGAGCCCGATGAGCCGCCGAACGACGTTGGGCCCCAGCCACCACCCCAACCGCCGCCGAGCATGTCGCCGATGATGAGCCCGCCCATCATCGCGCCCATATGGTCGCCGCTGCCATAGCGTCCGGCGTAGGCGAGCTGGGCGGATTGGACATCGTCGTTGGCCAGGGACTGAGCCTGAGCGGCCAGCGTCGTCGCGGTGTTGGCACGGGTGATCGCTTCACTGATGTCGGTCTGGCGCTCATCTTGGGCGGCTTGCAGTTGCCGGCTTGCCTCGGCGAGACGGGTCCGCGCCTCGGGTCCGATGCTGCCGCGCCGGGTGTCGATGAAATCGGAGACGGCGTGGATCCGCGACTGCGCTGTGAATAGCGCTTGCTCGAAAGCACGGTTGAGTCGCTCGGCGGCGGCTTGCTCTTCGGCGACCATGGCGAGGAGCCGGTTCAAGTCGGCGTCGGTCTTGGTCAGCTGGGTGAACGCGCTCAGCGGATCGGCCGAGCCGCTGGCGCGGGCAGTGTCCAGGGCTCTTTTCGCCGCATCCCGGACGCTGGCCAATTCGCGAGTGTGCGCCGCTTTGGTTTGCTGCGGGTTTTGCAGCTGCGTAGCGGCGTGCTCTATACCTGACTGGATGTCGGCGATCAGCGACGGCAGCGTGGCGACCGCGTGACGAATGTCGTTGGCGGCGTTGTCCACTGCGTCGAGCAACGCTCGGGCTTGTCCCAGCGCCGACTCCGCCGCTTGCACGGCGTCGACCAGACCGCTTTGCTCGCCGCTGACCGGCTTGGCCGCCAGATCACGGGCGCGGCTGAGGTTTTGGTCGGCGAACGCCAGCCGGTCCTTGGCGGTCGCGACGTTGGTGACCACCGAAGTCAGCGCCGCAGGGTCGAATTCGTTGTGCAGCTCTGTCATTCGCTGTTCGGCCGGAGTGATGCGCGCGGTCAGCTCGACCATCTGCTGAGTCAGGCCGTCGAGCCGCGATGGCGCGCTGACCACGAGGTCGCGCATTTTTTCGAAGGCCTCACGCTGCGACTCCAGCTCGCGATCGGCCCGCGCCGCGGAGACAATCACCTGGGTCAACAGCTCGCGCCGCTGCGCGGGTGTCTCGGGCATTGCGTCGTCAAGCCGCTGACGCACGGTAAACGCTTGTGCTAGAGCGGCTTTGGCGTTGTTCACCGCTGCGCTGAACGGTGCGGTTCGTTTTTCGCCGAACTCTTCGATCGTCAACGCCAGTTCGTTGGCGCTGGTGCGAACCGCGTTGTCGACGTCGACGACTTTCCACCGCGACAGGTCGTCGAGCGCACCCAGCGACAGCGCCGCCAGTGCTTCGGGGTCGGTGGCGTCGACACGACGCGCAGCGGCAAGTTCGGCCGCACGGCGCCGTCGGCGCCGGTACCGCATGACCACGTACAGAATCAGCACCGCGGCCACGATCACACCGAGCCCGATCAGTAACGGGGCCGCCGACGACTCGTGCTTTCGGTCGAGCCCGTTGGCCGCTGCGACCGCAGCACCGCTCCAATCGCCGCGGCGCAGCGCCGGTTCGATCTGGTTGCGCCGCAAATCATCGACCTGACTTGAACTAATGCTCTGCACCCGGTTGGGTACCAAAAACGCGTAGGAACGGTCGACGGTCGCGACAGCCAGCAGCGCGTCGAAGTCGCCCAAATCGCTGGCGGCACGCGTGCTCTGCGCCCAGCTCACCGCCGATTGCCCGGAGAAGGTGTCGACGAAAACCACCCACAGTTGAATACGGCGATCGGAGTAGAGCTTGCCGGTGGCCGATTGGACCGCGGCGCGACCCGATCCGTTCAGCGCCCCGGCGTCGTCGGTGATGTAGGTGGCCAGCCGGAAGGGCGGCTGCGCCGTGGCGGAGGGCGCCACCAGTAAAGCGGTGATCAGCATCGCCAGGACGATGGCGAGCCGGCGGACAATGCGCATGGTCGATAATCTAATCCGCTCCGCGGCATTGCCAGGAGGTGCTGGCAGACTGTGCGCTGATGAGTCAGCAAGACCCCTATGACGATTTCGACCGCGAGCGGGTGGTTCCCGAAGCGTCGAAGACCGCGGGCTTGCCGGGTACCGAGGGCCAGCACCGCACCGACTTCGCCCGGGACCGCGCCAGGGTGCTGCACAGCGCCGCGCTGCGCCGCCTTGCTGACAAGACACAGGTCGTCGGGCCGAGGGACAGCGACACTCCGCGTACGCGACTGACTCATTCGCTGGAGGTCGCCCAGATCGGGCGAGGGATGGCGATCGGGCTGGGCTGCGATCCCGACCTTGTCGACATGGCCGGTCTGGCCCACGACATCGGGCACCCGCCGTACGGGCATAACGGTGAACAGGCGCTCGATGAGGTCGCGGCGGCGCACGGCGGGTTCGAGGGTAATGCGCAAAACTTTCGGATCCTTACCAGTCTGGAGCCCAAAGTTCTGGATCAGCAAGGACATAGCGTTGGACTGAACCTGACTCGGGCAGGTCTGGATGCTGTGACCAAATATCCCTGGACCCGGAGTCGGGATCGACGCAAGTTCGGCTTTTACGATTTCGATCGCGACGCCGCGGCTTGGGTACGCGAACAGGCGCCCGCAGATCGGGCCTGTCTGGAAGCCCAAGTGATGGACTGGGCCGACGATGTCGCCTATTCGGTGCATGACGTGGAAGACGGCGTCGTGGCCGGGCGGATCGACTTACGGGTGCTCGCCGACGACGACGAAGCGGCGGCGCTGGGCAAGGTGGGGGCGCGCGACTTCGCCCGGGTGCGCGGCGGCGACGATGCAGAGCGGAGCGATGAGGAGGAGCGGCGCATAATCACCGCGGACGACCTGGCCGCCGCCGCGCATCGGCTGTCCGGGCTGCCGGTAGTCGCTGCGGTCGGCAAGTACGACGCCACGCTGGCGGCCTCGGTTGCGCTCAAGCAACTGACCAGCGAGCTGGTGGGCCGGTTCGCGTCGGCGGCGATCGCGGCCACCCGGGCCGCCGCGGGTCCCGGGCAACTCGTCCGCTACCAAACCGACTTGCGGGTCCCGGACGTCGTGCGCGCCGAAGTTGCGGTGCTCAAGACCCTGGCGCTGCAATTCATCATGTCGGATCCGCGTCATCAGGAGCGCCAGCGCAACCAACGCGAGCGGATCCACCGGGTGGCGGATTGGCTGCTGGCCGGGGCGCCCGGCACCCTCGACCCGGTGTTCGTGCCGGCGTTCAACACCGCCGCCGACGACGGTGAGCGGCTGCGGGTCGTCGTCGACCAGATCGCTTCTTTCACCGAGGGACGTCTGGAACGCATCGAGACCACACAACGCTGAGCCGCATTAGGCTCGGAGCTTATGGTCAAGCACACCAATGTTGTTGTCGCCACGTTGTCGGCTGCCGTCGCACTCAGCGGCTGCGGCTCCAATCAACAGTCCAGCACCACGTCGTCCAGCGGGGCGCCCGCAGCGTCCTCCTCGACGAGCGCTGCCCCTTCTGCCCAAAGCCTCAGCGCCGAACTGCACACCGCTGACGGTCGTTCGGTGGCCACGGCCACCTTCGAATTTGCCAACGGCTATGCCACTGTCACGGTGAAGACGACCACGAACGGCATCCTGGCACCGGGATTCCATGCCCTGCACATCCACGCGATCGGCAAGTGCGAGCCCAACTCGGCTGACCCGATGGGCGGTCCGCCCGGCGACTTCATGTCGGCCGGCATGCACTACCAGGCACCGGGGCACACCGGGGAACCTCCCAGCGGTGACCTGTCGACGCTGGAGGTCCGCAAGGACGGCGCCGGATACCTGGTGACCACCAGCGACGCGTTCACCAGGGACGACTTGTTGGCGGGCAGCAAGACAGCGCTGATGATGCACGGCGCGGAAAACACCCCCGACGCCGAGAAGCGCTTCGCGTGCGGCGTGATCGGAACCGGTTAATCACAGACAGTCAATCTTCGCGTCCTCGCGGTCTGGCGATCGCTCTACACTGAGCCGATGGCCGGGCGGATCTCTGATCGCGATATCGCCGCCATCCGCGAACGAGTCCACATTGACGAGGTCGTCGGCGACTACGTCCAGCTGCGTCGTGCCGGCGCGGACTCGCTGAAGGGCCTGTGCCCCTTTCACGACGAGAAGTCGCCGTCGTTCCACGTCCGGCCCAACCACGGTCACTTCCATTGCTTCGGCTGCGGCGAGGGCGGCGACGTGTACGCGTTCGTCCAGAAGATCGAACACGTCAGCTTCGTCGAGGCCGTCGAAGTACTGGCCGACCGGATCGGCTACACGATCACCTACACCGGCGCGTCCACCAGTGTGCAGCGTGACCGGGGCAGTCGCAGCCGGCTGCTCGCCGCCAATGCTGAGGCGATGGCTTTCTACGCGGCGGCGCTGGACTCCCCGGAGGCGCAGCCGGCTCGCCAATACCTGACCGAGCGGAATTTCGACGTCGACGCCGCGCGACATTTCGGCTGCGGGTTCGCGCCGTCGGGCTGGGATTCGTTGACAAAACATTTGGTGCGCAAAGGTTTTGAGTTCAAGGAGCTTGAGGCTGCCGGGTTATCGCGGGAAGGCCGTCGCGGCCCGATCGACCGGTTCCACCGCAGGTTGTTGTGGCCGATCCGCAGCTCCGCCGGCGAGGTGATCGGGTTCGGGGCACGCCGGATCTTCGACGACGACCCGATGGAAGCCAAATACGTCAACACACCGGAGACGTTGCTGTACAAGAAGTCTGCGGTGTTATTCGGTATCGACCTGGCCAAGCGCGATATCGCCAAGGGACATCAGGCCGTCGTCGTCGAGGGCTACACCGACGTGATGGCGATGCACTTGGCCGGGGTGACGACGGCGGTCGCGTCTTGCGGCACCGCTTTCGGCGACGAGCACCTGGCGATGCTGCGTCGATTGATGATGGACGACAACTTCTTTCGCGGTGAACTGATCTATGTGTTCGACGGCGACGAAGCGGGCCGGGCGGCGGCACTCAAGGCCTTCGGCGGCGAACAGCATCTGGCGGGCCAGTCCTTCGTCGCGGTCGCCGCCGACGGTATGGATCCCTGCGACCTGCGGCTGGCATCCGGCGACGGCGCGCTGCGCGATCTGGTGGCGCGGCGAACTCCGTTGTTCGAGTTCGCGATTCGCGCCGCACTCGGCGAGGTGGACTTGGACAGCGCCGAGGGCAGGGTGGCCGCGCTGCGTCGTTGCGTACCGATGGTTGCTCAGATCAAAGACCCCACGCTGCGCGATGAGTACGCGCGCCAATTGGCCGGCTGGGTCGGCTGGTCGGATGTGGCGCAAGTCGTTGGCCGGGTGCGCGAAGAGGCGAAGCACCCAACCGGCCGAGCCAAGCCTCGTCGCGCCGCGGCAGCCCAGTCCGACACCGCTGAGTCCGACTTCGCTGCAATTCGTCCCGACCCGCACGACCCCACGCTGTGGCCGCAGCGCGAGGCGCTCAAGTCGGCGTTGCAGTACCCGGCTCTGGCCGGACCGGTGTTCGATTCGCTCACCGTGGAAAGCTTTACGCATCCCGGCTACGCCGCGGTGTCCACCGCGATCGAGGCGGCGGGCGGCACCGGGACC
>NZ_JBAUZA010000508.1:0-6876 GCF_049585075.1 Mycobacterium sp.
GGCGAAGGTGGTAGCGCACGGCGCGGATCGGGCGGCGGCGCTGCGTGCCCTCGACCGGGCTCTGGCAGACACCGCGGTGCTCGGCGTCATCACCAATGTCGAGTTCGCCCGGTTCCTGCTGGCCGATCCCGATGTCAAGGCGGGCCGGCTCGACACCGGACTGTTGGACCGACGGGCCGGTGATTTCGTGGCGGCGGTGCCCACCGACGAACAGTTCGTCGCTGCGGGGGCATTCCATTGGTTGCGCCTGCATCCCGCGCCCGGTGCTGACCTGTGGGAGGTGCCATCCGGGTGGCGGGTCGGGGCCAACGCGCGGGTGAGCATCCGGCTGCGGGCCGGCGAACGCACCGACCACGTCCACATCACCGGTACCCCCGGGTTTGCCGAAGTCCGCATCGAGGACGGGGAAACCCGCTTGCTGCAGGCCGATCTGACCGGCAACCGGTTAACGGTGACACTGGACGGGCTGCGCAGCGACTACACGGTCGCCACCGCCGGCGGCAAGATCTGGCTGGCCGGCGCGGGTGCGACAGCGGTGCTCGAGGAGGTTCGCGAGGCGCCGGTGCGCCCGGACGACGCGCACAGCGGCGACGCCGAGTTGACCAGCCCGATGCCCGGGACGGTTGTCGCGGTGGGCATAGCGGACGGGGCCGACGTGGCCGCGGGCACAATTGTCGTCACTGTAGAGGCGATGAAGATGGAGCATGCACTCGCGGCGCCCGTCGACGGTGTCGTTGAACTTCTCGTCGCCGCGGGCGACCAGGTCAAGGTCGGCCAGCCGCTCGCGCGGATTACCGTGAACACCAAGGCAATACCAGAAGTATCAAAAGTAGAGGATAGCGCGTCATGACCGAATTTCTATCCACCGCGACGCTGCCCGACGAGTATCAGCAATTGGCCAAGACGGTCCGCGACTTCGCCCAGAATGTCGTCGCACCGGTTGCCGCGCAGCACGACGCCGAGCACTCGTTCCCGTACGAGGTGGTTGCGGGGATGGCTGACATGGGCCTGTTCGGCCTTCCCTTCCCCGAAGAGTTCGGCGGAATGGGCGGCGACTACTTCGCCCTGTGCCTGGCCCTGGAGGAACTCGGCAAGGTCGACCAAAGCGTCGCGATCACCTTGGAAGCCGGCGTTTCGCTGGGAGCGATGCCGGTATATCGATTCGGGACCGACGCGCAGAAGCGAGAGTGGCTGCCGCAGTTGGCAAGTGGCCGCGCCTTGGGTGCGTTCGGGCTGACCGAGCCCGGCGGCGGCACCGACGCCGGCGCAACCAAGACCACCGCACATCTCGACGACGGCCACTGGGTGATCAACGGTTCCAAGCAGTTCATCACCAACTCGGGCACCGACATCACCAAGCTGGTGACGGTTACCGCGGTCACCGGCGACCAGGACGGCAAAAAGGAGATTTCATCGATCCTGGTGCCGGTACCCACGCCCGGGTTCATCGTGGAACCGGCCTACAACAAGGTCGGCTGGAACGCCTCGGACACCCATCCGCTCAGCTTCGACGACGTGCGGGTGCCGCAGGAGAACCTGCTCGGCGAACCCGGTCGCGGCTATGCCAACTTCTTGCGCATCCTCGACGAGGGCCGCATTGCCATCGCCGCATTATCCACCGGAAGCGCGCAGGGGTGCGTCGACGAAAGTGTCAAGTACGCAAAGGAACGCGAAGCCTTCGGTCAGCCGATCGGCCGTAATCAGTCCATCGCATTCACCATCGCGCGGATGGAGGCCCGCGCTCACACCGCCCGCACCGCCTACTACGACGCCGCAGCGCTGATGCTGGCCGGAAAGCCGTTCAAGAAGCAGGCGGCGATTGCCAAGTTAGTGGCCAGCGAGGCGGCGATGGACAACGCGCGTGATGCCACCCAAATCCACGGCGGCTACGGGTTTATGAACGAGTTCACCGTCGCCCGCCATTACCGGGATAGCAAGATCCTGGAAATCGGCGAGGGCACCACCGAAGTGCAGTTGATGCTGATCGCGCGAGAGGTTGGGCTGTGAGCGACGCGAGCGGTGAGGGGCCAATCAAGACGGTAATCCAGCGCGGACTGTGGTTCGAAGAATTCGAGACCGGCGTGCGGTACCTGCACCGCCCGGGGCGGACCATCACCGAAGCCGACAATGTGTTGTTCACAACGTTGACTATGAATACCCAAGCGCTGCACTTGGATGCGGCATTCTCTGACGCGCTGCCGCCGTTCAATCAGCGATTGGTGAACTCGATGTTCACCCTGTCGACCCTCGTCGGATTGTCGGTCGCGCAGCTGACCCAAGGCACCATCGTGGGTAACCTGGGCTTCTCCGAAATCGCGTTCCCCAAGCCGCTGTTCCATGGCGACACGCTCTATGCCGAGACGGTGATCACCGACAAGCGGGCATCCAAGAGCCGTCCGGGGGAGGGCATCGTGACGTTTGCACATACCGGTCGAAATCAGCACGACGATGTCGTCGCTACCGCGAGCCGCAAGACCCTGGTGCGGATGCGGCCGGCCGAGGTTAACCACTGATGGGCCTGCAGAATCCGGGCCCGGCGTGGCTTTTCTGTCCGGCTGATCGTCCTGAGCGCTACGAAAAGGCCGCGGCCGCAGCGGACATCGTGATCCTCGACCTTGAGGATGGCTGCGCCGCCACCGACCGGCCCGCCGCGCGGAAAGCGCTCGTCGACGTTCAACTGGACCCGGCCAGCACTGTGGTGCGCGTCAACCAGTTCGGCACTGCCGACCAGCAACTCGACCTCGAGGCGCTCAAGCGCACCGGCTATGACACCGTGATGTTGCCTAAATGCGAAGCGGCAGAACAGGTCAGAGCGTTGGCGCCGCTGCACGTCATTGTCCTGGTCGAATCCCCGATGGGCGCCCTCGCTGTCAACGAGACGGCATCGGTGGACAACACCGTCGCGGTGATGTGGGGCGCCGAGGATTTGTTCGCGGTGCTCGGCGGTACCGCTAACCGCTACCCGGACGGGACATACCGCGAGGTGGCCCGTCACGTTCGCTCGCAATCGCTGTTAGCTGCCAAGGCGCACGGTCGGCTCGCGCTGGACTCGGTCTATCTCGATATCAAAGATCTCGACGGGCTGCGCGCCGAAGTCGACGACGCGGTTGCTGTGGGCTTCGATGTGAAGGTTGCTATCCACCCCAGCCAGCTACCCGTGGTACGGGCCGGTTATGCGCCATCGCCCGACCAGGTGCAATGGGCGCGACACGTTCTTGCCGCAGCCGCCGATGAGCGCGGTGTCTTCGCATTTGAGGGCATAATGGTAGATGCGCCTGTGTTACGGCGAGCCGAGCGAATTGTGCAGTTGGCGGCCGACGTCAGCTCATAAGCGGTTGCGCTTTTCGGGTTTGCTCTGACCCGCCGCACACCTGTGTCGGCCGTTGGTTGGAGGCGGTATGGCTGAAGCTGCTACCACGCCGATGAGTGTCGATCTTGAGCCGGTGCAACTCGTCGCAGCCGATGGGACACCCACGGCAGAAACCCGATATAGCCGCGCGCTGCCGGCGGAGACACTGTGCTGGCTCTACGAGATGATGGTGGTCACCCGCGAGGTGGACGCCGAATTTGTCAATCTGCAGCGACAGGGTGAATTGGCACTGTTCGCATCGTGCTGTGGCCAAGAGGCGGCACAGGTCGGCGCGACCGCTTGCCTCCGCAAAACCGATTGGCTGTTCCCCCAGTACCGGGAATTGGGTGTCTATCTGGTACGCGGTATCCCACCCGGCCATGTCGGTGCCGCCTGGCGTGGAACATGGCATGGCGGGCTGGATTTCACCAAAAAGTGCTGCGCTCCGATATCGGTTCCGATCGGCACCCAGACGTTGCATGCCGTCGGCGCTGCGATGGCTGCCCAGCGGCTCGGCGAGGACTCGATGACTGTGGCGTTTCTCGGCGACGGCGCCACCAGCGAGGGCGACGTGCACGAGGCGCTGAACTTCGCGGCGGTGTTCAAAGCGCCGTGCGTGTTTTACGTGCAGAACAACCAGTGGGCGATCTCGGTGCCGCTGAGCAGCCAGACTGCCGCGCCGTCCATCGCGCACAAGGCGATTGGCTATGGCATGCCCGGCGTCCGGGTGGACGGCAACGATGTGCTTGCGTGTTATGCGGTGATGGCCGAAGCCGCTGCCCGGGCCAGAACCGGCGGCGGCCCGACGCTGATTGAGGCGATTACATACCGGCTTGGCCCGCATACGACTTCGGACGATCCGACGCGATACCGAAGCCAGGAAGAACTGGACCATTGGCAGATGCTGGACCCGATCCCGCGTTACCGCACCTTCTTACAGGGCGAGGGACTGTGGTCGCAGCGGCTGGAAGACCGGATCGCCGCCCGGTCCATGCGGCTGCGGGCCGACCTGCGCGACGCGGTGTTCGCCGCGCCTGACATCGACGTCGACGAGGTCTTCACCACGGTGTACGCCGAAATGACACCCGGACTCGAAGCGCAACGTCAACAGTTGCGCAGTGAAATCCGCCGGGAGGTGTGATGACCCAGATCGCCGAACCCCCGACCAGACCCAGTGCCGACGACGCCTGCACTGCCACGCCGCTGACGATGGTCCAGGCGCTCAACCATGCACTGCATGACGCGATGGCTGTCGATGACCGGGTGCTGGTTTTCGGCGAGGACGTGGCGACGCTTGGCGGCGTTTTCCGGGTCACCGAGGGACTTACCGCGACATTCGGATCGGACCGCTGTTTTGATACTCCGCTGGCTGAGTCCGCGGTGATCGGCATTGCGGTCGGCTTGGCGTTGCGTGGGTTCGTGCCGGTCCCCGAGATCCAGTTCGACGGGTTCTCGTATCCCGCCTTCGATCAGGTGGTCAGCCACCTGGCGAAGTATCGAACTCGCACCCGCGGCGAAATCAACATGGCGGTCACGGTCCGGATACCGTCGTTCGGCGGTATCGGTGCCGTCGAGCATCATTCGGAATCCACCGAGTCGTACTGGGCGCACACCGCGGGTCTGAAGGTGGTGGTCCCGTCCACACCGTCTGACGCCTACTGGCTGTTGCGCCACGCGATCGCGTGTCCGGACCCGGTGATGTTTTTAGAGCCCAAGCGACGCTACTGGGGTCGCGAGGTCGTCGATACCACCCGGCCCGGACTTCCGATCGGGCAGGCGGCGGTGCGCCGCGCCGGCACCGACGTCACCGTGCTGACCTATGGTGGCCTGGTGGGCACGGCACTATCGGCTGCTGAAATAGCTGCCCGGCAACATGATTGGAGCCTTGAGGTCGTCGACCTGCGTTCGCTGGTGCCACTGGATTTCGACACCGTGGCCGCGTCGATTCGCCGAACCGGCCGGTGCGTGGTGCTGCACGAGGGGCCGCGAAGCCTGGGCTACGGCGCAGGTTTGGCGGCTCGTATCCAAGAAGAGATGTTCTACGAGCTCGAAGCACCGGTGTTGCGCGCCTGCGGGTTTGACACTCCATACCCGCCGGCGCGACTGGAGAAGTTATGGCTACCCGGCCCCGATCGGCTGCTGGATTGCGTCGAGCGCGTGCTGGAGCAGCCATGAACCCGCCTTCCGATCGGGATCGGATCAAGGTGTTCGTCGTACCAGACCTAGGCGAGGGCCTCGAAGAGGTGACACTGTCGTGCTGGCGCGTCGCGGTCGGCGACGACGTCGAACTCAACCAGCCGTTGTGCTCGGTGGAGACCGCCAAAGCCGAAGTCGAGATCCCCAGCCCGTACGCGGGCCGGATCGTGGAAATACACGGAGCCGAAGGCGATGTGCTGGCGGTCGGTTCGTCGCTGGTACGTATCGATACAGCGCCGGGCGCGACGCAGGACGCGGCGCCATCCAACGGCGAGTTGTCCACGCGCAGGCCGGTACTCGTCGGATATGGGGCTGACGACGCGCTCGACACCAGCCGGCGACGTCCCAAAGCCAAACCGTCCGTGCGGAAGTTGGCCGCCGAACTGCTGGTGGATCTGGCCCACGTGCCACCGGGCCCGGACGGCGTGATCAGCCGGGAGGCTGTGCTGGCAGCGGCTGGAGTCGGCGGAGAGCGCCCCGGTGTGTCATATGACGTCTTGCCAGTGCGCGGGGTTCATGCTCACATGGCGGAGCGAATAGCGCTGTCCCGCAGTATGATTCCCGATGCGCATGCCAGTGTGCAGGTCGACTGCACAGCCTTTATGCGGCTACGCGATGAAGTCATCTCACCGTTCGTGCTCACCCTGCGGTTTCTGGTAATCGCGTTGACGCACAATAAGATTCTCAACTCCACGTGGGTCGACGGCCCGGCCGGCCCGCAGGTGCATTCCCATCACGCGATCCACCTGGGTTTCGCGGTCGCCGCGCCCCGCGGTCTGCTGGTCCCGGTGATCACTGACGCGCAGGCCAAGACCACGCGCCAACTCGCTGAAAGCGTCACGCGGCTGACTTCCGAAGCCCGGGCAGGCACGCTGAAACCGACCGAGCTTGCCGGCTCGACCTTTACCGTGTCGAACTTCGGGGCGCTCGGGCTTGATGACGGGGTGCCGGTGATCAACCATCCGGAGGCCGCGATCCTGGGCATGGGGTCTCTCAAACCTCGGCCTATCGCCCTGGACGACAAGGTCGTCGTACGTCCCCAGATGACGCTGACCTGTGTCTTCGACCACCGGGTCGCTGACGGCGCCAATGTGGCGCAGTTTCTGGGGGAGCTGCGGAGCCTGATCGAGTCACCGGAAACGGCGCTGCTTGATTTGTAGCGGTCGCGCTTACTTGCCGCGCGCCGCAGCCAGCCGGGCAGCGAACTCCGGTGATTTGATCGAATGAGCCTGCGGCCCGAGTTCAATGTCCTTGGCCAGTTCGTGCTGCTCGGCATCGACCGATCCGGGGCTGGCCGTCGCGCGCATGGTGGCCTTCGTCGCGAGCACGAC
>NZ_JBAUZA010000509.1:0-16466 GCF_049585075.1 Mycobacterium sp.
CGGTGAACTCCGCGGCGTGCCTGTGCTCACGCACGAGCGAGAGGTGCTGCCAGACCATGTAGCCGGTCGCCACGAGTAAGGCACAGATGAGAACCGTCGCGGTTGTGATACCCGCCGCTTTCCGCCCGGGCCGACGCACCCGCGGTAGCCTCCATCGCCGTGACCGTGCGGGCGCCGGCTCGGTGTCGTCGGCGTCGCCTTGGACCTGCCGGCGCAATTTTGCCGCGCGGGCACGGGCCGCCTCGGCCCGCGCCTCCGCACGGGAGACTTCCTCTTCTGCTTCCGCCAGCGAGGCCGGAGCTTCGGCCGTCGCCGGGTCGGCGTCGGAATCGGTCACTGGCCCGGGGCTATCGCTGGCACGGAGAATCACATTATCACCCCAAAATCGCTGGCTGGAGGGGGTGTACGGACGTGCGGCGGAACGGGCGTAGCTCGCTCTACGGGATCTTCTCTGAAGATGAGAATTTTCTTATCGCCTGTGCAAAAATATTTCGGTGCGTCTCATCGTGGCAGTGGTTGCTGCGCTGATCGGAATCGGCGTGATGATGCCGCCGACTGCTGCCGCCGGTCCGACTGTGTGCGACTATCCGGACTGTACCCCGGGCATCGCACCGCACATGACCCTTGGCGCACCCTGTGACAACACCACTTACTACGCGTTCGGCGTCGCCGACGGATACGTGTCGTTCGCCTCGCAGCCCGGACGGCTGATGTTCTGCGGCTCACCGCGCAGATATCAGCCACGGTGGTTCCGCTCGCCTCCGATGGCGGGAATCAAGGAAGAGAACTCTGACTGCCACCAGTGGACGAATTACGTCGCGCAGGCGCCCGACGGGCTATTCCTCGTCTGTATAGCGCAGGAGGGTCATAGCTTCTGGACGCGTGCCGACACGTAAAAGTTATTGCCTGACAAACGCATTGCGCGGAATTGTCAGCGGTAAGTCGACCGAACTCAGCAATCCTGGTTGCGCGGCAACGACATACGGCACGGCGTTGAGGACGCGCATTGCGGTGGCGACCATCGCGCCCGCGCCCGAGGTCATACCCGCGACGCCGGCCCGTCGTGGATCCTTGAGCGTCGCAGCGTAGGTGCAGTCAATGTCGGGATCCCCGGTGATCACGACGCGGTAGGACAAATCGCCGATGCCGATGGGCCAATCGGGGGCCACATCGTGCGCCAGCCGGGTGACGTGCTGGATGACAATGGCCGCGCGGCCGTCCACCACGCCGATCGCCTGCATTCGAATTGCGCCGCACGTGCCCGCCTCGACGGTACCCATCGCGACGTTCAACGTCCGGTTCGTCATTGCGCGATCGAAGTTTTCGCGCACCTCTTGGATTTCGACCCCCAGCGCATCGGCGATCATCCGGATCTGGCCCTGCCACTCTCCGGCAATCGCGCCGGGAAAGCCGATCCACGGTTGGTAGTCGACCGGCTGACCAAAACCCAGAGCGTTGCTCATGATGTCGGGGACGCCGTAGTCGTCGTACAGCGCGATCTCGAACGCGTGAATCTTCTCGATTGACGACGACTGCGTCGATAGCACTAAAGGTAAGTAGTCGGCGGCGAAGCCCGGCTCAATTCCCGACGCATAAAGTGAGACTTGGCCCTGTTTGGCTGCGGCGGTGAGTTGATCACGCCACTCCGCGGGCTCGTAGACATGCGGATTGACCAACCGCGTAGTGCTCGTCGTGACGACATTGATCCCGGCCTGCAGAAGCTTGACATAGTCCGGGATGGCCAGCGCGTCGCGTTCGGGACCGCTGGCCGCATAGATGACGCAGTCGGGTTTCAGGCCGATCAGCGCGTCTGCATCGTTGGTTGCGGCCAGCCCGATCGGTTCGCCGTTGGCGAGTTCGCCGGCGTCCTTCCCGACCTTCTCTGGCGAGTGCACCCACACGCCGACGAGGTCGATGTCGGGGCGTCGCTGGATGGCGCGGATGGCGATCGATCCGATGCCGCCTGTCGCCCACACCACCACACGTAGTGGATTGCTTGCCATTTCGATCCTCTCGCGAAGTGGTACACGCTAGCGCTTACTTGGGTTGGTTCGGCACGCCCGGGAACAGTTGGCCCGTCGGTTCCGCGGTCACCCAACCGCCGAGCTTGGTAGCGAGATGTGGCGCAAAAACGGCGCCATAGAGAATGTTTCCGACGACGATGACGGCGATCACGGACAAAACCGAGGCTTGAAGTCGAGTCTTCGACCGCTTGTCGGCCCACATCTCGATGACATTTCGACCTTGCTCGTCGGTGCGGCCCAAAAGATAAGTGAAGACCATCATCTGGATGCCCATCGCCAGCGAGTCGTAGAGCGGGTATTGGTGGATCGTCCCCTCGCGTATGGCCAGTCCGGGAATCACGCGGCCGTAATAGAAGACACCGAGCTTGGCGCCCAGGAACCCGTTGAAGAACAGCGCCCAGCAGAAACCGACGAGCAGACCGACGACCAATAGCGTTGGGGGCCTTCGCCAACCGAACTTTGCGCTCAACCACCGCCCCAAACCGGCGCCAGTGATGGCCGGCAGCACGAAGTAGGAGATATAGCCGACGGGAACGAACAACGGCAATCCACCCCACGTCATGTTCAGCGGCCACCACGACGGCATGCGGGGAATAGCGGGCGGGAACTGCGCGTACATCGCCCAGTCGTAAGGCGCCTCGATCCACGAGAACGAGATCGCCGAGATGCACAGCAACAGCAGCGGATGCACGCGGCGCTGGCGAACGCTCAGATACACGCCAAGGAGGGTGAACGCGATGCCGCCGACGAGTGCGAAGTCGCTGGCCGCTTGCATCACCGGGGTCATCTGGCCGTTCATTGGTCGCGCCCTGGTCTCCGACGTGTTTGCGGGTCAAAGCGCAGCACCAGGGCGAATATCAGGACGACCAGTCCGAACAGCGTGCCAAGCATGATCACCGCGCCCATGTCGGCACCCCTCTCGATCCGCACTCGACCTTTAGGATAGTGCATACTATCCTAAAACGGTGTCCCAGCGATCTGCTACCGCCGCGATACGCCGGCCGCGTGGCGAGCCGCGCCGACTCTTGCTCGACGCCGCCCGAATCCTGTTCGCCCGCCAGGACTACCGCAGCACCACGACCCGCGAAGTCGCTGCGGCCGCCGGTGTCACCGAGCATCTGCTGTTCCGCCACTTCGGTTCCAAGGCAGCGCTGTTCCGCGAAGCTCTCGTCCTACCGTTCACCACCTTCGTCGACGAATTCGGCCAAACATGGCAGGCGCTCGTCCCCGAGGAGACCGACGAGGAGGAGCTGGCCGGGCATTTCGTCGGACAGCTCTACGACGTGTTCGTCAAACACCAAGGCCTGCTGTTGACGCTGATGGCATCGGAGGCTCTCAGCGAGGACGAACTAGCTGAGACGGGCATTGCGGACGTCAGGCGGGCACTGCGGTTGCTCGGCCGAATCAGCGCCGAGGGCATGAACTTACGCGGGCTGCGGTCCGATCACCCTGACCTGCCGGCGCACTCAACGGTGGCGATGATCGCTGGCATGGCCGCGCTCCGGTCGACCTACTTCGGCACCAAGCCGCCATCGAGAGAAGTGATCGTTGACGAACTCGTCCAGGCGATTCTGCACGGCTTCCTGCACCGAAACGACTGAAGGGACCGATAGTGGCAGGCACCAAAGCGGTCGAGTTGTATTACGACCCATACGATCCCGACATCGACGACAACCCATACCCGGTGTGGAAGCGGATGCGCGAAGAAGCACCGCTGTACTACAACGAAAAGTACAACTTCTACGCCCTGAGCCGCTACGAGGACGTGGCGCGCGAGCTGCCGAACTGGCAGACGTACCGTTCCGGCCGCGGCACCACCGCCGACATCTTGTTCAACAACATCGAGGTGCCGCCGGGTATCTTGCTGTTCGAGGATCCGCCCCTGCACGATCTGCACCGACGCTTGCTGTCACGGGTCTTCACACCCCGGCGCATGCTTGCCGTCGAGTCGCTGGTTCGCGGATTCTGCGTCAAAGAGTTGGACCCGCTAATTGGTTCTGGCGGTTTCGATTTCATCGCCGATCTCGGGGCGATGATGCCCATGCGGACCATCGGCTATCTGCTCGGCATACCCGAAGAGCATCAAGAAAGCATCCGCGATCGCAACGCCGCCTACCTCGACGTCGCCAAGGGGCGCGACCGCGGCGAAGCCAATCAGAAAATATTCGAACAAACCATCGTGATGTTCGCCGAGTTCATCGAATGGCGGGCCGAGCATCCCTCCGACGACCTGATGACCGAACTGCTCGCCGCCGAGATCGACGAACCCGACGGGACGCATCGGCCGCTGTCCCGCACCGAGGTGTTGTCCTACACCGCAATGATCGCCGGTGCCGGAAACGAAACCACCACCCGGCTTATCGGCTTCATGGGACAGCTGCTCTCCGATCATCCGGATCAGCGACGGGAGCTGGTCGCCGACCCGTCCCTGATCCCCGGCGCGGTCGAGGAGTCGCTGCGCTACGAGCCGCCGTCACCGGTGCAGGCTCGCTACGTCGCCCAGGAGGCCGAGCATTATGGTCGCGTCGTTCCGGAAGGGTCGTTCATGTTGCTGCTCAACGCTTCTGCCAATCGGGATGAAAGTCAGTTCCCTGATCCGGATCGCTTCGACATCCACCGTCGCGCCAGCCACCTGAGCTTCGGGCAGGGACTGCACTTCTGCCTCGGTTCGGCACTGGCCCGGCTGGAAGCCCGGGTGGCCTTCGAAGAGGTCCTCAAACGCTGGCCCGACTGGGAAGTCGACTACGCCAACGCCGAACGCGCCCACACCGCAAGCGTGCGCGGATGGGCACGTCTACCCGTCGTCACCAGCTGAGGAACAGGCAAGGCTAGCCGGCGGGCGCCAGCGCTGGTCGCGGCGTGAAGGTCAAATGCAATTCGGACAGCCCACGCAAGATGTAGGTCGGCTCGAAGGTGTAGCGCCGTTCGTCGGCCGGTCCGTGTTGGGTTTCGCTGATGTTGATGTCGGACATCCGGTCCAGGATGCGCTCAATCGAGACGCGGCCCTCGACCCGGGCCAGCGGTGCACCCGGGCAGGAGTGCACTCCGCGGGCGAACGCCATATGCTCCCGGACGTTCTTGCGGTCCAGCTGAAACTCGTGCGGGTTCTCGAACCGGCGAGGGTCACGGTTCGCGGCACCAGGTAGCACCATCACGATGGTGCCCACGGGGATGTCGACGCCACCGACGGTGGCCGCCCTGCGGGCCAGCCGAGAGTCACTTTTGACCGGGCTCTCCATGCGCAGCGACTCTTCAATGAAGTTCGGAATCAGGCTGCGGTCATTACGCAGCTGCTGCTGAATCTCGGGTCGATCGCCGAGCGCTTGCAGTGCCGCAGAGAGCAGCTTGGCGGTGGTTTCCTGCCCGGCAGCGAAAAGGAATGTTGCCGAACGGCTTACCTCGATGACTTCAGGGGTGGATCCGTCCGGGTACTTCGCCGTCGCCAACGAGGTCAGCACGTCGTCGCGCGGTTCACCGCGACGGTCTTCGATATAGGCGCAGAACTTGTCGTCCAGCCACTGCAGCGGGTTGACGCCGACCGACTCATGATCCAGTGCGCCTACCCGCGCGCCGGGACGATCGGCGCCCAGGACGTGGCGGAACTGTTTGTGGTCTTCCTCCGGAACACCGAGCAGGTCGGCGATCACCAACGTCGCGAACGGCTTTGAATACTCGGCGATGAACTCGCATTCGCCGCTCTCGAGGAACTCGTCGAGCTGGCGATCGGCCAGACGCCACATGAATTCTTCGTTTTCCTTCAACCGGCTCGGTGTGAGCAGCCGGGACAGGATCGAGCGTGCGCGAGTGTGGTCGGGCGGATCCATGGTGACCATGTGCTCGAACATCGGAAACTGGTCGCGGTGCGCGTCGATCAGAGAACTGAGATCGTCACAGTCGACTTCGAACGGCAGCGGTGGGAACGGGCCGCCGAGCGCTACGCAGTTGGAAAACGTGTCGGGGTCCTTGTAGACCGCGTTGGCCTCTTCCCAGCCGGTGATCGCGACGACATTGTGGTGAGGCAGCCGGAAGACCGGGTTTTGGCTGCGCAGGTAGTCGAAGTAGGGATGCGGATCAGGAACCAGAGACGGATCGGTGAAAAAGTCGATGGAATCGAACGTTGGGTCAGGGATTGCCATGCTGGTACGCGCCTCCCGTGGCTGATTTACCCGTGGTTTCAGGGTGAGACGTAGGGCCGTCCGGATAGAAGATCGGTGAATGTGCTGAGCACCTGCTTAGCATGGCGCTAATGTCGTGGTCAAGGTCGCGGCGTCGCGCGACGCTACGATCGGCATATCGAGCGGGCGATCGACAGGAGTTTGGGGCTAAGGCATGACGTCGGCACGCAGGATCGGGGCGCCCGATGCCAAGAACCGGGGCGTGCTGCTCGACGCCGCCGAACAGCTGATGCTCGAAGAGGGTTATGCCGCAGTCACTTCCCGTCGTGTCGCCGAGAAAGCCGCGCTGAAGCCGCAGCTGGTTCACTACTACTTCCGCACCATGGACGATCTGTTCTTGGCCGCGTTCCGCCGTCGGGCCGAAGAAGGCCTTGAGGCGCAAGCGCAGGCGCTGCAATCGTCGCAACCACTGTGGGCGCTGTGGCGGTTCAGCACCGATCCTGCGGCCACCGCGATCACGATGGAATTCGTCGCGCTGGCCAATCACCGCAAAGCGCTCAAAGCCGAAATTGCCTACTACGCGGAGCGTTTCCGCGAAGAGCAGCAAAAGGCGCTGTCGACGGTGCTGCAGCGCCACGGTGCCGACGCCGCCGAGGTACCGCCGCTGGTGTGGTCGGTGCTGATGACAAGCGTCTCTCGGGTACTGGTGATGGAGCAGGTGCTCGGCATGTCCGCCGGTCACGCCGAGACCGTCGAGTTCGTCGAGCGCTACCTCCTCCGACTGGAAGGCGCTCCGGAAAGCTAGCCGAGTCACCAGGTGCGCTGCGAGCAGATCACGCCCTTGGCGCCGTCATTCGAGACGACCACCTTCCCGTCGACGACGAGTGCACAGTGAAACATCGGCGTGCCGGGTTCGGTACCGGTGCTGACGACGACCATTGCGTAGTCGTTGGGGTCCGACAGCATCACCACGGGCGAGACCCAGGGGTGGCCCGGCGCGATATCGGCGTTCACGTGGGGAGTGTACTGGTACGTGTTGTGGCTGTAGTCGGAGAATTTCTGCGGTTGCTGATCCAGGTAATAGATGTCGGCATAGATCGGATTGGCCGAGGTGATGACGTAGGTGACCGGATGCATGACCGGGTCATCCGCCCGTGACGGCGCGGCGAAAGTTGTAGCGCTCACCACCATCGCCAACGCTGCACCCAGTAGAGACCTACCGATTGCTTTCACATCGCACCTCCTACTTTGGCGCTGCGGTTCATCACCCGGTCAGCGGCTTGCCAATGGGCGTCGCGAACCCATAGCCGCGCAAACGAATTCACGGCTTCCTCGGGGGAGACCCCGTCGATGACACGCTTGATCTCGCCGGCGGGGCGCCCCGACAAGGTGCGGGCAACTCGGCGCCAGTCCTCGTCGAAGGTGGACCGCGGCAGCACCTGGTCGACCAATCCGATGCGTTCGGCGTGCGCGGCGTCGAGCACCATGCCGCTTCCGGCCAGGAGCAGTGCCCTGCTCTTGCCGACCAATGCGGCCAACCGCTCGGCGCCGCCCCAGGCCGGCATGATTTCCAGGGCCACCTGGTTGAAGCCGATCTTGATGTCGTCGGCGGCCAACCGGATGTCGGCGGCCACCGCGACCTCGGCGCCACCACCCAGAGCGTGACCGTTGAGCGCGGCGATCACCGGCGCGGGAAAGCTGGCCAGCCGATCGCAGATCGATCGCATCCGCCAGGCCATTGCCGCTGCGTCTTCGTGGGTCTTGATCGCGCCGAGCTCTTTGAGGTCTCCGCCGGACACGAAGGCCCGGTCACCGGCGCCGGTGATGGCGAGAGCGCTGGCTCCCTCGGCGGCGTCGAGCGCCTTCTCCAACTGGTCCATGGTGTCCAGGGAAATGGCGTTGCGAGCGTGCGGCCGGTCGATGGTCAGCACGGCGAGACCGCTGGCCAAGTCGTCGAACTCGACGTCCACCATGCGCCGCTTCCCATCGCGCGATATTGGCATTCTCCTCAGCGGAGAATAGCATCGCCCATTGAATCGAGAGATTTCGCAATCTGTTTTGAAGACCCTAACGTTTGCCGGTCGGAGCCTTGAGGTAATGCGCAATATTCCCGTTGAGCTGGTCTCGCGATATGAGGGTGCCGGCTGGTGGACCCGCGAGACCCTTGGGCAGGTGTTGGCCGGTGGGCTGCACGCCGCTCCGGATGCGCGGTTTCGGGTGTATTCGGATCTGCGGCCATGGTCGGGAACGTTTCGCGACGTCGAGCGAGTGGCGCGTCGGCTAGCGGCCGGGTTGCGCGCCCGCGGCGTCGGCGCCGGTGATGTGGTGGCATTCCAGCTGCCGAACTGGATGGAGGCCGCCGCGACGTTTTGGGCGTCGGCATTCCTGGGCGCGGCGCTGGTGCCGATCGTGCACTTTTACGGGCGCAAAGAGCTGGCGCACATCCTGGCCGCCGCCAAACCGCGTGTGTTCATCACCACCGAGGAATTCGGGCGGATGATCTACCAGCCCGATCTGTGTTCGGAGGTTCCGATCGTCGGGCTAGTCGGGCGTGACTTCGACGATTTGCTCGCCGACGAACCGATGGTCGGCACGGTTGCCGCCGACCCGGCGGGGCCCGCCCTGATCGCCTTCACGTCAGGCACGACCAGCGCGCCCAAGGGCGTCGTTCACAGCCATCGCAGCCTGGTCTGCGAGGCACGTCAGCTTTCCGGACAGATCCGGTCGATCGGCGACAATCAGCTGACCGCGACACCGGTCGGCCACTTCATCGGAATGCTCGCCGCGTTGCTGATCCCGGTACTGGGCGGCGGGTCCGTGCATCTGATCGACAACTGGGATCCCGCCGTTGTGCTGGCGTTGATGGACCGCGACGGCCTCACCCTTGGCGGCGGGCCGCCCTACTTCGTCACCAGCCTGCTCGATCACCCCAATTGCACGGCCGCACATCGCGCCCGGATCAAGACCCTCGGGCTGGGCGGATCGACGGTGCCGGCGGCGGTGACGCGACGGCTCTCGGAGATGGGCATCATCGTGTTCCGGTCCTACGGCAGCAGCGAGCACCCCTCGATCACCGGCTCGACCCCGGATGCGCCGGAAGATAAACGCCTGCTCACCGATGGTTGTCCGATGCCAGGAGTGGAGATCCGGTTGGCAGCCGACGGCGAGATTTTCAGCCGCGGACCGGACCTGTTTATGGGTTACACCGACGATGCGCTGACCGCGGCTGCCTTCGACGACGACGGCTGGTATCGCACCGGGGACATCGGCGTGCTGGATGCCGACGGCTACCTGACCATCACCGACCGCAAGGCCGATGTCATCATCCGCGGCGGAGAGAACATCAGCGCGGTGGAAGTCGAAGAGGTGCTGCTCGGGATGCCCGGCATTGCGGAGGCGGTGGTGGTCGCCGCGCCCGACGCCGGTCTTGGCGAGCGGGTCGCCGCCGTGCTGCGGCTCAAACCGGGGCATGCGCTGCCGACTGAAGACGAGGTTCGGGCCCATTTCGCCGGCCAGGGCGTGGCTCGCCAGAAATGGCCGGAAGTTTTGCTCGAAGTCGACGACTATCCGCGCACGCCGAGCGGCAAGGTGCAGAAGCGTCTGGTGCGTGAGGGGTTTGCGGTAGCGTCTGGGTGAGAATAGTATTCTCACAAACTGGTAAGGAGGATTTCATGGGGCAGTTGTCGCATCGGGAAGATGTCCCGTTTCCAATCTTTGACGCGGATAACCATCTCTACGAGCCGCCGGAAGCGCTGACCAAGTTCCTGCCCAAGGAGTACAAGGACTTCGTCCAGTACGTGCAGATCAACGGGCGCACCAAGATCGCGATCCGCGGCCAGATCAGCAACTACATTCCCAACCCGACCTTCGAGGTCGTCGCCCGGCCGGGTGCCTGGGAGGAGTACTTCAAGTTCGGCAACCCGGACGGCAAGACCAAGCGCGAGTTGTTCGGTGAGCCGATGCGCGCGATCCCGGCATTCTTCGAGCCCGGCCCCCGCCTGGAGAAGATGAACGAGCTGGGCCTGGACCGCACGCTGATGTTCCCGACGCTCGCCAGCCTGCTCGAGGAGCGGCTGCGCGACGACCCGGTCGCCGTTCACGTCCTGATCCATGCGCTGAACGAGTGGCTCGACGAGGTCTGGGGCTTCAACTACCAGAACCGGATTTTCACCACCCCGGTCATCACCCTGCCAATTGTCGAGAAGGCGATCGAGGAGCTCGAGTGGGCGGTCAAGCGTGGTGCCCGCTGCATCCTGGTCCGCCCCGCTCCCGTCCCCGGCTTCCGCGGGCCGCGGTCGTTCGCGGTGCCCGAGTTCGACCCGTTCTGGGAGCGGGTCGTCGAGCACGACGTGCTGGTCGGCATGCACTCCAGCGACAGTGGCTACTCGCGCTATACCTCCGAGTGGGACGGTGCCGACCAGGAGATGCTGCCGTTCCAAACCAATGCGATGGGTATCCTCAACGAGTGGCGACCGATCCAGGACTCGGTGGGGTCGTGGGTGATTCACGGCGCGCTGTACCGCCATCCCAAGCTGAAAGTCGCGATCGTCGAGGCCGGTTCGAAGTGGATGACCCCTTTGCTGGACGGCTTGGCCGAGGTCTTCCGGAAGGCCCCGGAGGCCTTCCCGAGCGACCCCGTCGAGATGGTCAAGAACCGCATCCACGTGAGTCCGTTCTTCGAGGATGGCATCGACGATTTGGTCAACCTCGTCGGTGTGGATCGGGTCTTGTACGGCTCGGACTGGCCGCACCCGGAAGGGTTGGCGGAGCCGACGTTCTACGTCAACGCTTTGTCGCACCTTTCCGCTGACGACCAGGCGAAGATCATGGGCGGCAACCTGTCTCGTCTCGTCACGGTGTGACACGCGCCGCGACGATCAAGGGCGGGAACGCCCGATGAGGAGTGGCGCCTGATGACGGCGTCGCAACTGTGGGAGACCATCCCCGAGATGGTCTTGAGCGCGGCGGACCGCTTCGGCGACGCAGAAGCGATTGTCGACGGTTCGCTGCGTATCAGCTTTGTGGAGTTGGTCGAGCGAATTCGTTGCGCCGCAGGTGCTTTCGCCGCTCTGGGGATCGCCAAGGGGGACCGCGTCGCGATCTGGGCTCCCAACTCTGCGGAATGGATCATCGCGGCGTTCGGGCTGCTGACCGCGGGCGGCGTTCTGGTGCCGGTCAACACGCGGTTCAAGACCGATGAAGCGGGCGATGTCATCATCCGCAGTAAAGCGAAGGCCGTGTTGGCGCAGAAGGGATTTCTCGGCCAGGACTACACCGCCCCGGCGGGGATACCAGTCATCGAACTGAAATCTGACTTCCTTTCCAGCGGTTCCCCTTTCCAGCGAGAAGTGAGCGGTACCGATATCTCGGACGTCATCTTCACCTCGGGCACGACCGGTCGCCCGAAGGGCGCAATGATGAATCATCGTCAAACGCTGCGAATGTACGACGAGTGGGCAACGCTGGCTGATCTACGAGAGGGCGACCGCTATCTACAGATCAACCCCTACTTCCACACGTTCGGCCTGAAAGCGGGGCTCATCACGTCCTTCCTCCGTGGCGCAACGATGCTTCCGGTCGCGGTGTTCGAAATCGGCGGAGTAGTGGATCTCATTGAACGCGAACGAATTACGATGCTGCCCGGCCCGCCGACGCTCTATCATTCGTTGCTGGCCGTGCCTGACAAAGCCAGGCTGTCGAACTTGCGGGCAGGCGTGACCGGCGCCGCCGACATCCCCGTGGAACTCGTCCGTCGGATACACGGCGAATTGCCGTTCCAGACGCTGATGACCGGTTATGGGCTTACCGAGGCGGGCAACGTCACCTTGTCGCGGCCCGGCGATTCCTTCGAAGATGTGGCCACCACGGCGGGCCTGCCCTGCGACGGGGTGGAGGTACGCATCGCTGACGACGGCGAGGTGCTGGTCCGTGGCTACGGTGTCATGCAGGGCTACCTGGACGACTCGGCCGCAACGGCGCAAGCGATTGACGCCGAGGGCTGGCTGCACACCGGTGACTTGGGAAACTTCGGTAAATCCGGTCGGCTGCGGATCGACGGGCGTAAAAAGGACATGTTCATCGTCGGCGGGTTCAACGCCTACCCGGCTGAGATCGAGGGTTTTATGTTGGAACACCCCGCGGTTGCCCAGGTCGCGGTGATCGGTGTTCCCGATCAGCGACTCGGCCAGGTGGGTAAGGCGTTTGTCGTGCCGAAAGCCGCGGTGTCCGAGGGCGATTTGATCGCGTGGTGCCGCGATCGAATGGCTGGTTTCAAGGCCCCACGGTACGTTGAGTTTCTCGACGAGTTGCCGCTGAACGCGACCGGCAAGGTGATGAAGGACCGACTTCGGTGAGATTCGCAGATCCGCAGATGCATTCGATGGTCATCGCGTCGGACTATCGGGTGCCGAATCCGGAACGGGTGTGGCCGCTACTGCAGAGCCGGACATCGGCGCTGGCCGGCATCGGTGCGCACCACGTGCTGCTCTATACGTCGATACATGACTACGGGCGCGTCCTGGTGACGATTGGTGTGCGTAGCCGGGAGCCGATTGTGGAACTGCTGCGGTCGCGGGTGTTCTTCGAATGGTTTGACGCGGTTGGCGTAGAAGACATTCCGGCTGTCTTCGCCGGTGAAATCACCGAGCGGTTCGAGGCATCACCGCCGGCGAGCCCGGCAGCCCCCGGCGTGGTGATCGCGGCCATGGCATCGGTCGATGACGTGGCCATGCTGACCGAGGAAGTGCGCGCGGGGCTGACCAGATTCGCCGCAGCGGGTGTCCGAAAGACCTGGATTTTCCGTGCGTTCGACGACGGACACGAGGTGATGATCCTGCAGGAGCTCGACGACGAGGACCGTGCACGGCGCTGGATCGAGCAACCCGACCCCGCTGCCCCCTGGATTGACGGGGCTGGCAGGGGTGCCTACCCGCCGGTGTTTGTGGGCAAGTTCTTCGACATGATCCGGATCGACGGGTGAACGGATCACTAGATGTTCGTCTGCTTGTGTAACGGCATCACCAGCCAAGCGGTGGCCGACGCCATCGCTGGCGGGGCATCGACGACCAATCAGATCGCCGCATCGTGCGGGGCGGGCTCCGACTGCGGCCGCTGCCGGCGCACGCTGCATTCGCTCATCGCCGCGGGCTGCCATCCGGAGAAGTCGGTTGGGCCAGATCGGTCAACAGATCCGGGGCGTCCAGCCGCGGCACGACCGCCTCAATGAGCACCATCCGGTCGCGGTGATCAGCAGCCGCGACAAAGGCGTCATCGAGTTCGCCATAGGTTTCCGCGCGAAACGTCAGGTGATTGATCACGCCTAGCGCGTTGGGAATGTCGGCCCAACTCCAGCTGACAATGTCGTTGTACGGCTCGTCTTTTCCGTGAATCATCCGCTCGACGGTGTAGCCGTCGTTGTTGACCACCACGATCACCGGCGACAGTCCTTCCCGCGAGAACACGCCGAGCTCTTGGACGGTCAGCTGCGCAGCCCCGTCGCCGATCAGCAGCACCGGCCTGCGGTCCCGATGTGCGAGTCCCGCGCCGAGGGTGGCTGGCAGGGTGTATCCGATCGAACCCCATAACGGTTGGCCGATGAAGGTTACGCCACGGGGAAGGCGGTGAGTGGCCATGCCGTAGAACGACGTGCCCTGGTCTGCCAGCACCACATTGCCGGGTGTGAGGGCGTGACAAAACCGGTCCCACAACACTTTTTGGCTAAGCGGCTCGTGGCGATCGGGGAAATCCACCGACACGTTGTCGGAGGTCGATGCGACCGGTGGGGAGGTGATCCCGCGCTGAATGAGAATCGATGTCAGCGCCTCGAGCGCGGCTTCCATTTCCAGCGGCGCGAACACCGCAGTGCCGACCGTGCTCTGCTGGACTCCGACGTCGATGGTCCTGATCGGATCGATGCGCTGGCTGAAAAAGCCGCTGACCATGTCGGTGAACACCACTCCCGCCGTCACCAGCACCGGCGCCTCTTCGATCGCCCTGCGCACCGGTTCGGCGCTGGCCGCCCCGGCATAGATACCCAAAAAGGTCGGCGCGCTCTCGTCGACGAGGCTCTTGCCCCACATCAGCGTGGCGTGCGGCACCACGTCGGCAGCCAGCAGTGCCTCCAGTTGCTCAACGGCATTCAACCGATGGACCAACAGATCGGCCAGCACGGTCAACTGCTGGTCGGCGATGAGTTCGGTTGCGGCTTGGGTAAATAAAGCAAGTGCCCGCGGGCTGGTACCACCGGTATAGCGTGGCAAGGGTGCGGTAGGCCGCTCGGTTTCGAAGCGCGCCACGTCGGTGGGCAGCAAGAGATACCCGGGCCGCCGCTGCTCCCGCACCTCGGATAGCACTCGGTCGATTTCCCTGGTGGCCGTTGCCGGCATGAGATTGGCTTGGGCACAGGTGATTTCCCGGCTTACCCGGAAGAAGTGCTCGAAATCGCCGTCGCCCAGCGAATGATGTAGGGCCCGGCGGGTGCCCTGTGCGTCTTTCGAAGGTCCGCCGACGATATGTACTACCGGTACGTGCTCGGCGTAACTGCCAGCGATCGCGTTGGCTGCCGAAAGCTCACCCACGCCGAATGTTGTTACCACTGCGGACATCCCACGTAGCCGGCCGTATCCGTCGGCCGCATAGCCTGCATTGAGTTCGTTGGCGTTTCCGACCCATCGGATATCGGGATGGGCGACGATGTGGTCGAGGAATTCGAGGTTGTAGTCGCCGGGGACGCCGAAGACCTCGGTAACCCCGAGTTCGACCAAGCGGTCGAGCAGATAGTCACCGACGGTGGGGGCACCTCCCGCTTGCGGGGGAGAGGCGGGATTAGTCACAAACACGACCGTACGCCCATGCGAAACCGTGCCGATTCGATGCCGCTTGGCTTATCGTGCGGGCCATGGCAATCAAAGAAACCCGGGAGATCGTCATCGAAGCCAGCCCCGAGGAGATTCTCGACGTCATCGCCGACTTCGAGGCGATGCCCGAATGGTCGGGTCCACACCAGAGCGCGGAAATCCTCGAGACCGGAGATGACGGCCGGCCCAGCCAGGTGAAGATGAAGGTCAAGACGGCCGGGATCACAGACGAACAGGTGGTGGCCTACACCTGGAGCGGCAACGAGGTGAGCTGGACGCTGGTCAGCTCGGCCCAACAGAAGTCGCAGGACGGCAAGTACACGTTAGTTCCGAAGGGGGCCAAGGAAGTAGCCACCCTGGTCAAGTTCGAGGTCAGCGTCGATCCGCATGTTCCGCTGCCCGGCTTCGTGCTCAAGCGTGCCATCAAGGGGACGATGGACTCGGCCACCCAAGAGTTGCGCAAGCGGGTGCTCGAAGTGAAGAAGCGTAAGGCCTGACCGGGCCACTGGCAGGCGTCCGAGTCATCGAACTTGGCGGCATCGGACCGGGGCCGCACGCCGCGATGGTGCTAGCAGATCTGGGGGCCGATGTGGTGCGGGTGCGCCGGCCCGGGGGGCTGACGATGCCGGCCGAGGATCGCGACCTGCTGCACCGCGGAAAGCGGATCGTCGACTTGGACGTCAAGACCCAGCCGCAGCTCCTGTTGGATCTGGTCGCCAAGGCCGATGTGCTGCTGGACTGCTTTCGGCCCGGCACCTGCGAGCGGCTCGGCATCGGCCCCGACGACTGCGCTGCGGTCAACCCGCGGCTGATCTTCGCCCGCATCACCGGATGGGGACAGGAGGGGCCACGTGCCCGCACCGCCGGCCACGACATCAACTACCTATCCCAAACCGGGGCGCTGTCGGCGCTGGGCCACCGCGACCGGCCACCGATGCCGCCGCTGAACCTGGTCGCCGATTTCGGTGGCGGTTCGATGTTGGTTCTGCTGGGCATCGTGGCCGCACTCTACGAGCGAGAGCGATCGGGCATCGGTCAGGTGGTGGACGCCGCGATGGTCGATGGCGTCAGCGTGCTCGCGCAGATGATGTGGACGATGAAGTCGACCGGGGCGCTGCGTGACGAGCGCGAAGCGTTTCTGCTCGACGGCGGGGCGCCGTTCTACCGCTGCTACGAGACCGCCGACGCCAAGTACGTGGCCGTGGGCGCAATCGAGCCGCAGTTCTTCGCCGAGTTGCTCGCCGGACTGGGGTTGTCCGCCGACGAGGTGCCGGGTCAGCTCGATATCGGTTCGTACCCGCGAATGTTCGAGGTTTTCACCGAGCGGTTCGCCGGCAAGACGCGCGACGAGTGGACGGACATATTCGACGGCACCGACGCGTGCGTCACACCGGTGCTGACGTGGAGCGAAGCCGCTGCCGACGCGCATCTGACCGCGCGGGCGACGGTGATCAACAGAGCCGGCGTTGACC
>NZ_JBAUZA010000510.1:0-5393 GCF_049585075.1 Mycobacterium sp.
CCGCTGGTCTGGTCCCGCGCCCGACGGCCGAGATCCGCAGCCGCTGGGCAACGCCACCCGCGACGTAGCAAAGAAGCGCGGCTGGTCGTCGCGAGTGGCCGAGGGTGCGGTGTTCGGGCGGTGGCCGACGGTCGTCGGTCAACACATCGCTGACCACGCCACCCCGACCGCACTGCGCGATGGGATCTTGAGCGTGTCCGCGGAGTCGACGGCATGGGCGACCCAACTGCGGATCATCCAGGCTCAAGTGCTGGCCAAGATCGCGGCCGAAGTAGGTGATGGTGTGGTGACCGCGCTGAAAATCACCGGGCCCGTCGCGCCGTCGTGGCGTAAAGGACCGTTGCACATCGCCGGAAGGGGGCCTCGTGACACCTACGGCTGACCGATCGAACGATCCGCTGAGGGCCGTCACAACGGTGGGAATGGGCTCGTCAAGCGTCCGGACGCGGCCTAGAGCGAGAAATTCCGCACACGGCGCAGATAGCTGTGTAGAAACACCCTCGCAGAGTCGGTGCCACCGCCTGTTATAGGTAGACTGGCGGAGAACCAGCGCACAGTCTCGGAGACTACCCGCGCGCAACCCCAAGGAGAGCCTTTCCCCCGTGGCTGCCCAGAAGAAGAAACCGAAAGAGTACGGCGCCGACTCCATCACCGTCCTGGAAGGGCTAGAAGCGGTCCGCAAACGCCCCGGCATGTACATCGGCTCCACCGGGGAGCGCGGGTTGCACCATCTGATCTGGGAGGTCGTCGACAACGCGGTGGACGAGGCGATGGCCGGTTACGCCAACGCAGTCGACGTGAAGATTTTGGAGAACGGGGGCGTTCAAGTCACCGACAACGGCCGCGGCATCCCGGTGGGCATGCACTCCACCGGCATCCCCACGGTCGACGTGGTGATGACTCAGCTTCATGCTGGCGGAAAGTTTGGGGGCGATGACAGTGCCTACGCGGTGTCCGGTGGTTTGCACGGCGTGGGCGTGTCGGTGGTCAACGCATTGTCCACGCGCCTCGAGGTCGAGATCTCGACCGACGGCTTCGAGTGGTTCCAGCATTACGACCGCTCTGTCCCCGGCACCCTCAAACAAGGCGACAAGACCAAGACGACCGGTACAACGGTCCGCTTCTGGGCGGATCCGGGCATTTTCGAGACGACGGACTACGACTTCGAGACCGTGGCGCGGCGGCTGCAGGAAATGGCTTTCCTCAACAAAGGGCTGACCATCAACCTGACCGACGAGCGGGTAAGCAAAGAAGAGGTTGTCGACGAGGTCGTCAGCGACACCGCAGAAGCCCCGAAGTCCGCGGCAGAAAAGGCCGCGGAATCCGTTGCGCCGCATAAGGTCAAGCATCGCACCTTCCATTACCCGGGCGGTCTGGTCGACTACGTCAAACACATCAACCGCACCAAGAACCCCATCCACAGCAGCATCGTCGACTTCTCCGACAAGGGTCCCGGTCACGAGGTCGAGATCGCGATGCAGTGGAACGCCGGTTATTCGGAGTCGGTGCACACGTTCGCCAACACCATCAATACCCACGAGGGCGGTACCCACGAGGAAGGTTTCCGCGCCGCGTTGACATCGGTGGTGAACAAGTACGCCAAAGACAAAAAGCTGCTGAAAGACAAAGATCCCAACCTCACCGGCGACGACATTCGCGAGGGTCTGGCGGCGGTGATCTCAGTCAAGGTCAGCGAGCCGCAGTTCGAGGGCCAGACCAAGACCAAGCTCGGCAATACCGAGGTCAAGTCTTTCGTGCAGAAGGCCTGCAACGACAAGCTCTCCCATTGGTTCGAGGCGAATCCCTCTGACGCCAAGACCGTCGTGAACAAGGCGGTGTCATCCGCACAGGCACGCATCGCAGCCCGGAAGGCTCGAGAGTTGGTACGGCGCAAGAGCGCTACCGATTTAGGCGGTCTGCCCGGCAAGCTGGCGGATTGCCGTTCTACCGACCCGCGCAAGTCTGAACTGTATGTGGTGGAAGGCGATTCGGCCGGTGGCTCGGCCAAAAGCGGTCGTGACTCGATGTTCCAGGCCATTCTTCCGTTGCGCGGCAAGATCATCAACGTCGAAAAGGCCCGCATCGACCGAGTGCTGAAAAACACTGAGGTGCAGGCGATCATCACTGCACTGGGCACTGGAATCCACGACGAATTCGACATCACCAAGCTGCGGTATCACAAGATCGTGCTGATGGCCGACGCTGACGTGGACGGCCAGCACATCTCGACGCTGCTGCTGACGCTGCTATTCCGGTTCATGCGCCCTCTGATCGAGAACGGTCACGTATTCCTCGCCCAGCCGCCGCTGTACAAGCTGAAATGGCAGCGCAGCGACCCCGAGTTCGCCTATTCCGACAAGGAACGCGACGGGCTGATAGCGGCGGGCAAGAAGGCCGGCAAGAAGATCAACGTCGACGACGGTATCCAGCGCTATAAGGGTCTCGGCGAGATGGACGCCAAGGAGTTGTGGGAAACGACGATGGATCCCTCGGTGCGGGTGTTGCGTCAGGTCACTCTGGACGACGCCGCGGCGGCCGACGAATTGTTCTCGATCCTGATGGGTGAAGACGTCGAAGCGCGCCGAAGCTTCATCACCCGCAATGCTAAAGACGTTCGCTTCTTAGACGTTTAGCGAAGTCCGACCGCCCTCGAGCATCTCCCCCATTCAACTCTCAAACGAGGATTAGATGACAGACACCACGCTGCCACCCGGCGGTGATGCCGCCGACCGCATCGAACCGGTCGACATCCAGCAGGAGATGCAGCGCAGCTACATCGACTACGCAATGAGCGTCATCGTGGGCCGCGCGTTGCCGGAAGTACGCGACGGCCTCAAGCCGGTGCACCGCCGGGTGCTCTACGCGATGTTCGACTCCGGGTTCCGCCCGGACCGCAGCCACGCCAAGTCCGCCCGTTCGGTGGCCGAGACGATGGGCAACTACCACCCGCACGGTGACGCCTCGATCTACGACACCCTGGTGCGGATGGCCCAACCGTGGTCGCTGCGCTATCCCCTCGTCGACGGCCAGGGCAACTTCGGCTCCCCGGGCAACGACCCGCCCGCCGCGATGAGATATACCGAGGCGCGGCTGACTCCGTTGGCGATGGAGATGCTGCGTGAAATCGACGAGGAGACAGTCGATTTCATACCCAACTATGACGGTCGGGTGCAGGAACCAACGGTATTGCCGAGCCGGTTCCCCAACCTGCTGGCCAATGGTTCGGGCGGCATCGCGGTAGGCATGGCCACCAACATCCCGCCGCACAACCTGCGCGAGCTCGCGGAGGCGGTGTTCTGGGCGCTGGAGAATTACGACGCCGACGAAGAGGCGACGCTGGCCGCTGTGATGCAGCGGGTCAAGGGTCCCGACTTCCCTACCTCCGGGCTGATCGTCGGAAACCAGGGCATATCCGATGCCTACAAGACCGGCCGCGGATCCGTCCGGATGCGCGGAGTCGTTGAGGTTGAAGAAGATTCGCGGGGCCGGACCGGCCTGGTGATCACCGAATTGCCCTACCAGGTCAACCACGACAACTTCATCACCTCGATCGCCGAGCAGGTCCGCGACGGCAAGCTGGCCGGGATCGCCAATATCGAAGACCAAAGCAGCGACCGGGTCGGCCTGCGCATCGTCGTCGAACTCAAACGCGACGCGGTGGCCAAGGTGGTGCTGAACAACCTCTACAAGCACACCCAGCTGCAGACCAGCTTCGGCGCCAACATGCTCTCCATCGTCGACGGGGTGCCGCGCACACTGCGGCTGGATCAAATGATCCGCCACTACGTGGAGCACCAACTCGACGTCATCGTGCGGCGCACCACCTATCGGCTGCGCAAAGCCAACGAGCGAGCTCACATTCTGCGCGGTCTGGTCAAGGCGCTTGATGCGCTCGACGAAGTGATCGCGTTGATCCGGGCGTCCGAGACGGTGGACGTCGCGCGGGCCGGCCTGATCGATTTGCTTGATATCGACGAGATTCAGGCACAGGCCATCCTCGATATGCAGTTGCGTCGCCTGGCGGCGTTGGAGCGCCAGCGCATCGTCGATGATCTCGCCAAGATCGAGGCCGAAATCGCGGACCTGGAAGATATTTTGGCCAAACCGGAGCGGCAGCGCGGCATCGTGCGCGACGAACTCGGCGAGATCGTCGAGAAGTACGGCGACGACCGTCGCACCCGAATCATCGCCGCCGACGGCGAGGTCAGCGACGAAGACCTGATCACCCGCGAGGACGTCGTCGTCACGATCACCGAAACCGGCTACGCCAAGCGCACCAAAACCGACCTGTACCGCAGCCAGAAGCGCGGCGGAAAGGGAGTGCAAGGCGCGGGGCTAAAGCAGGACGACATCGTGCGGCACTTCTTCGTGTGCTCAACCCACGATTGGATCCTGTTCTTCACGACCCAGGGCCGGGTGTATCGGGCCAAGGCCTACGACCTACCGGAGGCCTCGCGAACGGCGCGCGGACAACACGTCGCCAACCTTCTGGCCTTCCAGCCCGAGGAGCGGATCGCTCAGGTCATCCAGATCAAGAGCTACGAGGACGCCCCCTACCTGGTGCTGGCCACCCGCAACGGGCTGGTCAAAAAGACCGCGCTCACCGACTTCGACTCGAACCGGTCGGGCGGGATTGTCGCGATCAACCTGCGCGACGGCGACGAACTGGTCGGGGCGGTGCTGTGCTCAGCCGAGGACGACCTGCTGCTGGTGTCGGCCAACGGCCAGTCGATCCGGTTCTCCGCAACCGATGAGGCGCTGCGGCCAATGGGCCGTGCGACCTCGGGTGTGCAGGGCATGCGGTTCAACGCCGACGACTACTTGCTGTCGCTGAACGTGGTCCGAGAAGGCACGTTCCTGCTGGTCGCGACGTCGGGCGGCTATTCCAAGCGCACGGCGATCGAGGAATACACCGCCCAGGGCCGCGGCGGGAAAGGCATTCTGACGATCCAGTACGACACCCGTCGTGGCAAGCTGGTAGGAGCGCTGATCGTCGACGACGACAGCGAGGTGTACGCGATCACCTCCGGTGGCGGAGTGATCCGGACGGCGGCCAGGCAGGTCCGGAAGGCCGGTCGGCAGACTAAAGGTGTTCGATTGATGAACCTGGGCGAGGGCGACACACTGTTAGCCATCGCACGTAACGCTGAAGAAGCCGCCGTAACCGACGACGAATCGGATACCGAACCCGACGCGTGAGCGAACGCCGACCGCCCCGGCGGGCGGATGCATAGTTAGGAGCGCCTGCGTGACTTCACCGAACGAGCCGGGACATCCCGGACCGGGCGACAGCCCGAACGGGACTGGCTCGGGCGACCGGGGAGGTGCGCAGCATCCGACGCCTGCGCGATCCTCGCAGGCACCACGGCGTGCGCCGGCGGATGCGCCGAAAC
>NZ_JBAUZA010000511.1:0-1632 GCF_049585075.1 Mycobacterium sp.
GGCGCAGTGGAATCAGGCCATGGAGCAGTTGGTGTTGGCCTATCGGGCGATGGCCGGCACGCATGAGAACAACACCACCTCGATGCTGGCCCGCGACCAAGCCGAAGGCGCCAAATGGGGCGGCTAGTAGATGGCTGCTCAGCCTAACGCCGTCGAGCTCACCGTCGACCAGGCGTGGTTTATCGCCGAAACCGTTGGGGCCGGAACGTTCCCATGGGTATTGGCGATCACCACGCCCTACACGGACGCCGCTGAGCGGGGCGCGTTTCTCGATCGGCAGGCCGCCGAACTGACCCGGATGGGCATGATGTCCTCGGACGGTGCGGTCAACCCGGCGGTCGCCGACTGGATTCGGCAGGTGTGCTTCCCGGACCGCTGGCTGGACCTGCGCTACGTAGGATCCGGCGCGGCATCCGGTGCCGACGAGCTGCTGCGCGGGATCATCGCGCGGCGCGGCGACGGCACCCGTGGGACCGCTAGAACCCAGAAAACCGTAGTGGCGCTGCGCAACGCGCAGCTGGTGACGTTTACTGCGATGAATATCCACGACGCTCGCGCGCTGGTGCCGGTGCTGGGGGTCGGGTTGGCGCAACGTCCACCCGCGCAATTCGACGAGTTCAGCCTCCCGGCCCGGGTTGGCGCCCGGGCTGACGAGCGACTGCGGAACGGCGCGTCGCTCACCGAAGTCGTTGACTACCTGGGTATCCCGCGGTCCGCGCGGCCGGTGGTCGAGTCGGTGTTCACCGGGCCGCGCAACTACGTTGAGATCGTCGCGGGCTGCCGACACAGCGGCCGGCACGCCAGCACCGAGGTCGGGGTGAGCATCGTCGACACCACGGCGGGCAGAGTGCTGGTCAGCCCCTCGCGTGCCTTCGACGGCGAATGGATATCGACATTTCGCCCCGGAACCCCGTTCGCGATCGCCCTCGCCGTCGAGCAGCTCATCGGCGAGTTGCCGGATGGCGACTGGTTCCCGGGTAACCGGGTGTCCCGAGACTTCAGTACACAGTCGAGCTAACGAGCCGGCTGAGCTTCAAGAGAAAGAGAACCAATGTCCTACCAAGCGGACCCCCCAAGCCTGAGGAGCCGGTGATGTCCAGCGCTGTCATGCCCATCGTGCGGGTCGCCATCCTTGCTGAAAGTCGGCTGACCGAGATGGCGCTGCCCGCAGAGCTGCCGCTTCGCGAAATCCTGCCTGCGGTGGAGCGTTTGGTGGTTCCCGCCGTCCAAGACGGTGAGGTGAACGGGGCAGACAACGGCTCAGTCACACCCGCTCGGCTCAGCCTTGCTCCGGTCGGCGGGGCGCCGTTTAGCCTCGACGCCAGCCTGGACACGGTCGGCGTCGTCGATGGTGATCTGCTGGCGTTGCAGCCGATCCCCGCCGGGTCGGCCGCACCCGGGATTGTCGAGGACATCGCCGACGCGGCAGTGATCTTCTCGACCGCCCGGCTGAAGCCTTGGGGTACCGGCCACATTCAGCGCGGCGCCCTTGCCGCGGTCGTTGGACTAATCTGGGCAGCAACCGGTCTGGCCGCGACCCACCGAGTGGCTACCGGCGCGCTGGCCGGGCTGATCGCGGTCGGCGCGATCGCGGTACTCGCCGCGCTGGGTGGCTTGGCGTCGCGTTCACCC
>NZ_JBAUZA010000512.1:0-3936 GCF_049585075.1 Mycobacterium sp.
CCTCGGTGCAGGTCCACCGCCAACCGTCGCGGATCTGCGCCGGTCCGTGCGGCTTTCGCGTGCGGTGCAGGCGGCTGCGGTGCTGGCGCTCGTAGGGCTCAGCGCCGCCGTCCGTAGCGGTCGGTGAGCTTGTCCTCGACGGTGGCCGGCGCAGTCTTCTCGGCGGGCTCGGTCTGGCGCTTCTCGGCGCGGCGGGCCCGGATCTCGGCGTACACGAAGTAGCCCAGCAGGATCGGCGCGACAACGCCGAACGTGATCCACTGAATGCCGTAGGACAAGAACGGCCCGGCATCCAGGTGGGGGAGCGCGATGACGCCCAGCCCGCCGGGTTGGTTGTCGACCAACTGCAGATATGACCCAGCCAGTGGAACCCCGGTCAGCGTCGCTATCTGGCTGATATCGATCGAATACACCTGCCGCACACCGTCACTGACGAATGGCTGCTTGTCCGACACCGGCTGCTCGGAATCGCGCAGCCGCGCCGTGATGGTTACTGTCTCGCGCGGAGGCGCTGCAATCGCCGGCACCCGCGACCCTTGTTCGGGTCGCACATAGCCGCGGTCGACCAGGACATTGGGGCCTCCGTCGACGGCGAAGGGAACCAGCACCTCCAGCGCCGGATTCCCCTCGGCCACCCGCAACCGGACCAGCAGCTGCTTATCGGCCAAATAGTGGCCGGTCGCCGTCACGGTGCGCCACTGTGCGTCGGGAGCTGACGAGTTTTGTTGCGGCAACAGGGTTTTCAGTGGCACCGGCGCGGTGGTCAGAGATTGCTGAATCTGGTTGTTTTCTCGCGACGTCTTCGTGTTCTTGCCCAACTGCCAGGGCGCGAGCACGCTGAAACACAAGTAGGTGAACGCGATCACCACAACAGCCAGCGCCACCCAGCCGGGTCGCAGCAGAAAGGCGAGGCGACGCATCAGGGGCGCCCGTTCTCGGCAAGCCGCTCGTCGACCCAAGCGTGCAGGCCCGGCAACGAAGCCTCGATGGCGGTGAACACCGATTCGAAGTCGTCGTGGTCGCCGTAGTAAGGGTCGTCGACGTCGAGGACATACGCACCGGAGCGCGGGTCGAAAGACCGCAGCATCCGGATTCGGTCGGAATCGACCCCGAGCTGCTGAAGCAGCCACACGTGGTTGCGGGCCAGCGCGACCACCAGGTCGGCCTCGATGTGGTCGATGCCGACCTGCGCGGCGCTGTGGTCGGTGGGGTAGCCGTGCGCGCGCAGCACGCGGTTGGCCCGCTCGTCGGCGCACTTTCCGATATGCCAGCCGGCAGTTCCGGCGCTGGTCACCCGCACGGCGTCGTGCAGACCGCGCTGGCAGATCTGGTGGGCGAACATTTTCTCCGCCATCGGCGACCGGCAGATGTTGCCGGTGCACACGAACGTGATGTGTAGCCGCGACTCAGACACCTAACGTCCTCCGCAGCTCGGCAACCGTCGCAACATGCACCAGCCCGGCCGTTTCGGTGGCGTCGGCGAAGTCGGCTTGGCCGTATCCCCAGCCGACCACCACCGCGTCGATGCCGTGCGCAGCCGCGCCTTCGACGTCGTGGCGGCGGTCGCCGACCATGAGCACGCGGTCGGGCAGCGGCTGCAGTTGCGCCAACGCGTGGGCCAGCACGTCTGTTTTGGTAGCGCGGGTGCCGTCGACGCTGGCTCCGGCGACGACCTCGAAGTGCTGGTCGAGCCCGAAATGCGCCAGGACGCGACGTGCGGTCGGCTCCGCCTTGGAGGTCGCCACGGCAAGCCGGACGCCGGCGGCCCGCAGGTCGGCCAGCAGATGACTAATTCCGTCGAAGAGGCTGTTCATTGCCCAGCCGCGGCTGGTGTAGTCGGCGCGGTAGGCCGCGATCGCGGCGTCGGCGTGCTCGCCCAGCCCCATCGTGGCGAGGGTGTGATGCATCGGCGGGCCGACGATCCGGCTGGTCAGGTCGCCGTCGGGCACTTCGGCGCCAATCTGGCCGAGCGCGTGTCGAAAGCTGGACACGATCCCGTCAGCGGAGTCGGTGAGGGTGCCGTCGAGGTCGAAGATCACCAGTTGGGGTTTAGCGGCGGAGGCCGTGCCGGTCACGTCCCTATTGTCCAAGATGGCGCGACCTGCGGTTGACCGTGTCCCGATAGTTGGCCTCGTCGCGAGGTCGTTAGGGTTTCAGACGTGGCGAATCTCGCGCGCTATCACGGCGATCAGGCCGCCGAACCGGGCATGCTCGATTTCGCGGTCAACGTCCGTCATACCCAGCCGCCTGCCTGGCTGGTGCAGCGGCTGGCCGCACGGTTGCCGGATCTGGCGCGCTACCCAAGCGGCGGCGACGAGCGCGCGGCGATGCAAGCCGTCGCGGTCCGTCATTGCCGTGCTCCCGACGACATCGCACTGTTGGCCGGATCCGCCGAAGGATTCGCGTTGCTGCCCAACCTTCGCCCGAGGCTGGCGGCGGTGATCGCGCCGTCGTTCACCGAGCCCGCCGTGGCGCTGCGGGCGGCCGGTGTGCGCGTACAGCACGTCGTACTTGACCGGCCGTTCGGCTTGGCCGGCGCGCAGGTTCCCGACGACGCCGACCTCGTCGTGGTGGGCAACCCCACCAACCCGACATCGGTTTTGCACACCCGTGAGCAGATCCTCGCGTTGCGCCGACCCGGCCGGATCGTGGTGGTGGACGAGGCATTTGCCGATTCAATTCCCGGTGAGCCGGAATCGCTCGCCGACGAGCCGCTGCCCGACGTGCTGGTATTGCGCAGCCTGACCAAAACGTGGTCGCTGGCGGGCCTTCGGGTAGGTTACGCATTGGGTGCACCCGACGTGTTGGCTTGGTTGACGGCTCAGCGGGCGCACTGGCCGGTGGGGACCCTGCAACTGACGGCGATTGCGGCCTGTTGTGCGCCCGACGCCGTCGCCGAAGCGGCCGTGGAAGCTCGACGCTTGGCGGTGTTGCGCACCGAGATGGTGTCGGGCCTGCGGTCGGTGGGTGTCGAATCAGTGGACGGCTGTGCGCCATTCGTCTTGTTCACCGTCGACGACGCCGCGTTGACGCGAAAGCATCTGCACGCCAAAGGAATTGCGGTACGACGATGTGACACCTTCACCGGTTTGGACGGGCGATATCTGCGCGCGGCGGTCAGGCCGGAGTGGCCGCTGCTTGTCGAGGCGTTGCGGGAGGTGCTGGCGTGATCGTGCGGCTGGCCGACGCCATCGACGTGCTGGACGAGGCTTATCCGCCCGGGCTAGCCGAGTCGTGGGATTCGGTCGGCTTGGTGTGCGGCGACCCTGACGACACGCTGACCTCGGTGACAATCGCCGTCGATGCGACCGCGGCAGTCGTCGACGGGGTTCCGGACGGCGGCCTGCTACTGGCCCACCATCCGCTGCTGCTGCGCGGCGTGGACACGGTGGCGGCCAGTACCGCCAAAGGTGCGTTGGTGCACCGCCTGATTCGTTCCGGCCGTTCGCTGTTCACCGCACACACCAATGCCGACTCGGCATCACCGGGAGTGTCCGATGCGTTGGCGCAGGCGCTAGGGCTAACCGTTGAGGCGGTGCTGGAGCCCTCACATGTGGTGGCCGGTTTGGACAAGTGGGTGATCTTTGTGCCGGCGGAGAACGCGGAGGCGGTGCGCGCGGCGGTCTTTGCGGCCGGAGCCGGCCGAATCGGTGACTATTCCCAATGCAGCTGGAGCGTCACCGGCACCGGCCAGTTCCTGCCGGGCGATGGAGCTGCACCGGCGATCGGCAGCGTCGGCGCCGTGGAAAAAGTGGTCGAGGATCGAGTCGAGGTTGTCGCGCCTGCGCGGGCACGGCGCGAGGTGCTCTCGGCGATGCGGGCCGCGCATCCATACGAGGAGCCGGCGTTTGACCTCGTCGCATTGGCACCGCTGCCCGCCGACGTCGGGCTGGGGCGAATCTGCTCGCTGGCCCAGCCAGAGTCGTTGAGCGCATT
>NZ_JBAUZA010000513.1:0-3352 GCF_049585075.1 Mycobacterium sp.
CACGCTGGCGGAGTTGCACTTCGACCGCATCTACGGACTGTTCACGAACTCCATCGACACCGACGGCCACGCGGCGGTCCAGCGATCGGCGGCCCGCCACGCCGCCTGGGTGCGCGGCGACTACGACCACCTGACCTGATCGGGCGCGAGCACCCGCCGGGAACATTTCGGCAGTTCACGGCGTTGAGAGCACCGTGACTACCCAAGACCTCACCGCCGAAAAGTTCAACGAGACCATCAACGGCAACGACGTCGTCCTGGTCGACTTCTGGGCATCGTGGTGCGGGCCGTGCCGCCAGTTCGCGCCCACGTTTGCCGCATCAGCCGACAAGCATCCCGACGTCGTGCACGCCAAGGTCGACACCGAAGCACAGCAGGAGCTGGCAGCCGCCGCCCAGATTCGGTCCATCCCGACGTTGATGGCGTTCAAGAAGGGCAAGCTGGTGTTCAACCAGGCCGGCGCCCTGCCGCCGGCGGCGTTGGAGGACCTGGTTCAGCAGGTCAAGAACTTCGACATCGACGCGGCGATCGCCGCGCAGGAGAGCGACCAGGCCTGATCGCCTCAAGGCGACGGCCCAAGGCCAGGCAAGTTACCGTTCAACGGTGAATTTGGTTCTCGTTGAACATCCGCGGCCGCATGTCGCGCTCATCACCCTCAACCGGCCGGAGCGGATGAACTCCATGGCGTTCGACGTCATGGTGCCGCTCAAATCGGCTCTAGAGGAGATCACCTACGACAACTCGGTGCGGGTGGTCGTACTGACCGGGGCCGGTCGAGGTTTCTCGTCGGGCGCCGACCACAAGTCGGCCGGGGAAGTGCCGCATGTGCAGGGCCTGACCCGGCCCACCTACGCGCTGCGCTCCATGCAGGTTCTCGACGACGTCATCCTGGGACTGCGACGGCTACACCAGCCGGTGATCGCCGCGGTCAACGGCGCCGCGATCGGTGGTGGGCTCTGCCTGGCGCTAGCCGCCGATATCCGCGTCGCCGCGAGCGGGGCCTATTTCCGGGCGGCGGGCATCAATAACGGTCTGACCGCCAGCGAGCTGGGTCTTAGCTACTTGTTGCCGCGGGCCATCGGCTCGTCGCGGGCGTTCGAAATCATGCTGACCGGCCGGGACATCGACGCCGAGGAAGCCGAGCGGATCGGGCTGGTATCCCAACAGGTACCCGAAGACCAGCTGCTGGAGACGTGCTATGCGATGGCCGAACGGATCGCTGCGTTCTCGCGGCCGGGAATCGAGTTGACCAAACGCACACTGTGGAGTGGACTAGACGCCGCTAGCCTGGAAGGGCACATGCAGGCCGAGGGCCTGGGGCAGCTTTTCGTTCGCCTGCTCACCACGAACTTCGAAGAGGCGGTTGCCGCGCGTGCCGAGAAGCGGCCGCCGGTATTCACCGACGACAAGTAACAACCGTCCGGCGACGATGCAGGCCATGGCCTGCTGAGGAGTCGGACAAACGAACAAGGAGAGTGACCGTGATCACGGCTACGGACCTCGAGGTCCGCGCTGGCGCGCGCACGTTGCTCTGTGCTAATCCGGCGGGGGCCCCCGCCACGGCGTTGCGGATACAGCCCGGTGACCGCATCGGTCTGGTCGGGCGCAACGGCGCCGGGAAGACCACCACCTTGCGCATCCTTGCGGGGGAGGGCGAGCCGTATGCCGGGACAGTGACGCGCAGCGGCGAGATCGGTTACCTGCCGCAGGATCCCAAAGAGGGCGATCTCGACGTCCTGGCCCGCGACCGAGTGCTCTCGGCGCGCGGCTTGGACACCCTACTCACCGATCTGGAAAAGCAGCAGGCGCTGATGGCCGAGGTCGCCGACGACGCAGCGCGCGACCGTGCGATTCGCCGTTACGGCCAACTCGAGGAACGCTTCGCGGCGTTAGGCGGCTACGGAGCCGAAAGCGAGGCCGGCCGAATTTGTGCGAGCCTTGGGTTGCCCGAACGGGTGCTGACTCAGCAGCTGCGCACGCTGTCCGGTGGACAACGACGCCGGGTGGAGCTGGCGCGGATTCTGTTCGCCGCGAGTGAAGGAGGAGCCGGGGCTTCAGGTTCGGCCACTACCTTGCTGCTTGACGAGCCGACCAACCACCTCGACGCCGATTCACTGGGCTGGCTAAGGGATTTTCTGCGGAACCACACCGGCGGCCTCGTGGTCATCAGCCACAACGTCGACTTGCTGGCCGACGTCGTCAACCGAGTGTGGTTTCTCGACGCGGTGCGCGGCGAAGTCGACGTCTACAACATGGGCTGGCAGAAGTATCTCGACGCGCGCGCCACCGACGAGCAGCGTCGCCGCCGGGAACGTGCCAACGCTGAACGCAAGGCCACCGCGTTGCGTGCCCAAGCCGCCAAGTTAGGTGCGAAGGCGACCAAAGCTGTTGCAGCGCAGAACATGCTGCGACGTGCCGATCGGATGATGGCCGCGCTCGACGAAGAGCGGGCAGCTGACAAGGTGGCCCGGATCAAGTTTCCCAGCCCGGCCGCCTGCGGACGCACCCCGCTGGTGGCCAGTGGTCTGACCAAGAACTACGGATCGCTGGAAGTGTTCACCGGCGTTGACCTCGCGATCGATCGCGGCTCCCGGGTGGTGGTGCTCGGACTCAACGGCGCGGGCAAGACGACACTGCTGCGGCTGTTGGCCGGTGCCGAGCAGCCCGACGCCGGGGGGTTGGAGCCCGGACACGGTTTGAAAATCGGGTACTTCGCCCAGGAGCACGACACCCTCGACGACACCGCGACGGTGTGGGCGAATATCCGCCATGCCGCGCCCGATTCGGGCGAGCAAGACCTGCGTGGTCTACTCGGCGCGTTCATGTTCAGTGGTAGTCAGCTCGACCAGTTGGCCGGCACGCTCTCCGGCGGTGAGAAGACGCGGCTGGCGCTGGCCGGCCTGGTGGCGTCGACGGCGAATGTGTTGCTGCTCGACGAGCCGACGAACAACCTCGATCCGGCATCGCGCGAGCAGGTGCTGGATGCACTGCGTAGCTACGCCGGCGCGGTGGTGCTGGTGACGCACGACCCCGGCGCCGCCGAAGCGCTCGATCCGCAACGTGTCGTGCTGCTTCCCGACGGCACCGAAGACCATTGGTCCGAGGACTACCGGGATCTCATCGAGTTGGCCTGACCGATGGCGCAGGCGATTTCGTCAAATCGCCCCGCCGCCGACGCCGGCTTTCTACGCTGTGTGCGTTGGGGATCCTATTCAGCGGGGAGGCGCCGATGCGGAAGTCGAAGAAAACACGCGCGCAGTTGATGGACGAATTGCGGAGCGCGTATGAGGGCGGAGCCAGCATTCGTAAACTGGTCTCGTCCACTGGCAGGTCCTATGGGTCGGTACACAGC
>NZ_JBAUZA010000514.1:0-2648 GCF_049585075.1 Mycobacterium sp.
GGCCAAACCCATGGTCACTTCGCGGACCTTCTGCCGGTAGCGCGGTACTTGTGGCAGCCGCTGCTCAACCGTTGCCAGCAACGCCTCGTAGCTCAGCCCGGCGCGCGGCTGCCGCACAATCGCCAGCGAGCCGACATACAGCGGGGTGGCGGTGTTCTCCAGCTGATAGAACGACGCGTCCGAAGTGGACAACCTCGCCACGTCGCGTCTCCTCTTGCAATCCCTTGTGAATTCACCGAACCGATCAATCTGCCGCTCACGGTAACCGTCTCCGCGGGCCCGCTGCAGCCCGGGTACACGCCCGCCGCGATTGTGCGATCATCATCACAGTTGTCTGCCTCTCTCCCGCAGGCCTACTTTTTCGGCCCCTTCGTAAACATCGGGAGAATGCAGTGTTGACCAGCCCCAGCCCGTCCGGCCGTGACGCGTTCGCGGTGATGCCCGTCGTCGATTATGAACCGCCCGCGCGCGATGTCCGTCGCTGCTCGCCGCCGTCACCAACAACGCTGCGGCGGCCCAATACGCATGTGCAGCAACGACATTCCGGTCAGCCCGTTGTCGCCGGCCGATCGCCGACGATGTCTGCGCCGATGCGGCAAGCGGCGTGCTTCGCCGATGCCTCGCTGCGCAGAGTGCTTGAAGTTCTCGACCGTCGCCGCCCGGTTGCACAACTACAGGGGCTGCTGGCCGCCGGCCTCGTCGACTCGGTGCTGCGCGCCAACCGGTTCACGGCCGGCAATGACGGCGCGGCCGTGTTACGCCGGTTGCGGCTGCAGCCGGTGGGCGGCCCGGACCGGGCCGGCGCGGCCGAGGTATTCGGAAGTTATAGCCGCGGGCGCCGCATCCATGCCATCGCCTGCCGCATCGAAAGGGTCGCGGGCGGACGCTGGCAGGTCGTCGCCCTGCACATCGGCTAAGCCGGCCTAGGTCTTGTGGACGCTCGCCGGGCGGGGGCCGCCGGTGAAACGGGTGATTACCGGCCCGACGATCGCCAGCACGAACACGTACGTCGTAGCCAATGCCGAAATCCCTGCGCCCGACGAGCCAACCAGGCCGATGATGATCAGCGAAAACTCGCCCCTGGCGATCAACGTTGCGCCGGCACGCAATTGCCCGCGCCGCGCCACTCCCTCGCGTCGGGCGGCGAACATTCCGGTGGCCACCTTCGTCGCTGAGGTGACCGCGGCCAGCAACAAGGCGATCGGAAGCGTCGGTAACAACTGCGCGGGATTCACCGGCAGCCCGACCGCGACGAAGAAGATCGCGGCGAACAGGTCGCGCAGCGGGCCCAGCACTTTGCGGGCCCGATCCGCGGTTTCACCGGTGAGGGTGAGGCCGACCAGGAAGGCACCCACGGCGGCCGAGGCGTGCATCTCCTCAGCCAGCGCGGCAACGATCAAGGTGATTCCGACAACCCTCAGCAGCAGTTGCTCGTTATCCGGATGCGCCACGAGCCGGCCGAAGTGGTGGCCCCAGCGATATGACGCGGCGAACGCGACGCATAGCGCGGCGACCGCGGCGGCCATGCCACCAACCGCGAGCAGCCAGCCACGCCCGGCCCCGAGAACCGCCTCCAGCGGCAGAAAGGCCGCCATCGCGAAATCTTCGAGCACCAGCACCGCAAGCACGGCCGGTGTTTCGCGGTTACCGAGCCGCTGCAGGTCCTTCAGCAGCCGCGCAATTACACCGGAGGAAGAGACGTAGGTGACGCCGGCCAGCGCGAGGATGCTGACGCCGTTGACACCGAGCAGCCATCCGGCCAGGGCACCGGGCGTTGCGTTCAAGATGAAATCAACTGCAGCAGAGGGTAAGTGGTGACGTAAGCTGCTGGCGAATTCAGTCGCGGAGAACTCCAGCCCCAAAGTCAGCAACAGCAGCACGATACCGATCGGCGCGCCAGTGGTGATGAAATGACCCGCGGTCGTCACGGGAGTGATGCCGCCGTTGCCGAGCGCCAGACCGGTCAGCAGATACAGCGGTATCGGGGAGAGCGCGAACCGGCGAGCCACCGTACCCAGCAATGCAAGCGCGGTGAGGACGGCGCCGAGTTGCAACAGCAGCGGCGCCGAAATTTGCACGGGCTCAGCCGTTATCGACGAGTTGAACGACCTGGGCGATGCCGTCTTCGGTGCCGACCACGATCAGTACGTCGTCTGCATGCAGCATTTCGCTGGGTCCCGGCGATGCCAGCACCTCCTCGTTGCGCACGATCGCCACGATCGACGCACCGGTGCGGGTGCGGGCGCGGGTGTCCCCGAGCGGCCGGTCGGCGAACGGGCTGCCCGCCCGTATGTGAACTTGACCGGACTCCAGCCCAGGTACTTCGCGGATCAGCTCGGCGATCCGCGGTGCACCCAGAATCTGGGCGACCGCGTCGGCCTCCTCGTCGGTGAAGTGAAAGATCGGCTCGGCCTGGTCGGGATCGTCGCGTGCGTAGCGGACGACGTCGAATTCGCCGCTGCGCCGGGCAATGATCCCGATCCGCTCGCCGTCGTGGCTGGTGAATTCGTATCGCACGCCGATGCTGGGCAGCAGCACCTCTTTGACGTCCACTTGCCGCTACCGCCGTTTGGCAGATTTCGACGGCTTGGCATGGCGGCCCTGCCGGCGCGCGGCTTCGCGCCGCTCGCGCCGACTCCCCCCGGCCC